>DATGMB010000258.1:0-2248 GCA_035293845.1 Bryobacteraceae bacterium
AGGATCGCGCGGGCACCGACCGGTTGGAGCTCACACAGGATTTCCTGGCGGCCATGATGGGTGCGCGCCGGCCCACGGTGAACCAGGCGCTTTCGATTTTGCGCGATGGCGGAGCCGTCGAGTACAGCTATGGCAAGCTCACCGTTGTCGACCGCGGACTACTGGAATCTTTTTCATGCCCCTGCTACTCCATCATTCGGAAGGTCTTCCAAACTGTTCGGCTATAACTGTCTGGTACCGAACAGTAGGCTGGTGTAGCGTATGGGTGAGACGGGCATATGTCAGCCAAGCCCAACTCCGGAGCGGTCGTGCTGCTCGTGGACGATGAGCCCGCCGTGCTGCGCATGGTCGAGGCGGTGCTCGCGAACGCCGGGTTTACCGTGCTGACGGCAGCGGACGGCCCGGAGGCCCTCAAAGTGTCGCGGGACTATCCCGGCGCGATTCACCTGCTTCTGACTGACGTGGTCATGCCCGAGATGGACGGCCCGAAGCTGGCGGAGAAGCTTACGCAGGAGCGCCCGCGCATGCGCGTACTGCTGATGAGCGGACATTCGCCGCACCAAATCCCCGAGGCATTCCTGTCCCGGTTGCTGCAAAAGCCGTTCCACCCACGAGAGCTGTTGGAACGGATTCGGCGCGAACTTCCGGAAGAGCAGGATGAGGACACCGGGGAGGGCGACCTCGTTTCAACGGCCCGGGGATGACGTTATCCCCCTGCGCTGCCTGCGCTGCGGCTTTATCCGCGCCGCAGCTTGCGCTGCGCCAGACGGCTCCACTTCGCCACAATATGGCGGCGGTAGCGCGGCGCCGTGCGGGCAGCCTCCACGGCGCGCGCGAAGGCATCGCGGGCAGCGTCCGCTTTTCCATTGCGCTCCAGCGCTTCGCCGTACCAGTAGAGGCCTTCCGGATCGTATTCGCGGCGCGCCGTATAGAGCGCAAGCTCGCGCTCGGCCTCGGCGGCGCGGCCGAGAGCCAGGTTTACCGCGCCGAGCTCGCGGTGGACTTCGCTCGAGCTGTGCTTTTCATCCTGCCGGAGGACGGTTTCGAAGCGCGCAAGAGCCTCATCCATTCGCCCCTGCTCGCGCGCGATGCGGCCGAGCTGGAAGTGGGCGTCGGTTTCGGTGCGGTCGATGGCGACGGCGGCCTCAAAGCGGCGGATGGCCTCGGTGTATTGGCGGCGCTGCTGGTGGATGAGGCCGAGCTGGTACTGCGCTTCGCCATCGTGCGGGTTGATGGCGGCAGCTTCCAGCATGCGGCGGTAATTCTGGCCGCTGCGCAAGCCTTCGCCCAGGCGGCCGAATTCCGCGCCCAGATAGTAGATGACGTAGAGCAGGAAGAAGGGCGAGGCCAGCAGGCGGAGCACCATGGATATCGGCCCCCACAGCAGGGCGGCGGCCGCCAGCGGAACCCAGGAGAGGCAGACGATCGCCGCCGAAGCTCCGTTGCCTGCGCCGAAGACCGTCCGGACTGCGAAGAAGATCAGGACGGCGAGATAGAGATATGCGGCCGAAGCGGCGGCGTCCAGCGCAACCGGGGCGAACCACGCGGCGAGCAGCACCGGAACCTGCGCCGCGCTCCAGGCCATCGCGACACAGGTGAGCAGTGGTGAATAGTCGCGCTGAAAGGCAGTAGCCAGCGAACCCGTATGAGCGATCAGCGTCCCCAGGAGCAGCAGGCCGGGAACATAGATGACCGCCAGAATCAATAGCGGCATGTAGAAGCTGATGACGGGCGCAACGGCGCTGCGAAGAGCGAAGCCGGCAGCCAGCGCGGCGATGCTGGCGAACAGGAGACTGCCGCGGTCCAGGATCTCTCCCATCGCGGCGCCGGGACGGTACCAGAGGCGGAGGAGCAGGCTGAGGTGGCGGATCAAACCGGAGGATAACATCGCCGCCGTGCCGGGCGGGCATCCCGGTAACGCCGGCTACGGGCGGGCGGAAAAACTTACCGGTACTAGCGCATTCCTTCCAATTGCTTCCGATAGCGCTCGATCATCTCACTTTCGTCGCAGGCGGCCGTTCGTGCATATATCCGATAGCGCTCGACCAGTTCACCTTCGTCGCATGCGACGGCGCGGGCATACTGCCGGATGTAACTCACGTTGTAGACGCCGCCGGGAAGCTTTTCGTACTCACCTCGTTCAATGGCTTCGAGATAGCGCAGCGTGATCTTGGTGGCGGCCGAAATATCCTGTAAGGAGATCCCCTTAGTAGCGCGAATTCCAGCCAGGTTCGGGAGAGAGGGGGGA
>DATGMB010000259.1:0-22050 GCA_035293845.1 Bryobacteraceae bacterium
AGCGCGATGGCCGGCGCGAAGACGTCCGCCGTGCGCAGCCCCGGCAGCTTCATGCGCCGCATGTACCACCAGGCCATGACGAGCGCCGCGATCAGCCCGCCGTAAAACACGCCGCCCGCCTGCAGCGTGGCCCAGGAGAAGAAATCCCCCGGCTCCACGATCAGCAGCATCACCTTCGCGCCCACGATCGCCGCCAGCGCGCAGTAGATCCCAAGATTCGTAACCGCATCCGCATTCAGGCCGGCGCGCCGGCCCAGCTTTCCCGCGACCCACAGCGCCGCGAGGAATCCCGCCGCGACCAGCAGGCCGTACGTATGGACAAACGAGAGATGAAGGACTTCAGGATACATGGGAAGCGCTCCGGCGGCTCGACCGGAGCAGGTCGAAAATCAGCAGCGCGCTGCCGGCCACGATCGCGGAATCGGCGAGGTTGAACGTCGGCCACTGCCAGTCCCGGACGTAGAGCAGCAGGAAATCGGTGACGCGGCCCCACACGATGCGGTCGAACACGTTGCCCGCCGCGCCGCCCAGGATCAGCGCCAGCCCCCACACCGACCGTGCGTCCATCTTGCGGTCCGCGCGCCACAGCATGGTCGCGATGGCAGCCACTGCCGCTAGCGCCGCGGCGATCAGAAAAACCGTGCTCCAGGGCGAAGCGGAATCGTTCAGGATGCCGAACGCCACCCCGCGGTTCTGCGAGCGCACGATATCGAAGAAGCCCGGGATCACAGGCTTGGTATCGAAGAAGGTGAACCGCGTTTCCACGATCCACTTCGTCAGCCGGTCCAGCGCGAATACGCCGGCCGCGCCGAGAAACGCGAGCATGCGGCGGTCAGGCATTCCGCGACTCGTCGACGGCCCTGGCGCAGGCGGCGCAGATTGTCGGGTATCGCGACTCGCTGCCGATGTCCGTCGTGTATTTCCAGCAGCGTTCGCACTTCTCCCCAGCCGCTCGCTCCACCCGAACCCCCAGAGTGTCCCGATTCGCGGCTTCCAATTCCACCTGGGAAACGATAAACAATCCCGGCAGCTCGCTGGCGTATTCGTTGAGTAGCGGATAGAGATCCCCATCGGCGCTGAGGCGGACGCGGGCTTCGAGCGGCGCGCCGATCAGCTTCTCGTTCCGCGCGGTTTCCAGGCTCTTCAGCACATCGGCCCTTACTTCCATGAGACGGTCCCAGTTGGCCGCCCGTTTCCGCGCCTCGAGCGGCAGGCCCTCGGAAAGCTCGGAAGGCTCAGGGAAATAAGCCATGTGCACGCTATCGGCGCGGCCCATCGCGAGCCATACTTCCTCGGCCGTAAAGCTCATGATGGGCGCGAGCAGCCGCACCAGCGCATCGAGCAGCCGGTAGAGCGCCGTCTGCGCCGCGCGGCGTGCGCGCGAGCGCGCCGCTGAAGTATACAGCCGGTCCTTCAGCACATCGAAGTAGATGGCGCTCAGATCCACCGTGGCGAAGGCGTAGACCGTGTGATAGACCTTGTGAAACTCGAAATTCTCGTACCACACGCGGCAGCGGGCCACCAGATCCTCCGCGCGCA
Source organism: Bryobacteraceae bacterium (assembly GCA_035293845.1). Taxonomy (GTDB): domain Bacteria; phylum Acidobacteriota; class Terriglobia; order Bryobacterales; family Bryobacteraceae; genus DATGMB01. The sequence goes on from DATGMB010000259.1 coordinate 1,540, forward strand.
GCAGAATCCATTGATCGAGCTCCGGCAGCTCGGCCGCGGGCACGGCGTCGCGAGCCGGGTCGAAGTCCGAAACGTTCCCGAGCATGTAACGGAACGTGTTCCGCAGCTTGCGGTACGCATCCACGAGACGCGTCTGGATCGTCTCGGACATGCGCACGTCTTCGTTGAAATCGACCGACGCCGACCACAGCCGCAGAATCTCCGCGCCGTGGTGCTTGATGACCTCTTCCGGCTCGATCGAATTCCCGAGCGACTTGTGCATCGCCCGGCCTTCGCCGTCGAGCACCCACCCGTTCAGCGCGCACGCGCGGTAAGGCGATGCGCCCTTGAGCCCCACGCCCACCAGCAGCGAGCTGTGGAACCAGCCGCGGTACTGGTCGCCGCCTTCGAGATACACGTCGGACGGCCACTCGAGGCCGAAGCGCTCATTCAGCACCGCCAGATGACTCGACCCCGAATCGAACCACACGTCGAGAATGTCCGATTCCTTGCTGAACTCCGCGCCGCCGCAGCGCGGGCATTTCGTTCCCGGCGGCAGCAGTTCCGCGGCCGTGCGCTCGTACCACACGTCCGCCGTGTGCTCGCGGAACAGCGCGACCACGCGGTCCAGGATAACGCGGTCGGTCAGCGGCTCGCGGCACCCTTCGCAGTAGAAGACGAGGATCGGCACGCCCCACACGCGTTGCCGCGAAATGCACCAGTCGGGCCGCGTGGAGATCATGTTCGACATGCGCTCCTCGCCCCACGAGGGAATCCACCGCACCTGCCGGATGGCCTCCAGCGTGCGCTGGCGCAGGTCGTTGCGCTCCATCCCGATGAACCACTGCTCGGTGGCGCGGAAGATCACCGGGTTATGGCAGCGCCAGCAGTGCGGATAGGAGTGCGCCAGCTTCTCCGTCCCCATCAGCGCGCCGTGCTCTTTGAGGATTTCCGTGACGATCGGGTTGGCCTGCCAGATCGTCTTGCCGATGATCGCCTCGGGCAGCCGCCCGGGGGCGCCGGTCGCGTGATAGAAGCGGCCGCTGGCATCCACCGGGCAGAACGTCTCGATGCCGTAGGCGCGCCCCGTCGCGTAGTCCTCCTGCCCGTGCCCCGGCGCGGTGTGGACGGCGCCGGTGCCCTGTTCGAGGGTGACATAATCCGCCAGCACGCCAAGCGAATCGCGCTCGAGAAACGGATGCCGGAAGACGGCGTGCTCCAGCTTGGCCCCCGGCACGGCCGCCATCACGCGATACTCCGCCCAGCCGCACTTTTCCGCCGTGGTTCTGGCGAGTTCGGCCGCTACCAGATACACATCGCCCGCGACCTCCATCGCCACGTATTCGAACTTGGGATGGAAGGCGATCGCCATGTTGGCCGGCATGGTCCAGGGCGTGGTCGTCCAGATCAACCCGTACACGTTGCGGCCGGCGAGATCGGGGTGGATGGCGGCCGGATCGGAGGTGAGCTTGAACCGGACCCAGATCGACGGGCTCGTGTGGTCCTTATATTCGACCTCCGCCTCCGCCAGCGCGGTCCGGTCGTGCGTGCACCAATGCACCGGCTTGAGCCCCTTGTATACGTACCCGCGCTCCAGGAATTCCACGAACGCGCCGGCGATGACGGCCTGGTAATGCGCCGACATCGTCAGGTACGGATCCTCCCATTCGCCGAGCACGCCCAGGCGCTTGAAGTCCGCGCGCTGCAGGTCGACGAATTTCTCGGCGTACTTGCGGCAGGCGCGCCGGATATCCGCGGCGGACATTTGCGCCTTTTTGGGCCCCAGCTCGTGATCGACTTTGATTTCGATCGGCAGCCCGTGGCAGTCCCAGCCCGGCACATAGGGCGAGTCGAAGCCCGCCATGGTCTTCGATTTGACGATGAAATCCTTGAGGATCTTATTGAATGCAGTGCCCAGGTGAATGCGCCCGTTGGCGTACGGCGGCCCGTCGTGCAGCACAAACCGCGGCCGCCCGGCGCGCGATTCGCGAATGCGCCGGTACAGTCCTTGTTCCTCCCACCGCGCGAGCAGCTTCGGCTCGGTCTGCGGCAGGTTGGCCTTCATCGGAAATGGCGTTTTCGGCAGATTGATGGTCTGCTTCAGGTCTACGTTTGGCGAATCCATTTTCGGGGGTTAACTCTCATGGTACCAAGGGCCTCATAGCGGTGCACGCCCGCCTTCGAGCTTCGCCTTGCGGGTGTTCCGTTACGGATTTGCTGCCGGTGTCTTTACTCGCAGCAGCGCGGGAATCGTAAAATATAAACAGATGCGGTCCGCAATGCCATGAAGGATCACGCTGATACGGCAGACTCGGATGAAGTATCGGGTGGCCTCGACTTCCAGGCGCTATTCGAATCTGCGCCGGGACTTTACCTGGTTTTGACCCCCGACTTCCGGATCGTAGCCGCCAGCAACGCCTACCTGCACGCGACGATGACCACGCGCGAGCAGATTTTCGGCCGCTACATCTTCGACGTATTCCCCGACAATCCGGCCGACCCGGAGGCAAACGGCGTGCGGAACCTCCGGGCATCCCTGTTGCGCGTGCTGCAGCATCGCGCTCCCGACGCGATGCCCATCCAGAAGTACGATGTCCGCCGCCGGGAATCCGACGGTGGGGAGTTCGAGCAGCGGTACTGGAGTCCGCTGAACGCGCCGGTTTTCGGTCCGCAAGGCGAGATCCGGTACATCATCCACCGCGTGGAGGATGTGACCGAGTTCGTCATGCTGAAGGAGGCCGAGCAGCGGGCCCAGGCGCTCGAAATCCGCGCCGGGCAGATGGAGGCGGAAATTTACCGGCGCGCCCAGGAGGTCGCCGGGACGAACCGGCAACTGCGCGCGGCCAATGACGAGTTGAACGCCTTGTACCGGCGCATCGCCGCGCTGATCCACCAATCCGCCGCCGGCATCGGGGAGCCGTCGGCGGGGAGTCCCCCCGAAACTCCGGAGGCGTCCATCCCGCCCGATGAGATGGTAGGCCGGATCGGAGATTTGATCACCCGGCACCTGGAAGTGAGCGAGCAGTTGCGCCAGGCGCAGAAGATGGAAGCGATCGGGCAGCTGGCCGGCGGAGTCGCTCACGACTTCAACAACCTCCTGACCGTCATCACCACCAGTGCCGAGTTCCTGCGCGAGCGATTCCCGGAGAATGAGACGCCTTCCGAGCTGGTCGATATCGAACAGGCTGCCACACGGGCCGCGGAACTCACGACGAAGCTGCTGGCCTTCAGCCGGAGGCAGGTGATGCAGCCGCGGGTCATCGGCTTGAATCGCGTGGTTGCCGGACTGGAAGGCCTGCTTCGGCGGCTGATCGGTGAGGACATCCAACTGGTGACGGTGCTGGCTAGCGGGCTGGGCAACGTGAAGGCCGACCCGACGCAGATCGAGCAGGTGATCCTCAATCTGGCGGTCAATGCACGCGATGCCATGCCCAACGGCGGCCGGCTGGTGATCGAGACCAGAAATGTAGAGCTGGGCGAGGCGCAGGAGGGTAATCTGAAAGCCGGCTCCTATGTGGCGCTGAGCGTCGCGGACACGGGCTACGGGATGGAGGAAGAAGTAGCCCGGCGCGTATTCGAGCCCTTCTTCACTACCAAGGAGCCCGGTAAAGGAACCGGACTGGGCCTCGCGACGGCGCACGGCATCGCCGAGCAGAACGGCGGGACGCTCACGGTCCAAACGGCCCCCGGGCAAGGCGCCATTTTCCGGATGTATCTGCCGCGGTGCCCCGAGACGGTGAGCGAGGAGGAGAAGCCGGCGGAGGCAGCCGTTGTGGCCGGGCGGGCCGGTTGTATCCTGCTTGTCGAGGATGAAGCGCCGCTGCGCCGGCTGATCTTGCAGTCGCTGCGGAAGGCAGGGCACGAGGTCATCGAAGCCGTTCGCGGCGAAGAGGCCCTGCTCAAAGCGCAGTCTGGCGCCAGGCTGGATTTGGTCCTGACCGACGTCGTCATGCCCGGCATGAGCGGTCCGGAAATGGTCGCCCGTCTGCGAAGAATGCGGCCCGAAATCGCGGTCTTGTATATGTCCGGCTACGATCGCGAGCTGATCCGTCAAACGCCTCTCGATGATGCCTCCGGTTTCCTTCCGAAGCCCTTCACTCCGAAAACCCTTCTAAACCGGGTGGCGGAGGTGTTGCGCGCCGGCGAGCGCCGCCGGAATGTAGCGTCCTGACTACATTCTGTTCCGGTATGGCGGATTCGGTCCGCGGCGCGGCCTCGTTCCGGCGGCGCAGGGAATTCTTACCCGACACCGTGCTCCCGCTTCCCGGATTCGGGATCGCGGCACGCCGCCACAGCAGCCCGCTTCTCCGCCGTAGTCCCAAGGAATGGGTTTTGCTGCCAATCGAGGAGCAACATTTCTAAGTATTCGTTGCACGATTCCACACTATTCGTTGAAAACTAGCGATCGATATACATTCAAAACAGATGATTTGTTGCTAATAAAACGCTGGCTATTCTTATGCTGAAACGCACCGCCAGAGGCACTGAATTGATAACAAATCGTAGACTCCGACCGATCTTCTGCGCATCTCTGCTGGCCGGCATCGGCCTTTTCTCCGAGCTGGCGCGGGCCACGGTTACCGTCACAATCGGCGCCGCAGTCGAAACCGTGGCCAGTGGGGTGAATGGCCTCGACTCCGAAAGGGGCGTTTTCACCCTCAACAATTTCATGGCCGACACGACGATGCAGATCGACGGCTTCGACGTAGGCGCCTTGCAGGTATCCGCCCCCGGCTTCACGGTAAGCGCCGGAGGAAGCCGCACCTATTTGGATTGGGACGGGACTCCCCAGCTTTTTCAAATCTACGGACATCTGGCGAATCCGGTTTTCACGCTCGGCGGGCAGGAATATCAGGCAGTCAATGCGGACTGGATCACGCCTCAGATGTTAGCCGGCCAAGATGGCGCCACCTTTGGGATCGATATCCAGGCCGATGCGATCGATCCCATCGATCCACCCGACCCGGTGCCCGAGCTGGGCAGCATTTCCTTTCTGGCAACGATTCTGGCCGCGCTCGCCTGGCGCGTTCGGCAGAGGCCGCAGACGGAGTGACCGGCACACGCGCACTACGGCGTATCGGACTTCTCGAACACGGCGCCATTAGTGCCCGCTGTCCGCTCGCGGTACCCCCACGCCGCGATCTTCGCCGCGTAGCCCGGCCGCCAGTCGAAGCCGGGCGTCGCCAGGACAGCCAGATACCGCGGACGCGAGGCTGGTGACATCGCGTCCATCTCCTCGGGAAGCCGCGCGCGTACCGAGGGCTCGACCGGATTCCCCGCAGCCACCACGTGCCCGGCGAAGTAGCAGCCCTCGTTGAATGCGAGGACGGCCAGATCCGGCCCGCGCAGCGCGGCCAGCATCGGCTTGAGGTCGTTCCAATACTCCGTCCAGTGCGCGCGATTTCGTTCCACAAGCCACGGGCATGCAACGATCAGCGCGGCCGCCGCAACCGGCAGCGCGCGCCGGCCGGCGATCCAGATCGCTGCGCCCGCCAGCGCAGCCGCGCCCAACACCCAGAGCGGCGGAAACCGATCCGCCGGGAGCCGTTCCGCGATCAGCCACAACCGGCTCGCGCCGTTTACGGCGGCAACGGCGATCGCCCAACGGCCGAGTGTCGCCGCCACGAGCAGCTCGCTCGCGGCCAGCACGCCATCGACCAGCCGCACCGAATCGAGACTGTTGAGGATGTAGGCGAGGTCGCCGCGTCCCGCGCTGGCGCTCCACGGCGCGCGGAAGTAGAGCAGCCAGGTGCTCAGGACTACGAGCGCCAGCCAGCCGCCGGGCTGCATCCGCCGTTGCCGTACCGCGACCAGAAGCCGCCACGCGCAGACCGCGAGCGCCGCGGCAAAAATCGCAGGGAACAGCGCGCCGAGCGGCGAAACGGCTCCCGCGGGCCAGAAGAACGCGCGCCACAGCCGCGCATCGTGGAGGCTGTAAAGAATCGATGTGTAAGAGATGTCCGATCCTTCTCCGGGCAGCCGCAGCGGCCCGAGGGCCAGCGGCATCGGGTATACCGGATTGCCGAAGCGCAGCCAGTTATGCAGGTAGTAGTGGCCGGTGCTGAGCAGGAAGCATAGCGCCATCAACGCCGCGACCCGGCCCACCGCGGGCGTGCGGTCGCGGCTCTGTTTCGCAGTGAGCCACAGCACCGCCGCCACCGCCACCGGCGCCGTCACCACCCCGAGAAACTTCACCGTGCCGAACGCCACGCCGGTCGCGAGCAGCGCGAGATCCCGGCGTTCGAGCGGCCGGCGCGCTGCTCGCATCACTGCCAGCGCCAGCAGCAGGAAGCCCGCGCCCTGCGGTGCATCGTTCTTGATGGTGGCCACGCCGGAATATTCCAGCCAATAATGGCGCATCAGCACGATCGAAGGCACGATCCACGCCAGGCGCTCGGGCGGAATCTCCAGATCGAGCCCAAGGACCCACGCGGCCAGCGCGACCAGCGCCACGCCCTTGAGCGCGAGCAGCGGAAAGAACAGGTCGACGCCGGTCACCGTCCAGACCGGGAGGAACGAGATTTCCCAGAATGGACTGTAATAGCTGGCGAAATCGTACACGCTGCCGTGGTTGCCCATCCATTCGATGAGATAGTGGAGATAGTTGACCGAATCGATCTCCTGAATCGGCCGGAAGGAGACGAGAATCGCCGGGACCGATATCGCCGCAATCGCCGCTGCCCAATGGCGCCAGAACGGCTGACCTGCTCCTGCGTAAAGCCCACGGCCGCGCCGGAACAACATGCAGGCGCCAGCACAGACCGCCGCCGCGATCCAATACGCGGTCTGCGAATTCAGCCGCAGGAGGGAGAATGTCGTGGCAACCGTCGCCTCCAGCGCTACCTGGATCCCCAGCACCGCCAGCCACCGTTCCGCCCGCGGCGGCTTATCGTCCGCGCTCCATCCGGCCGCCTGCGCCAGCCGCCCGGCGGCCGCAAACAGCACCGCCTCCCATGCCGTGAAGCGCAGCAGCGCGAGGAGGAGCGGGAGCATTGGCATATGGTAGCAACCGGTCCGATCGTGCAGTCCCTCGCGCCAGCCGCTGCCGTGTTATCAATGAGGAAATGGACGCCGCCGCCAAGCCGTTCCGGGTGCTCGTCTGCGATGATCAGCCGGACGTGCTGGAGGCGCTGCGCCTCCTGCTCAAGGGCCAGGGCTGGCAGGCCGTCGCGGTCGATTCGCCGCAGGCGTTGATGAGCGCGGTCCGTTGCCAGCATTTTGATCTGATCCTGGTCGACCTGAACTACACGCGGGACACCACCTCCGGCGCCGAGGGGATGGATCTGCTGGCGCACCTCGAGGAGCAGGGCAACCATACGCCCGTGATGGTGATGACCGCCTGGAGCAGCTTCGAGCTCGCCGTCGAAGCCATGCGGCGCGGCGCCTGCGATTTCATCCAGAAACCCTGGGATAATGCGCGCCTGATCGCGGCGATCCGCAAGCAGGCGGAATCGGAGCGGCGGCGCAAGTCCGAGCTGGAGATCGCCGCCAGCGTGCAGCAAAAGCTCTTTCCGCGCCGCAGCCGGGTCCTGCGCACGCTGGATTTCGCGGGCGAGTGCCTCGCCGCGCGCGAGGTCGGCGGCGACTATTACGATTTTCTCGATGTCGCTGAGGACGCCCTCGGCTTCGTGCTCGCCGATGTCTCCGGCAAAGGCATCCCGGCCGCGCTGCTGATGGCGAATCTCCAGGCCACTTTCCGCAACCAGCCGCCCGGAGCGCTGCTTCGCCCGGCGGAAACACTGGGCGCCGTCAACCGGCACTTCTTCGAATCCACCGCGGCCGAGCGCTTTGCCACGCTGTTTTTCGGCATCTATGACGATTGCACGCGGCGAATCCGCTACGTGAATTGCGCGCACGTGGCGCCGCTGGTCGCGCGGCGGTCGGGTGCGATCGAGCGGCTGCCCGCGACCGCGACCATGCTGGGCGCCTTTCGCCGCTGGGACTGCCGCGAAGTGGAGACTCACCTCGAATGCGGCGAAACGCTGCTGCTCTACTCCGATGGCGTTACCGAAGCCGGCATCGACCGCGGCGAAGAATTCGGCGAGGAACGGCTGAAGCAGGTGCTCCAGGAGAATGCCGGCCGCCGCGCCGCCGACCTGACGCAAGCCGTGATCGACGCTGTGAATCGCTACAGTGGCCCCTCCCGCGCCGACGATGTCACCGTAGTGGCGCTGCGGGGCGTGTAAGCTCCTAACTCCTAACTCCTAACTCCGCCTCATTCGTACTGCAGCGCCACCACCGGATCGAGCTTCGCCGCCTTCACCGCCGGCCACGTCCCGAAAAACAGCCCGACCCCAACGCTCACTCCCACGCCGAGCGCCGCCGCCCAAAGCGGCACCGACGTCGGGAGGCTGGGGAAAGCCAGCCGCATCAGGGTCGAAATCAGCCAGCCGAGCGACATCCCGAGAAAGCCTCCGATCGCCGTCAGCACCACCGCTTCGGTCAGGAACTGCACCACGATGTCGGCCCGCCGCGCGCCGACCGCCTTGCGAATGCCGATCTCGCGCGTCCGCTCTGTCACCGAGACCAGCATGATGTTCATAACCCCGATCCCGCCGACGAGCAGCCCGATCGAGCTGAGCGCCACCATGACCACCGCGATGGTGCCGGTGATGCGGTGAAAATCGTCGAGCATCTGGCCGCCCGTGGCGAGCCAGAAATCGTCGGGTTTCGAAGGCGGCGTCTTGCGCAACTGGCGCAGCGCGGCTTCGGCCTCATCCATCGCGCGGTCCACCATGCCCTTGCGGGCCACGATCACAAACATGATCTCGTCCGCCGTCGGGAAGATCTTGTGCATGGTGAAGTACGGCAGCAGGACGCGGCGGTCCTCCTGCCCGGGAAAGCCGACGGCATTGCCGATCACTCCGACCACCTGGAGCTGATGGCCGTCCACTTGGATCCATTTGCCCACCGGATCGCCGCCCTGGAAGAGCGCCTTATAGACGTGCTCGCCAATGACGACGACCGGCTGCCGGTGGCGGCTCTCCTCATCGGTGAAAAACCGGCCGTACAGCACGCGCTGGGCGCCGCCCGCGGCATAGCGTTCCGTCGTGCCGGCGATCTCGACGTTATAGATGTCGCGGCCGCCGTACTTGGCCAGGTCGACCCAGCCTCCCTGGCCGAACGTGTTGGGGCTGAACAGATACGGCGAGACATGGTCGACGGAAGGACAGCGCTCGGCGAGTTGCTGGCCCATCTCCCAGGTGAACTTCTTGCGTTTCAGCTCCTCGGCCTGCAGCGCGCCGCGGAACCCCAGGTTGAACTGGAACGAGAAGATCGTCTCCGGACCGAACGCGGTTGCCATATCCGTGATCGCGCCGTTGACCCCCGTGATGATCGAGCCGACCGCAATCACCGCGCCAGTGCCGATGATGATGCCGAGCACCGTCAGCAGGCTGCGGACCTTGTGCTCCCGCACGGTCGCCACCGCCATGACGGCGGAAGAACGGAATTCGAAGAACGTCATCGCTCCCACCGCAAGGCGTGAATCGGGTCGAGCTGCGAGGCGCGGCGCGCCGGGTACATCCCGAAGAACAGCCCGACCAGCGCCGTGATCCCGACGCCGATCGCAATCGCCGAAGCCGGCACGGCCATCGGCATATGAATCGCCGCGTGCACCAGCACGGTGATCAGCCAGGCCAGCATGACACCGGTCAATCCGCCGCTCGCCGAGAGCAGGGAAGACTCGATCAGGAATTGCCGCATGATATCCCGTTGCCGCGCGCCGACGGCTTTGCGGATGCCGATCTCGTAGGTCCGCTCGGTGACCACCGCCAGCATGATGTTCATGATGACGACACCGCCGACGACCATGAATACGGAGACGATCCCTACCGCCATAGTGGCCAGAACTTTCGTCAGCCGGTCCCATAGCTCGACCAGCGACGCCGAGGCGAGGACGCCGAAATTATCTTCCTGGTTGGGACGCAGCCGGCGCGCCGAGCGGAGGAGCACGCGGACTTCGTCCTGCGCGTCGTTGAGCCGGTTGCGATCGAGCGCCAGCGCGTTGAAGGAAAGGTCGGGATGCGCGCCGAACGTCTTGAAATACGTTCCGATCGGGATCATCACGAAATTGTCGCGCGAGAAGCCAAGCACCGACCCGCGCTTCGACGCCGTGCCGATAATTTCGAACGGCACGCCGTCGAGCGCGATGGTCTTGCCCACCGGGTCGCGGTCCGGAAAGAGCTTGGCGCGAATGTCTTCGCCGATGAACGCGACCGCGTTCCGGCGCTGATCATCGATCTCCGAAAGGAAGCGGCCGGAAGCGACCGGAATATCCGAGATGACCCCGATATTGGCGGTCACGCCGTCCATTTCGACCGCGTCCTGCTTCTGTTCGCGGTATCGCACGCTGACGTTCCGCCCCGCCTGCATCCCGAATTCGCGGCAGAGCGACGCATGATCCTTTATGTAGTGGAATTCCTCGCTCGTGAGCCTTGGATTGCGGCGGTCGAGCTCGATCAGCTTCTTCGGGTCGAAATCGCCCAGCAGCGGAATGCGCTGCACGGTGAAGCCCTCGGTCCCCATGTCCGAGACCTGGCTGGCCACGTACACGTCCATTCCGTGCACGATCGACATGACGACGATCAGAGCGGTAGTCGCCAGAATGACGCCGAGCAGCGTCAGAAACGTCCGCAGCTTGCTCGAAAGCATCGAGCGGACCGCCACGGCAAACGCTTCGCGATACGAGGCCAGGGCGCCCATGTATTTCTAGTTGGATACCAGACGGGGCGGGACAAAGCAAGCGGGCGGGAATCGATCGCAGGCGGGGGTAATACCCGTTCCGCGGTTCCGCGCCGGGCGGGGCACGGAACCGCGAATCGTCAGGACGCGGACCTGAACGGGGCTGGTTGAGGTTTACTTGTTCTCCTGTCCGCGGTCGGCGGTGTTCATGGAGGCCATCACCTGGTCAGCGGTGAAGACCTTGACTTCCACCCGGCGGTTCTTCGCGCGGGCGGCGCGGTTGTGGGCCGTGTCGACCGGCTTCTCTTCACCGAGCCCGATGATGTGAATCCGGTAGATCGGGATGTCATGCTGCGCTACCAGGTACGTCTGAACGGCCTCGGCGCGCTTGCGGCTCAGCTCCTCATTGTACTGCTTCGGGCCGACGCTATCGGTGTAGCCCTCGACGGCAATGAAGAACCGCTTGTCGCTCTTTACATCGCTGGCCAGACGGTCGAGCTCCTGCTTGTCTTCCGCTGTCAGCGTATAGCGGTTGAATCCGAACGGGACGGTGGCGGACGTCTGCAGCTTGTAATCATCGATATTCGCCACCACGCCGCGCAGCGTGTTCAGAGCCTGCGCATTCTGATCGGCCTTTTGATTCGCCTGCGTAGCGGTCTGGTCGGCCTGGGTGGCCTTGTTCATGGCGTCGCCGGCATGTTGATCGGCCGTCGCCGCCCGCTCCTGCGCGGCGCTGATGCCGCTCTGAGCCTTTTCATCAACCGACTTCAGGTCGTTCTTCGTTTCCTGGATCTGCGTGGAATTGGTGGCGGTCTGTTCGCCCACCTGATCCACCTTGGCCTGAATCGGGGCAGTGGTGTTTCGAACGTACTTCTTGGTGGCGCAGCCACCGGCGAGCATGGCGCCCGTCACAATGCACGTGGTCGCAAGGAAAGCTTTCATAGTGTCAAAAACCTCGGTTGACTCGTTAGCAATCCTCGCGCCGTTGTCGAAAACGTCCGGTTTTTCAATGAGGCGCATCGAAATGCACTTGCGCCGGGAGGGCTTCAGGGTGTAAGGATTACGCTATCTGAGTGGAATATGCGCAAGCTTCCGCCGGTTGGGGGCCGCTCGCTTACCGCAGAGGACAAAAAGAGCCGAAATTGTCATCGCGGCTTCGGGCATTGCGGCGGGCGCTGCTTCGTTGCCGGACGCGGGGGGCGGTGGCCGGGCAGATCCCAAGCCACATTCTCATAAATTTCTCCCTCCGGGTCGTAATCGAATGGCCAGAACTTGCGTTTGCTCATGTTCGTCCACCTGGCTTCCAGAAGGGCTGCTTCTACATAATTATTGTAACACTCGGGGTATGTCCTGTAGGTGATTGATATGAAGCGGTTTATCGTCCAAAATGGAAGCCGGCCGCAGCTTGCGCCAGCCTTCAGTCTTTCAGCTTCTCCGTCCAGTTGGTGACGACCATGATGTCGGAGGAGAGGGCCCACTCGAGCGGTGAGTTGATCAGAAACCGCTGGCCGTCGGGGGAAACGTCGTAGAGGTTCCACGATTTGCGCAGTGGGCGGGTCTGGAACAGCTTGACGGGCGCCTCGAAGACCAGGTCCTCGCCGTTTGCGTGGACCGGTGTTACCATCACGCGGCCGTTGGGCGTCAGGAAGAACAGTTCCTTGCCGTCGGACCGCCAGCGCGGCAGGCCGCCGCCGCCCGACGAGACCTTCCAGTGTTTGGTAATTCCGCTCTTCAGGCCCTCGAATTGCTGAACGTAGACCTCGGGCCGGTTGCTGCCCTGATCGGACGTGTACGCGAGCCACTTGCCATCCGGCGAGAGCGCCGCGTACTGCTCGTCGGCGACCGTATCGAGAATCGGCGCGGCGTGGCGGTCGCCGGTGCTCAGGCCCCAGATATCGTCCTTGGTGCTCTCGGTCGCGGCGTGAAAGAAAATGTAGCGGCCGTCGCGGGACCAGTCCGTCGGATACTTGGGGAAGCTGCTGCGGAAGAGGAGATCCGGCTTCGCCCCGCTCTCGATGGAGCGGACATAGATATCGTGGTTGCCCTCGCGGCCTTCGCCGGTATAGACCCAGAAGGCGATCCGGGTTCCGTCCGGGGACCAGACGGGACCGCCCTCGCTCGCGCCTTCCTGGTGGCTGAGCGGCTTGATCGAGCCGTCGTTGTCCACGAGCCAGATATCGGCCGTTTTGCCGTCCTCGGCCACGCGCCCCACTGCGGCGTAGCGGCCGTTGGGCGCAATGCGCGGCACGCCCCAGGTGCCGGGCTCGTGAACCGCGGCCAACTCGGTGCCTGAGCGGTCCGTCCACCGTAACTGGCGGGTGGGCTTGCCCGTGCTCTGATACGCCAGCGTCCCGTTATTCGCGACCGTGATGGGAGCGAGGTTCATGCTACCGATCGCTCCAATATCTTCCGCCAGGGTGACCGGTTCGCCGGTGAGCGCCAGGTGCGGCGGGTTGAACGCCTGGCCCATCAGCTTGCGGTTCGCGATGAACAGCAGGTAGCCGCTCTTGGCGGCTTCCGCGCCGGGCAGTCCGGAGTAGAGCGCGTTGGTTTCCGAGGGGAACAGCAGCCGGTAATCCGGCGAATCGAGCGAGGCCGCGTAGACGCCCGAAGTCTCCGAAGCTTCCGTCTGGATGTAGAACAGGAAATGCTTGCCATCGGGCAGAAATTGGGGCCACATATAGCTGTTCTCGCCCTTGGCCGCATTCACCCGGAGCACCGGCGTGGGGTTGCTGTTGGCTTTCGCCGCCACCTTGTAGAGGCCGTCGTCCGGGTTGCGCGAAAAAAGAATCGTTCCGTCGATGTTCCAGGCGCCGCCGCCGTTGGCGCCTTCGACCTTGCAGACCGTCTCGGTCAGGCCATCCTTGATCCGCACCGTTTTGAGCGCGCGGCCGGAGAAATAGGCCAGGTATTGGCCGTCGGGCGACCAGAACGGATTCGTCGCTCCTTCGGTGCCGTTGATCGGCGAGTGCCGCATCGCATCGAGCGGACGCAGCCACAACATGCGCTGGCCTTCCGGGCCCTGTGCAGAGAAAACCAGCATTCGGCCATCGGGCGAGATCGTCGGCGATCCGGGGTAGGACGTGTGCTCCGGCGGCGCGACCGCGAATTTCACGACCGGCGCCGAGGCGCGCGGCCGCAGCCACAAGGTCGCCGCCAGCGCCACGCCGGCCAACAGAAGCAGCGAAACGCCAATCACCGCCCAGAGGCGCACGCGGAAACCGCCGAACGTGGGGGTCCCTTCGAGCACCGCCTGCCATTTGGAGATTGCCGGCTTTGGTTTGAGAACCGGCTCGCCCGGACGGTAGAAAAACTCTTCCACACGGGGCCGCACCATGGCGCTGCGCCGCCTGCCGGGCGGCGGCGGAGTGGGCACGGGCGGCTCATCGGAAGCCTCCTCCGCGGGGTCCATCACGGCTTCGAAGCCAGCCCCGGACTCGAATGGCGCTTCCGGCGATCCGGCCACGAATTGCGCTTCCGGCGATCCGGCGGTCGGGGACTGCGTCCGGGCGGCAAACCGCGGCGCCGCCTGGGCTGCCGCAGGACGGGACCCGCCGGGCTGCCTTCCGGCAAGGATGCTGTGGGTCTTCACGCCGAAACGCAACTCCAGCACGGCGTTCTGGATGCGCTGGCGGCGGGCCGCGGGATTCTTTTCCAGGCAGCCGGCCACTACGCGGGCCATCGCATCGTAAATCGGCGAGCGGAGGGTGAGGGTAGGGGCGGGGTCTTCGAGCAGGGAACGGTTTAGCTCGGCGCCTTCGCCCAAAAACGCCGGCGTGCCTGCGGCCATTTCGTAGACGATCGCGCCGAATGCGAAGATGTCCGACCGGGCATCAGGGGCCTTCCCGCGGACCTGTTCCGGGGAACGGTACGCGGCCGATGCCACCGGACGATGGGAAGGAGCCAACACCTGCGCACCGGACGCCGTGATGCAGATCAGGTCCGGACACAGGCTTCCGTGGATCATCCCGCGGGAGTGGGCCTGGTGCAGCTGGCTGCCGATCTCGATGGCGTATTGCGCAGCCTCTTCATCGGAAAGCAGACTCTGCGCCATCCGCTCGGAGAGCAGCACGCCCTCGACCGGCTCTTTCGTCAGGAAATCCAGGGCTGGTTCGCCAATGCCCGTCACAGCACCTCGCGTCAGGATTACAGTGTACCCTCCATGTATGTATAGGTACAATGCCGCGGCGGGCCTGCGAGGTTGGGGGTGTACTACTGGTTGGGCCGGGCAGGCCCGGGGCCTGCCCGGGTGCGCCGCGTTCCGCCGCTAGACTCCGACCAGTTTGCGGCTGTGCTCCCAGAGTTCTCCGGCGTCCTCGACCACCTTCCGGCCTTCCTCGTAAATGGTTTTCATGCGTTCCATGATGTCGCGCGTGGCGTCGGCAAGATCGCCGGAACGGTTGGCGACGCGGCGGGTCACTTCCCGCGCCTGGTCCCAGGTGGTCCGGGGGCGGCTGCGCCGGGCGACGGCGATTCCGAGGCCGACGGCGGCTCCGACCGCAATGCCGATCCAGATTCCCGTATTGATGTTCCGCGCGTTCTGCTGTGTGCTGGCCATAATCTTCTCCCTCCCACAGTGTAAATGCCGGTCTTCCGCGGCCGCGGGCGGAGGCCGCCCGGACGGCGCACCCGCGCGTGAACCGGAATACAGCAGGCGGTGGACTTCGGTTCGCCTTCATACCTCGAAACCGCCCATTTCGGGTCTCGAAATCTGCATGGGCGGGCTATTGACTTGGCGGGTGGCCCATGTACAATCCAAAGTGGCCCCAATTTCACAACGGAAGTGGCAGAAAATGTTTAAAGCGAGGAAAGCCCGGGCGGTCTCCCCCGGCGCGCAAGGCTTCAACAGCAGCGAAGTGGCGCGGATCTGCAACGTGAGCCTGCGCCAGTTGCAGTGGTGGGATGAGCGCAACGTGGTTTCGCCGCGGCAGGACGGCCACAAGCGCATTTATATGCCCGAGGAAGTGGTGGAAATCTCGGTCATCGCCGAACTGCGGCGTAAGGGATTCTCGCTCCAAAAGATTCGCCGCGTGCTGCGATTTCTGCAGAAGGATATGGGGAAGCGGTTGAGCGATGCCCTCCAGGCGACCTCCGAGATTCACCTGCTCACCGACGGCCGCTCCATTTACCTCGAGGAAGCGCCGGACCGCATCATCGACCTGCTCAAGAATGCCCGCCAGCCCATGTTCCTGGTCTGCGTCAGCGACCAGATCCGGCGCCTGACCGCCGCCGAGCGGAAACCCGCGCGCTCGGAAACCGCAACCCCGGCCCGCAAAGCCAAAGCCGTGTAGAACCGGAGGCCATCCGGGGCAAGCCTGGAGTTCCACGAGGTTTATGCAGAATTCGGCGCTCCAAATGAAGAGCGTGAGAGAGCGAAGCGCAGTCTCCTGGCACGATTGAAAAAACCGCCGGATCTCGGCAAGTCCGGAAAGATGACGTGGACGCGTGACGGGATCTACGAACTGCGAGGGCGCCCTAAAGCCCGGGCGTCCCGGCCGAATTCAACGCGGCGACTGCGATAAGTGGGTTGCAAGATCCTTTGGACCGAGCACATGAACCCCGGCCAGCAGTACGGCGGCGTCACCGTCCGCAATCCCTTCGAGGAGTGACTCCTTGCGCACCTCTGCGGCGTCTAAAGCCTTAATGAAGATTTTTGCCACCGTTCTGCTCCTGCCCTTCCTGGCGGGGGCCTCGTTGCTGCCGGAGACCATTGGGGCCTGGCACCGGTCCGCCAGCACACAGCCGGCGCTGGCGAACCGGGCCTTGTGGGGCGAATACGGGTTAAGAGCTTGGGAGTCGGTCACATACGAGAACGGCAAGGACCGGTTCACGGTCTCCGCGTGGGAGGTCGCCGATACCACCGGAGCCCTCGGCGCCTTCGATTGGCAGCGAGCCCTGTTAAAAGGCGATGCGCAGCCCTCGCAGGCCGCGCCGCTGGCCGCCGAGACCAAAGACGCCCTGCTCCTGACCCACGGTAACTATTTGCTGGAATTCCAGGGCTATAAGCCGTCGCGCGAGGAACTGGACGCGGTCACCGGGTCGCTCAAGAACGTCGATACGACCGCCCTCCCCGTGCTGGCCAGCTATCTGCCGTCCGGCGATCTGGCGCCACGGAGCGAGCGCTACGTGATCGGGCCGGTGGGCCTTCAGGAGTTCGATCCCGCCATTCCGCCTTCCGTGGCGGCGTTTCACTTCGGGGCCGAAGCCCAGATCGGTGTTTTCCACAGTCCGAAGGGCGACATGGCGCTCGCCATCTTCAACTACCCGACGGCACAGATCGCCAGGCAGAAGCTCCCGGATTTCGAAAAACTCCCCGGCGCCATGGCCAAGCGCAGCGGCCCACTGGTTGCGGTAGTACTACAACCGCCAGATCCGGATTTCGCCGAGAGACTGCTCAGCCAAGTCCGGTATCAGGCCCAGGTCACACGCGACGAGTACGTGCCCGGCAAGCGCGACAATATCGGCGTCCTGATCATCAACATCTTCATCTTCATTGGGATACTGATCGTTTTCGCGCTCCTCTCCGGATTTTTGGTGGGCGGCCTCCGGATGTACCGGCGGCGCGGGCGCAAGGGCGAGGATCCCGACGCGATGATCACGCTGCACTTGACGCGTTGAGATAAGCATTGCCTTTTGTTTTGCTTAGAATGATATCCACAGGCCAAAATGCGGGCCTTCGGGAGTTCCCCCGGTGCGGCTGAAAAACGGCGCGTTCGCGCAAGTAGGCCTCTACGAGCAGCTTACGGGCGAAAAAAATCGCTCCGGATTTGGTCTTGACTTGCGGGCCGTAGGGAAATAATATCCAACTACAAAGTTTTGGCGGTTGCGATTCCGTCGAAACTGATTCTCCCATCGAACATCGCCCTGGTAGAACAGGGAACGAATGCTCACCCCTCGGGGTGAGCATTTCTGTTTCCGGCGAAACCGGCGGTACGGCCCGCCCCTGCGGACCGGGAGCTAGCTTATACTGGAGTTTAGGGTCTCTCTCCACGCTGTCATCTCAACCGACAAGTTAGCATCGGATGCACAAGTTAATGGCTGATTGCAAGTTACAGGTAATTCCGCTGGGCGGACTGGGCGAGTTCGGAATGAACATGACCGCCGTCCGCTACGGCGACGACATGATTGTCGTGGACTGCGGCATGATGTTCCCCGACGCGGAGCTGCTCGGGGTCGATCTGGTCATGCCCGACCTTACCTTTCTCAAGGAAAATCAGGATAAGCTCCGCGCCCTGGTGCTCACGCACGGGCACGAGGACCACATCGGGGCGGTGCCGTACCTGCTCTCCGAGATCGATGTGCCGGTCTACGGCACCGATTTCACGCTGGCCCTGGTCGACCGGCGCCTGGAGGAATACGACCTCGAACAGGAGCCGCGGTTCGTTCAGGTCAAACCCAAGCAGATCGTCGACATCGGGCCGTTCAAGATCGAATTCATCCACGTCACCCATTCGATTGTGAGCGCGGTCGCGCTGGCCATCACCACGCCGCTCGGCGTCATCATCCACACCGGCGATTTCAAGGTGGACCCCACCCCAACCGACAACGAGCTGTTCGACCTCCACACGCTGGCCGAGTACGGCAAGCGCGGCGTGCTTCTGCTGATGAGCGATTCGACCAACGCAGACCGGCCGGGCTATACGGAATCCGAGCGCGCGGTGCGTCCTCGCATGGAGGAGATTTTCAACCGCGCCGAGCGGCGCGTGGTCGTCTCCTGCTTCAGCTCTTCGATTCACCGCATCCAGCTCGTGCTGGACCTGGCCCGCGAGTGCGGGCGGCGGGTGGCGGTGATCGGCCGCAGCATGGTCTCGGTGACGGAGATTGCGCACTCGCTCGGCCTGCTCGACATTCCCGACGGCATCCTCCTGCGGCCGCAGGACACGATGGACGCGCCCCCGGATAAGGTGGCGGTCCTGATTTCCGGAACGCAGGGCGAGCCGATGTCGGCGCTGGCGCGCGTGGCGGTCGATAACCACAAGCATGTTTCGGTCGAGCCGGGCGATACGGTGGTGCTGAGCTCGCGCATCATTCCGGGCAACGAAAAGGCGATCTTCCGCATGATCGACCACATGTCGAAGCGCGGGGCGGACGTGCTCTACGGGACCATGAATCCGCCGCTGCACGTCTCCGGGCACGGCAGCATCGAGGAGATGAAGCTGGTGCTGAACCTGGTGCGGCCGCGGTACTTCATGCCGATTCACGGCGAGTACCGGCAGCTTTCGAAGCACGCCCGTCTGGCCGACCATCTCCGGTTCCTCGGCCTCGAAGACGCGTTCGTGATGGAATCGGGCGAGATCCTCGAAATCGACCACCACGGGGCGCGCAAAGCCGGCAAGGTGCAGGTGGGCCGCGTGTGCATCGATTCCGGATCGGTGGATGAGGTCGTGCAGGAGATGGTCATCCGCGACCGCCGCCACCTTTCCGAAGACGGCATCGTGCTGCCGATCATCGCGATCAACCGCCACACCGGGCGGATGGAGAACCCGCCCGAAATCGTCAGCCGCGGCTTCGCGGTGGCCGAGGATGGCGGCGGCTTCGTGGATACCGCGCGGCAGATCGTCGCGAAGACGCTCGAAGGATCCAACCAGGAGGAGAGAACGGATTGGGGCGTGATCAAAGAGAAGATACGAGCGGACCTGAAACGCCACATCGTCAAGCAGACGCAGCGCCGGCCCCTGATCATGCCGGTGATCCTCGAAGTCTAGCCGCAGGGCAGGCCGAGGGCTTGCCTCCCCATTATCTGGAAGACGCCTCCAACCTGCGCGGGCACGCGGAGCGTCTCATCGTTCCGGCCGATGAAGCGGAACTTTCGGCGGCGCTGCGCGAGGCGTCGGCTGGCGGCACGCCGGTCACGGTGGCCGGCGCCGGCACCGGCGTGACCGGCGGGCGCGTGCCGTTCGGCGGCTGGGTGGTGTCGCTCGAAAGATTCCGGCGTCTCGAGGTGCATCGCGGCTATGCGGTATGCGGCGCGGGCGTCCTGTTGCGGGATCTGCACGCCGCCGCGCAGTCATCCGGCCAGTTCTATCCGCCCGATCCTACGGAGACGGGGTCGGCGCTCGGCGGCAATATCGCGACCAACGCCAGCGGGTCGCGCAGTTTCCGCTACGGCCCGACGCGCCGGTGGGTGGAAGCGCTGCGCGTCGTCCTGGCCGATGGCACGGTCCGCGAATTCGCCCGCGGCGAAGCGATCGACTTCGATCCCGGCGCGGTCCCGCTTCCGGATGTCACCAAGAACACCGCCGGCTACCTGCTGCGGCCGGGGATGGATTGGGTCGACCTGTTCTGCGGCTCGGAGGGGACGCTCGGCGTCATTACGGAAGCCCGTCTCCGCCTGCTGCCGGCGCCAAAAGCGCTGCTAAGCGGCGTGGTTTTTTTCGCAAGCGACGCGGCGGCGCTCGATGCGGTCGACGCATGGACCCCCGGCGGCGCGGGCGCATCGTCCGCGAGGGAGACCGAGGCGCTGCGCATGCTCGAATACATGGACGTGCACTCGCTCGCGCTGCTCCGCGCGCGCTACCCCGAGATCCCCGCCGCCGCGCGCGCGGCGCTGCTCATCGAACAGGAGCTCGATTCCGAGGATTCGCCGGAAGTCGACGCCTGGCTCGACCGCATCGAGCGCTCGGGCGCCCTGGCCGAGGAGTCTTGGTTCGCGGCGACCCCGGCGGACCGTGAACGCTTCCGCAAGTTCCGCCACGCACTGCCGGAGCTCGTCAATGACACCGTGCGCCGCGCGGGCGCGCTCAAGATGAACACCGATTACGCCGTTCCGCGCGAGCGCAACCGCGACATGCTGGCCGCCTACCGGAGCGTGCTGGAGCGCGAATTTCCGGGCCGGTACGTGATTTTCGG
>DATGMB010000260.1:0-5902 GCA_035293845.1 Bryobacteraceae bacterium
TTCCTTCACTTTCGCCGCCGCCGATCTCATGAATCCGAATGCCGTCAGTGCGTTTCTCGGCTCCGCGACCGGCAGCGGATTTCTGCAATCCGCGACCAATCAGCTAAATGGGATCGAGGACCCCGGCACTGGCCTGATCCCGAGCGAACAGATGGCGCTCCAGAAGCAGATCACCAGCCTTACGAGTCAGATCTCCGCCAAGCAGGCGGAGGTCAACAACCTGCAAATCCAGCTCACGAGCCAGATGAACACGGCGGATGCCTCGATTGCGAGCATGGAACAGCAATATAACTATGTGGCGGGCATGTTTCAGGCCATGCAGACGGCTGAACAGTCATATAGGAGCGGCTAGAGCCGACTCAGGGTGGTGCTCAGCGATAGTGGCACCTGTGCTCCGTGCGGATGCGTCGCGGCGGAGCGGCTATGGCCGAGCCGCTTGCTTGCGCCCAGTGCGGTGCGCGCGGCGGCCGAACGGCGCCTGGCTGGGCTGGCCGACAGTCTGCGCCGGTGCGCGATTGCGCCACGGCGGAGCGGCGCCGGGCCGGGTTGGCTGTGGCTTGCGCTCAATGCGGTCGCCCTACGGCCGAGCGCGCCGGACTGGGCTGGCTGGCACTTGCTCCGGTACGGACTGCGCAGCGGCGGAGGGCTATGGCCCGCGGCCCCGCTCGCGCGCAGTGCAGCCCGCGTGGCGGCCGAACGGCGCCTGCCGTGTGGCAGCCGGTCCCGGTTGCGGGCTGCAAAACGGACCGCGATGACCGCGATACCGGTTTTTTCTTTCCTGGCGCGCTGCTACCATAGGCTTTCATGCCACAAAATGGAATGTTCTCCCTGGACGGCGAAGTGGCCGTCGTGATCGGCGGCGGCGGCGTCCTGGCGGGGGCCATGGCCAGCGGCCTGGCTGAGGCCGGGGCGCGGGTGGCCGTCGCCGGACGCACCGCGGAGCACGCCTGTGCTCGCGCCGAGGCCATCGCCGCTGCAGGCGGAGAAGCGATCGGTGTGCAATGCGACGCCACAATCAAAGCCGATTTGCAGCGGCTCCTGGATGCGACGATCGCCCGGTTCGGCCGGGTCGACATTCTAATCAACGCCGCCGCGGTGAACTCCGCAACCCCTTTCTTTGAGATCTCCGAGGAGGAGTGGCACCGCATCCTCGATATCGACCTGAAAAGCGTGTTTCTGGCGTGTCAGGTTTTCGGAAAATTTATGGTGGATGCCGGCCGCGGCGGCTCGATCATCAATATCACGTCAGTATCATCCGGCCCTCCGCTCTCAAGGGTTCTGACCTACGGCGTGGCCAAAGCCGGGGTCAACCAGATCACGCAGTTCCTGGCCCGCGAGTTCGCGCCTCATAAGGTCCGCGTCAATGCCATCCTGCCCGGCTTTTTCCCGGCTGAGCAGAACCGTAAGGTCCTGACCCCGGATCGCGTGAGCAGCATTCTCAGCCATACTCCGATGGGCCGGTTCGGCGAGCCTCATGAGCTGATCGGCGCCACGATATACCTGGCCTCCGCCCGTGCCTCGGGTTTTGTCACCGGGTCCATCCTGTGTGTCGACGGCGGTTTCATGGCCATGACGATCTAGGCGGGAGGGCACTCGGCCGCGCTTGCAATTTGGCGAATAAAAAGCGAAAATACGGGCATGGCGCTCGTCGGCATCGCTCGTCTGGCCGCGCAGAGCCCGCTCCTCGAAGCCAAGCGCGCGGTCCAGTATTTCGAAATCCCGGCCCGGTCGATCCTCAACAAAACGAAGCCCAACATGCCGTTCCGCTGGACGGTGAATCCGTACCGCGGCTGCGAATTCGGGTGCAAGTACTGCTACGCGCGGTATACCCACGAGTTCATGGAAATGGCCCCGGAGGAATTTGAGGACCAAATCTACGCAAAAGCCGCCGCCGCGCACCTGCTCCGGCAGGAACTCGCGCGCACCGACCGCCGCGACGCAATCGCAATCGGTACTGCCACCGATCCTTATCAGCCCGCCGAGCGCCGCTACCGCCTGACCCGCGCCATCCTGGAAGTCTTCGCTCGGGACCGCGGGCGGCACATCGGCCTGATCACCAAATCCGACCTGATTCTGCGCGATGTCGACCTTCTCTGCGAGGTGGCCCGCGCCAACGTGCTGTCGATCCACCTGACGATTACGACCCTGAATGCGCGGCTGGCGCGGCTGCTCGAACCCCGTGCACCGCGGCCGGACCTCCGGCTGGCCGCGGTCCGGCGTTTGGCCGAAGCGGGACTGGTCGTGGGGGTGAATCCCAACCCCATCATGCCCGGCATCACGGATTCGGAGCGCGCCCTCGACCGCCTGGCAAGCGCCGCGCGCGATGCAGGCGCCGTCACCTTCGGCGGCGGTCCGCTATTCCTGATGCCCTCCGCGCAGAAGGTGTTTTTCCCGTTTCTCGAACGCGAATTCCCGGCGCTCGCGCCCCGCTACCGCGAGCTTTACGCGCGCTCCGCCTATCTCGGCCGCGATTACAAGACCGCCCTCGCAGCGCGCGTGCGTGCCATCCGCGAGCGGCACGGGCTAACCTCAGGGCCGGTCGAATACCGGCCGGAGATTCAGGTCGAGGAGCAGGGCGAACTATTCGGATGAAGGCGCGAGCTCGAACGCCACGGCCTGCGCCACCGCCCAATCAGAACCTAATCCGCCGCTGACTCCGAAGCGGCGGGGCGGGGCAAGCGCGGTGCCGGAGAGGAGACCGGCGAAGCTGATGACGGCGGCCCCTGAGATTCAGCGCGTCCGCCTGCACGGCGATGGAGCGGTGGTCGTTGTGGAAGAGCAGTGCGGCTGTTCGGGTCAACGCCTGCGGCACGAGGCTCGTACGCCACGGCGTGCGAAGCCGCCGGGTCAGAAGCCAAGGCGCAACCTGACTCCGTAGCTGCGGGGCGCGGCGAGCGCCGTGCCGGAGAGGAGGCCGGCGAAGTTGATGACGTTCAGCCGGTCCGTGAGATTCAGCGCGTCCGCCTGCACGGAGACGGACCGGTGTTCCTTGCGCCATAGGTCTGCGCCCACCGAGGCGTCGAGCGCGAAGCTGGGCCGCACGCGGCTGGCGTCGAAATTCACGCGTGACACCACGGCGGCGCCGTACTGGGCGGTAAGGAAGTCGAGGCTTTGGTCCGGAGAATCGACCGGCAACCCGCTGTTGTATGCCGCGCTCCAGGAGGTCCACAGCCGCGGCAGAACCTGGCAGCGCACCAGCGCCCGCGCGGTGTTGCGCTGGTCCTGAGAGATGGGAAACTTCTGCGTGGAGGCGAGCAGTTGGGGCGCGTTGTCGTCCAGGAAGAGGCCGCCAGCGATCGGGTACTGCGCGATCCCGGTCATGTTGCTATAGCTCAGGAAACCGGAGAACCGGCCCCAGCGGGGCGCTTCGATCTTCACTTCCACCCCCTGGATCTGCGCGCCGCGGTAGGCGATCGGGAAACTTACTCCGGTGTTCAGGAGCACGTCGTCGTCGGCAAAATTGGCGACATCGCGGCGGAAAAAGCTGGCATCCAGACGCAGGCGGCGCGCGAAAGCCCGCGTGAAGCCCGCCTCGTAATAGTTCCCTCGCGAGGGGCGCACCGGCAGGTACAGCGCGGAGTCATTCAGCGAGAGCAGGAGCGGCGAAGCGCTCAGCAGAATATTCTCGATAGCCGGCGTGCCGAAGACGCGATCGTAGGAGGCGCGCAGCACGAGGCCGAGCGGCTTCACGTTCCAGGAAGCGCCGAGCCGCGGGCTGAAGGCCGTCTCTTTCACCAGAAGATCGTAATGGTCGAAGCGGAGCCCGGCGCTCACCGTCGCGGGGCCGAGATGCCACACGTCCTGCGCGTACGCGGACTGTTCGCGGTCGGGCGCGTGGCCGCGAAAGAGCAATGCCGGCGGCGTATCCGGGTCGAAAACCGGCACGCCGCCGATGGAATAGTCGACGATGTTGTAAGAGAACGCCTCGCGGATGGCGGTGTAATCGAAATCGCTGCCGACTTTCCACTCGTGGCGCCCGTGGTGGCCGGCGAGACTGGCCGCGGCATAGCCCTGCCGAAAGCCGCGGTCCTGCTGCGCCGAAATGGGCGTGGCGAGCGGGTTCGACCACAGCAGCGCGCCGGTGTCCCGGAACATGGCGCGGACCGAGCCCAGCAGCTCCGGCGAAAACACGCGCTGCCAGGAGAACTGCGCGGCCGTTTCCGCGCTGGCGCGGTCCTGGCGCTGCCCTGCTGCTTCCTGGAGCAGTTCGTCGGGAACCAGGAAATGCGTCTCGCGGCGGCTGGCGGAGATGCGGATGCGGTCCTGGGTGTCGAGATCGCGCTCCAGGGTCGCCGTGAAGGAGCTGCCCGAGCCGTGGTTCGTAAAATTCTCTTGGACTGGCGGATCGAGATAGCGGTCCGTCGCGAAGACGTCGGCCGTCAGGGTGGCGGTGGTGCGTCCGGCCGTGTACTGGCCGGAAAGAAAGCCGCCCATGGTGGCAAAGCTTCCGCCGCTCAGCGACGCCGTGCCGCGGAAGCCGGGACTGGAATTGCGATCCGTGGTCACCTCCACGATGCCGCCCAGCTTGCGCCCGAATTCCGCCGGGATTCCGCCGGTGTAGGCGCGGACGGCTTGCACGTCGTCAGCCTCCATTCCGGGCGCGAAAGCCGGCGAGCGGTTGTCCTCCACGGGAAACCCGTTCACTACGTACTGCGTGTCGTACTCGGACTCGCGCGGATGCAGCACGCCGTTCGCCTCCAGAATCCATCCCGGTTGCTGCGCCACCAAATCGATCAGGTCGCGTCCAGGAGCGCCGCTTGGCCGCTCCCGCACCTGCCGTTCGCCGATGGAATAGGCAGTGGCGGTGCGGTCGGGATCTACCAGCGTGTCCGATTCGGTGACCTCGACGGCCGTCGCGATGGGCAGCACACTCAAGGTGACGGCCCTTGCAACCGGCAGTTCGGAGCGGATCTCGATGAGCTCGGAGGCGGCTGCGAAGGCGGAGCGCGACACCTCCAGCCGGTACAAACCGAACGGCAGATTCTTGAAGGTGTAGCGCCCGTCGGCCGCCAGATCGACCTGCTGCTCGGTGCGCGTGGCCTGGTTGATGAGGGCGGCGTGGGCTGCCATCGGCGCGCCGCTGGCGTCCCGGACTGTAAGCCGCAGCTCGCCTCCGCCGGTTTGCGCCACGGCGAACGCGACGGCTATCGTGCAGAGCGCGAACATCCGGAGTGCCGTCATACGCGGGTGCTGCACTCAGTATAACCGCGGCGGTGCGGGAACGGCTTCCTTCCTGCGGTCCGTGACTGGCGTGATTCGCCGGTGATCTGCGGCGCCGACCTCAGTGCTGCGGCTGGGGAGAGTTGGAGGAGGTGCTGGTTCGAGGGACGTGCGTGCCCTTACGATGAAGTATGCCGCTCGTGACTGTGGGGCACTCGAACCGGAGCATCGACGAATTCATCGAAATCCTTCGGGCGCACCGCGTGGACACGGTGGCCGATGTCCGGACGGTACCCCGCTCGCGGCACAATCCACAGTTCAATCGCGAGGCCCTTCCCGGCTCGCTGGCCGCGGCGGGAATCGAATATGTGCACATGCCGGGTTTGGGCGGGCTGAGGCATCCGCGGAAGGACTCGGTCAATAAGGGCTGGCGGAATCTCAGCTTCCGCGGATATGCCGATTACATGCAGACGCCGGAGTTCGCGCAGGCGCTCGATGAGCTGTTGCGCCTGGCGAGCGGGCGCCGGGTGGCGGCGATGTGCGCGGAGGCGGTGCCGTGGCGGTGCCACCGCTCGCTGATCGCGGATGCGGCGGCGGCGCGCGGTGTGGAGGCGGAGCATCTGATGTCGGCGGCGAAATCGGAGCCGCACCGAATGACGAAGTTTGCGCGCGTGGAAGGGCAGATCGTCACGTATCCGCCCGAGGAAATGGAGTTGTTTTAAAGCCGGCAGACGGATACCGC
>DATGMB010000261.1:0-44565 GCA_035293845.1 Bryobacteraceae bacterium
CTCGGCATCGGCGTCGGTTTCGGTCTCCAGGCTGTCCAACAGCGAAGTTGCCAAAGCGGCGCGCGCCTCTTCGGGAAGATCGAGCGCCTCGCGCAGCAGTTCGGCGGGTTCCTTCGGCATACCTTAATTTTACCGGCTAGGGGCCGCGAGCCTCCGAATGGCGGACGCCGGTTCTGCATATTTGCGCACGCCCCGCCGGGCCTTTCCCGCAATGTTATGCTGCAATTTGCGCAAGCCCGATCCGCCTTCCCCCGCAGCTCCGAAGTGGCTCTTCCCTGCCCTGCTGGCCGCGTGCGCGGTGTTTCTGCTGGGGCTGTTCTCGACGGAGATGTCCGACCCGGACGCGTGGTGGCACCTGGCGACCGGACGGTACATCGTCGCGCAGCACCGGCTGCCCGTGCCGGACCCGTTCGCCTGGACGACCGCCGCGGCTGCTCCGGCGAACGCGGGCGAGGAGGCGGTGCGGCGGTTCAACCTGACGCACGAATGGCTGGCGCAGGCGGCGTGGTACGGGATCTGGGCGGCGGGCGGATTCGGCGCGGTGGTGCTATGGAAGGCGCTGCTGCTGGCGGCGCTGTGCGGGCTCACAGGGTTCGTGGCGTGGCGGCGGACGGGATCGCGCGTTTGGGGCATCGGGGCGGCGCTCGGGGCGGCGACGCTGGCGGTCGAGTTCGCGCACGACCGGCCATCGATTCTGAGCTACGTGTTCACCGCGGCCTTCATTGCCATTCTGGAGGAGCGGCGGCGGTTGTGGCTGCTGCCGGTGCTGGCGGTCGTGTGGGCGAACTGCCACGGGGGATTTTTCCTGGGGTGGATCGTGTGCGGCGCATACGCGGCGGAAGCTGTGGTGCGGAAGGCCGCCGACCGGCGGCACGTCCTACTGGCCTGCGTGGCGGCGGTGTTGGTTTCCGGGATCAATCCGAACGGGTTTGCGGCGCTCACCACGGTGGCGCAGTACCGGCACAGCCCGATGCAGGCTTCGCTCATCGAGTGGTCGCGGGCGGATCTGTGGGGCCCTCCATACGCGTTCGACCTGCTGCTGTACGGGGCGGCGGCGGCGATGGCGGTAGCGTGGCGGCGCGTGCGGATCGCGGACTGGCTGCTGTTTGCGGCATTTGCTGGCGCTGCGTTAATGGCGTTTCGCAACGAGATGCTGGTTGGGCTGCTGGCGCCGGTGCTGATCGCGAGCTATGCGCCGAAGCGGTGGATGCGGTGGATCGAGGACCGGCGCGTGCCGTATGCCGCCGCGGCGATGCTGATCGCGGCGGCCATCTGGCAGACGGCGCGCGGGAACTTCTTTCAACTGCGGGCGGGCGAGTGGTGGTATCCCTCCGGAGCGGCGCAATTCCTGAGCGAGCACCATATCGACGGGCGGTTGTTCAACACCTACGAATACGGCGGTTACCTGATCTGGCTGGGGCGGCCGGTGTTCATCGACGGGCGGGCGCTGAGCGAATCGGTCTTCGAGGATTACCGCAAGGTGCTCGGCGCGCCGGCCGGCGACCCGGTGCGCGACCAGGTACTGGCGCGGTACGGCGTGGGAGCGATCGCGATCAACGGCTTCGAATACAATTCCGGCGTGCTGTATCCGCTGGTGCTGGCGCTGGCGCAGCCGGCGGAAGACGCGTGGAAGCTGGTGTACGAGGATCCGCAGTCGCTGGTGTTCTTGCGCGATGTTCCGGCGGGCCTGCCGGTGCTGGACAAGCGGCGGATTGCCGGGCACCTGGAAGCGGAATGCCGGTTGCACGTGGAGCACGCGCCGGAGTTTTCGCTTTGCGCGCGGACGCTGGCGGACCTGGCGATGCGGTCTGGCGATGGGGAGCTCGCGAAACGGATGCTCGGGTTCTATTTGCAGCATCCGTACGGGGACGACCCGGAGGCGCGCCAGGCCTACGCGAGGATGATGGGCCAGTGAGCCGCATGGCTCTGATATAGTTACAAAGCTATGGCGGGCCGGCGTCCCGGAAAGCGCGCGTACCTCACGATCGCGGGTTTTGCCCTGGCCCTGGTGCTGTTGCCGTTTCTGTTCTGGTACAGCACGTGGTTCGGAAGGAAGCTGAGCGATCGCGAGCTCGACCAATATTTCGCGGATACGGCAAAGCCGCGGCATGCGCAGCACGCGCTGGTGCAGATCGGAGAGCGCATTTCGGCGCATCGCGACGTTTCGCGGTGGTATCCGGATGTGCTGCGGGCGGCGGCGAGTCCGAGCATCGAGCTGCGGCAGACGGCGGCGTGGATCATGGGGCAGGTGCGCGGCTATGCGCCGTTCCACGAAGCGCTGCTGCGGCTGATTCACGATCCCGAGCCGATGGTGCGGCGCAACGCGGCGCTGGCGCTGGCGGCGCTGCGGGATCCGGCGGCGCGGCCGGAGCTGGACGCGATGCTGCGTCCGTACACGATCACGGCGCCTGCGGCCGGGCCCGTGCGGTACCGGCTCAAGCCCGGCGATTATGTGAACCCGGGGACGCTGGTGGCGCACGTCGGAGAGGCGGAAGTAAGGTCGGCGGTGCCGGGCGAGGTGCGGGACCTGGAGCGGCGCGAGGGAGAGGCGGTGCGGCCGGGCGATGCGGTGGTGGAGCTGGCGGCCGACCGGAATCACGTCTGGGAGGCGCTGCGCGGGCTGTATCTGGTGGGCGAGGCGGCCGATCTGGAGGCGGTAGCACGCTACACACGGCCGGTACCGGGCATGTCCGCGGAGATCGCACGGCAGGCGGCCGAAACCGCGGAGGCAATCCGCACCCGCCAAACCGGCCGGTGAGTTCCAATCCCCTGGCAGGGCTGTTGCTTGTCTTACATACTGTGCGCGCGGGCTCGGCGTTGAAAGGGTTACGCGAATGTTCCAACGGAAGCAGCACGGCGCGGAGGTGTGGCGAACCGGTTACGGATCGTGCGATATTAGGAGAGAGCGCCCGAAATCTACCGAGAGGTCCTTTGAAGAAGTTTTTTCTCCTAATCGCCATTGTTGTGTTCGTGTTCCAGGCCCGGACGTCGCCGAACGCGGTGCCCGTTTTGACCGCGGCCAATTGGGCTCCGGGGCGAATTCCGTCCGAGTGGCAGGTCAAGGTAAATCATGGCAAGCCGGATATTTCGGTCTGCCGCGATGCGCCGGAGCCCTGCATCCGGATGAAGAGCGTCGGCGCGTCCTTTGCGCTCGAGCGTGGGGTGGACGTGAATCCGCACGCGACACCTTATCTAGCATGGACCTGGAAGGTGACGGAGCTGCCTCCCGCGGGCGATTTCCGCAAGACGGCCACGGACGACCAGGCGGCGCAGGTGCTGGTGGCATTTGCCGACCGAAAAGTCCTGACGTATATCTGGGACAGTAATGCGCCCAAGGGCACGACGCAAAGCGCCAGCAGCATTCCTCTGGTGCACATCTACGCGGTGGTGGCGGAAAGCGGCACCGCGCAGAAGAATCGTTGGGTCCAGGAGACCCGCGATGTGGCGGCGGATTACGAGCGAGCGTTCGGCAAACCTGCACCGCACGTGAAGGGATTGCGGCTGCAGATTAACTCACAGCACACTGGCAGCGTCGCCGAAAGTTATTTCGGCGAGATCGCGTTTCGCAGCACTGCGAACTGATGCTGCTCGTTACCGGCGGCACCGGCTTCATTGGGAGCCATCTGCTGGAGCGCATAGGCCGGCCGGCGCGCGCGCTCGTGCGGCGCCGGGCTGTGCGCCTGCCTGAGGGGATCGAAGCCGCACCCGGCGACCTGGTGAGCGGCGCGGGGCTCGAAGAGGCGCTGGACGGCGTCGATACCATCATCCATCTCGCCGGCACGACCAAGGCGTTACGTAAAGGCGACTATTACGACGGCAACGTCCGGGCGGCGGAGAACCTGGCGCGCGCGGCGGCAGGACGCGGCATTCACTTCGTGCATGTCAGCTCGCTGGCCGCAGCAGGGCCGAGCCGCGACGGCGCGCCGGTCCGCGAGGATGACGGCGAGCGCCCGGTTTCCGAGTATGGCCGGTCGAAGCTCGAAGGGGAGCGGGCCGTGCGGGCGCGGTTACCGGAGGCAGTCATCGTGCGGCCGCCGGTGGTATACGGGCCCCGCGATACGGATGTGTTTCAGTTCCTGAAATCGGTGTCACGCGGCGTGTGGCTGGAGGTCGCGGGCGGGCCCCGCTGGTTCAGTTCGATTTACGTCGAAGACCTGGTGGAGGGACTGCTGGCGGCGGCGGGCGCGCGGCAGGCGGCAGGACGCACCTATTTTCTGAGCCATGCGAAGGCGTGCACCTGGGGCGAGTTCGCGGACACCGCGGCGCGCCTTCTGGGGACACGCGCGCGGCGGGCGCCGCTGCCGGCGGCCGCCGCCTGGGCCGCAGCTTACGGCGCGGAGATGTGGGCACGAGCGACCGGGCGGCCCGGCATTCTTTCGCGGGACAAAATTGCGGAGGCACGGTGCCGCTACTGGACGTGCGATGCTTCGCGAGCGGCCTCCGAGCTGGGCTTTCAGGCGCGCACCTCGCTGGACGACGGCCTGGCCCGGACCCTTGCCTGGTACAAGGAGGCCGGTTGGCTGAGCCGATGAGACCGGGCGAAGGCTCGACGGCGTTCTGGCCCGTCGATCAGATCATCCTCGCGTACTTGGTATTCAGCACGTGCCTGCTGGTGGGCTGGTGGTCCGAGATCCCGTTCGCCGGGTTGCATTTGGCATGGCACGTGGCGGCGGTGGCGGCGCTGACTTACCAAGTTAAGCGTCCGAATCGCACAAGCTGGGTTTTCCGGAACTGGTATCCGGTCGTTTACGTAAGCGCGTGCTACAAGGAGATGGCGCTGTATATCCCGGCGGTGCGGCACACCGACGCCGACCAGTGGCTGGCGAATCTCGACCTGCGGATCTGGCATGTGCATCCCACGGTGTGGCTGGAGCGCATTCAGAGCCCGGCGCTCACCGAATTTTTGCAGGTGGCTTACACCCTATTTGTGCCGGCCGTGCTGCTGGTTGCCGCGATGCTATGGAAGCAACGGCGATACCGCGAATTCCAATATTACGGTTTTTTAATAGCGCTCGGATTCCTGCTTTCCTATATCGGCTACATCATCGTTCCGGCACGCGGCCCGCGTTTCCTGCTGCAACACTTGCAGCACATACCGCTAAACGGGCTGTGGCTGTTCCACGCCATGCAGAACACGCTGGACCGGCTGGAATCCGCCCATTATGACTGTTTTCCGAGCGGCCACACCGAACTGACGTTGCTGGCATGGTGGGGCAGCCGGATGGTCTCCCGAAGGGTATTTCTAGCTTATTTTGCCTACACTCCGATCCTTATTTTTGCTACAGTTTATCTTCGATACCACTATTCAGTGGATGTGATGGCGGGGACCGTCCTGGCAGCCGGTCTGACCCTAACCGCTCCGGTGTTCTACCAGAAATTGTCCAAGGGAGGAGTTGCAATTGGGAAGCGTTGAGGTCGTCACCGTCGATCGGCAATCGCTGAAAGAGTTTATCGAGCTGCCGTACCGGCTGTACCGAGGCGATCCCTATTGGGTGCCGCCCCTGCGCATTGCGGTGAAGGAACTGCTGGACCGCGAAAAGCACCCGTTTTACAAGAACGCGCAAGCGGAGTTTTATCTCGCGCGGCAGAACGGCAAGGTGGTGGGCCGGATCGCGGCCATCATCGATCAGGGCCACAATCGCTTTCACGAAGAGAACGCCGGTTTTTTTGGATTCTTCGAATCGATCGACGATCAGGCGGTAGCAGACGCGCTGCTCGCGCGCGCGAAGCAGTGGTGCTTCGACCGCGGCGCGAGGTTTCTGCGCGGGCCGGTGAATCCGTCGCTGAACTATGAATGCGGGATACTGATCGAGGGCTTCGATTCAAGCCCGATGATCATGATGACCTACAACCCGCGATACTACCCGACGTTAATGGAGAAGGCTGGTTTACACAAATCGAAGGACCTGCTGGCATACATCAGCCATTCCGACCGCGTGGACCTGAAAAAGATCGGGAGAGTGGCGGACCGCGTTCTAGCGACCAACCAGGTTAAGGTTCGTCCGATCAACATGAAGGATTTCGCGGGCGAAGTAGAGAGGGTGTGGCACGTTTACAACAGCGCATGGGAGCGAAATTGGGGCTATGTGCCGATGTCGCGCGAGGAATTCTTGGCGATGGGCAAGGAGATGAAGCAGATTCTCAAGCCCGAGCTGGTGCTGATCGGCGAAGTGGGAGACCGGGTGGTCGGGTTCGCGCTCGCGCTACCGGACGTGAATGTGGCGCTCAAGCCGGCAAACGGAAAATTATTTCCGACGGGGCTACTCAAAATCCTGTATTATCAACGTTTGGTGCGAAGTGTGCGAGTTCTCGCACTGGGCGTAGTGGAAGAATACAGACCGTCGGGCGTGGCGGCGGCGTTTTACGCAACCCTGGTGCGCAACGCCCGGAAACTGGGCTACGGCGATTGTGAGATGTCCTGGATTCTGGAGGACAACATACTGATGAACCGCTCTCTGGAGGTGATGGGAGCCAAGCGTTACAAGACCTACCGACTCTACGAATGGAACTGAGGACCATGCGCGTAACCAGCGATATCACCGGCAAGAAAAAGGGCAGCAGTTCGAACGATATTTTCGAAAAGTGCCGCAACTTCACTCGTCCGAGTGATCTGCAAGCCGCAGGGTTGTACATGTACTTCGAGGTCTTCGGCGACCGCGAGGGCTGTGCACCCGGCGAAATTCGCATGGGAAAACGCAAGGTGCTGATGTTCGGGTCCAACGATTACCTGGACCTGATCACGCATCCCAAGGTGAAGGAAGCGGCGGCTCAGGCGATTCGCAAATACGGCAGCGGGTGCAGCGGCTCGCGGCTGCTGAACGGCACGCTGGACCTGCACGTGAAGCTGGAAGCCGAGCTGGCGGCATTCGTGCGGAAGGAAGCCGCAATCATTTTCGGCACGGGCTTTCAGGCGAACTATGCGACGCTCTCGGCATTGACGGAAAAGGGCGACGTGATGATTTGCGACCACAACCTGCACGCCAGCCTGGTGGAAGGCGCGCTGCGGTCGCCGGCGCGCACGATGCGGTTCCGCCATAACGATATGGACCACTTCGAGCGGTGCCTGGAGAACTGCCCGCCGGAGGACAAAATCCTGGTCGTGTCGGAAGGCGTGTTCAGCATGGAGGGCGACATCGCAGACCTGCGCGGCGTTCTCAAGCTGGCCAAGCCATACGGCGCGCGCGTCTACGTCGACGAAGCCCACGGCATCGGCGTGCTGGGGCCGACGGGCGCGGGCGCGGCGGAACACCTGGGCGTGCTGGACGAGATCGACATCGTGATGGGGACGTTCAGCAAATCGCTGGCGTCTGTAGGTGGATTCATTGCCGGGGAACAGGCGGTCATCGATTACCTGAAACACACGGCGCGGCCGTTCGTGTTTTCGGCGAGCCTGCCGGCAGCATCGGTGGCGGCTGTGGGCGCTGCGCTCCAGATCATGCAGAAGGAGCCGGAGCGGCGAGCGCGGTTGCTGCGCGTAGCGCAACTGCTGCGGGACGAGCTGCGCGCTCGCGGTTTCCGCGTGCTGCCAGGCGAGACGGCAATTGTGCCCGTCGTGATCCAGCACGAGCTGGACCTGTGCCGTCTTTGCAAGGCGCTGCTCGAAGAGGGGATCTACATCAATCCGGTGCTGCGGCCCGCCGCGGCGCAGAATCTGCTGCGGATTTCCTGCACCGCCGCCCACACCGAAGCGCAGGTGGACCGGCTGGTGACGACGCTGGTGCGCGTGGCGCGCGACCTGGAGATTCCGAACTAGCGGAGCGGCACGGATTATCCGGCGGCGGCATGGCCCGGCAGTTCCGCGCCGAATGCGTCTATCAGGCGCTGCAATGCGCCGCGCAGCACCGGATGGCCGGGCACGAAGCGAACGCGCGGATCTTGCTTGTACTCGGGCCTCGCGGCATCGTCGAACACGACGTACGGCCCCTCTTTCACGTGCCGCTCGAAATCCGGGTCGCCCGTGTCGCCGATCATGACGGTGGGGACACCTTTCATGGCGATGGCGCGATCGAGCGCTCCGTGGCGCGTCAGCACATCGAGCGCAGCCTTCACGTGCCCGGCGGTGCCTGCGCGGGTCACGCCGGCGCCTGAGAGGACATTCACCGGGAGGTGATCGAAGCCTTCGTGCACGGGCCAGGCCTGAAACGCCACGCGGTCGAGCGGCATGCCGAGCCAGGTGATGGGTTCGCGCCGGCCGAGTTGCCGCTCTTCGCCCGCGGCGGCGAAACACAGCTTTCTGACGTCGTATCCGAGCAGGGCCGCGATCGCGGCATCCATCGCCACCGGATCGGTGGACGCCAGCACGCAGCCGCACCAGTGCGGCGTGGTGGCGACCGGCCCATCGCCCTCGCCGCAAACCAGCGCATCGGCGAAGCACAGGGCGGGGCGCAGGGCGGTCATCAGGTCGGCGGCGTGTTCGACGACGCAAGAGTCGTTATTGGGCTGCGAATTCTGCGGGTCCACGCCGCTCCACAACTTCATAGCGCCGGAAATCAGGTCGAAGGAATCGTTTTTCGCCTTCGGGACCGCGATGATGACGTCCGCCTCGGCAAGCGGCGCGGGGACGGAAGCGCGATCGATCGTCTTGGCGTCCGGCAGGCGCAATTCGCACCGTGGCGCTGCGGGGCTTTCGAGATCCACAATCTCCGCGCCCTCCCGCGCCGCCATGCCCGCCATGCCGGTGAGCCGCATGCATTCGAGCGGGTCGAAATCGCCGCCGCTGGTGGCGGCAATCCGGATCCGGCCGGCTGCCGCGCGGCGCGCCAGGCGAATGATCGCGCCTACGAGCGCGGGATCGGTGGTCGCACCTTCCCCTGCGGCGTACGGAAGGGCGGGCGCAGGCTGGATCAGCACCGACTGGCCGGGCTTGAGGAAGCAGCCGATCCCGCCGAGGTGCTCGATCGCCTGCTCGGCCAGTGCCGTTACGGCTTCGATCGAGCGGCGCTTCTCGGTAGTGTGTGCGATTGCTACCGTGGGCACACGGATGGACGTGCAATCGGAGTTCCTGAGGCGGCAAACGTGCTCCGGCGAGGGCATGGACCTTCAGCAATTCCTGCAAAACCTCGGCGAGCGAGTCTCCGGCAGCGCATCCGTGCGGAACGTCTACGGCGATCCGGTTTCCGCCGGCACTCGCACGGTGATTCCCGCGGCGGCGGTGCGGTATGCGTTCGGCGGCGGAGGCGGTGCCAGGGGCGAGAGCGGCGGGCAGAACGGCGGCGGAGGGGGGCGGGTCTGGGCGCGTCCTGCGGGCGCGCTCGAAATCACGGCCGAAGGGACCCAATTCATTCCCTTCGACGACCGCCGAAGATTGCGCGCCGCGATGGCGTGCGGCTTCCTGCTCGGCGCTCTCGCGGCGGCGTTGACGGCCGCCGCGTGTCCGCGCGGGAGGCGGCGTTAGCAGCGCTCTATTTCACCACGGGTAGGAAGACGGCGCTCGCCGAGCTGCCGCCACGATAGATCCGCTGCGTCGCTTTGATGTAGTCCGAGGCCCGTGCTTCGTAGATATTCGGGACGAATTTCTGCGGATTGCGGTCGTAAACGGGGAACCACGTACTCTGCGCCTGAACCATGATCCGGTGGCCCTTCTGGAAAGCGTGCGCGTTGGTGTGCAGATCGATGGTGTAGTGGAGCACCTTGCCGGAGGGAACCGGCGCCGGCCGTTCGAAGCTGTCGCGAAAGCGCGCGCGCAGGATCTCATCCGCGACGATAAGCTCGTAGCCGCCCATGTGGGTTTTCGTTTCGCGGTCATCCGGGGCGTCCTCGGGGTAGACGTCAATGAGCTTGATGGCCCAATCGGAGTCGGTTCCGGAGGTGGACGCATAGAGATCCGTCACGATATCGCCGGCAATCCGCAGATCCCCGGCCAACGGCTCGGTTTCCCAGGTGAGGACATCGGGCCTGTGGTCCACGAAGCGCTGGTCCTGCACGAGCCAGGTTTTCCATTCCGGTCCGGGGTAGGTGGGCGGAATCGGCCGCGGGCGGTAAGGAACGGGATTGGAGGGATCGCTCACGTACTCGTCGTAGCCGGCGGCGGCCGGCCTGTCGAAGGAGAGACGCCGGCCCTCGTGGAAATAGAGTTTGCGCGTTGCAACGCCTTGCCTGGGCGGCCATGAGTCGTACTCTCTCCACTCGTTCGTGCCGGTTTCAAAGGCGGTCGCCTCGGCGAGATGCAGCGAACCCCGATCGCGCAGCCAGTAGTCGAACCAGGGCTGAAAGATGTGCTCGCGGTAATGGGCGGAGGTATCGGAGCCGAAATCGAGGGGCCCGAGACGGCGGCCATTCCCTCCCCACTGCCCATGATTCCATGGACCGGCAACGAAGTAGTTCCGCCGCGCGGAATCGTGCTTCTCGAGGAGCTCGTAGATTTTTTGGGGACCGCAGAAATCCTCCTGATCCCACCAGCCGGCGGTATGGATTATCGGAATTTTCACGGCGGTGAGGTAGGGCGCGAAGGCGAGCCGCCGCCAGAAGGCATCGTAATTGGGGTGATGGAGGAAGTCCTCCCAGGTGGGCAGTTTCTTGTGGAAATAGCGCTCGTCGGCGTTGGAGAGTGGACCGAGGCCAAGGTAGAAGTCGAACGTATCGGCGCGGTCGAATTTGAAATTCGTATTGGCGGTGGAACTGGTTTCGAGCAGGGCCGAGTACTCGAAGCCGTAGCTGAGGCGGAACGCGCCGTTGTGGTGAAAGTCGTCCCCCAGGAACTGGTCGGCGGGCGAAGCCTGTTCGATGGCGGCTTTGAGGGCGGGGTGAGGATTGAGCGCGGCCATCACGGTAGTCCATCCGTCGTAGGAGGTGCCGGCGATTCCCGCGCGCCCGTTGTTGTTCGGGATGTTCTTGACGAGCCAATCGACGGTGTCCCAGGCGTCAGTCGTTTCGTCGACACCTTTGGGATCGGAGGGATCGTGCGGCGGACGCCCCATGACGAACGTGCCTTCGGATTTGAACCGTCCGCGAATGTTCTGGTAGACGTTGTAGTAGTTTTCCCAGCGCTCGCGCTGGTTGGGCGGCATGCCTTTGGCAATCCTGTCGCGATCGGGGACGCCGTACGGCGTGCGGTCGATCAGGAACGGCAGCGGTCCCTTTGGATTCTTCGGCGACAGAATGACCGTCTGGAGGCGCGCGCCATCGCGCATCGGAATCATGACTTCCTGGAAATTGACCTGGATGCCCGGTTCTTCGCTTTGAGCGGCGAGGAAGAGCACGGTAGCGAGTGCGATGGCGGCCGCAAGGACTTTCAGCATAAGTCTCCGTATTATGCCGCAATCCGCCGGGTAGGCGCGGGACGGCGACGTCATACGGTGAGCTTCTTCAGATATCCGACGCTCTGGACGGTCAGATCCCAGTTCTGCTCGACAAAGTAGTTCTTCACGCCGCCGGTTCTGGCCGCCGCGAACACTTTCGGCCAGTCCACGCTGTCGCTGCCGACCGCCACCTGCGGCCCGCGCCCTCCCCTGCCCTGCGGCTCCGGCGCGGGTTTCAGGTTCACGCCCTGGAGGTGCATGGATATAAAGCGCCCCGGATATTTTGTGAAGTACATGACGGGGTCGCCGACCGCGGGCATCGCCGACATCTGAAACTGCATCTTCACAAGCTTGGGATCGAGCAGTTCGAGCAGTACCTCATATACCAGCCGCCCCTCGACGTGCGCCATCTCGAAGTTCTCGTCGTGCAGAAACTGCTGGATGCCGGCGCGGGCTGCAACTTCCGCGATGCGGTTGTACTCCTCGGCCGCGCGCTTCACCACGTCCATCGTCGCGACGCCGTTTTCGGTGTGGCCGTTCAGGCTCGCCGTGCCCATCTGCGTCATGCCGAGGTCCTTCGCCCAGGCGATTGCCTGCTCCTGCGCGGTGCGCAGCTCCCGCAGGGTGAAATGGGCGCTCGGGCACTTGAGGCCGTGGTCTTCGATGATCCTGCGCGTCTCTTTGGCGTCGGCCAAACCGGCGAATTCGCCGTAGCCGGGCGAGCAGAGCTCGATTACGCCGATACCGAGCGCGGCCATATCCCGGCAGAGCCCCGCCAGGCCGCCTTCACGGATGCGCTGGCGGTGCGGATACGTTTGGCTTCCGACGGGCAGACCGAGCGGATTGCTTCGCAGTTCGATGGCGCCGGCGGCCGCGCCGGCGACGGCAGCGGTGCGGCGGAAGAACGTTCTTCTCGATAGCGGATTCACGGCGATCTCCTTCGCGTTATTCTCGCGCAGGCGTTACCATCCGTGCACCGGGCCGAAGAAAATGTTTCGCATTGCACAACACCGTCGTGTTACCGTTCATCATGAACCATGGCGAACCGCATCCGTTTGCGAGGACTTTCGTTCTGATATCCAAAACGTCAACTCCCGGCGGCGATTCCGTTTCAACCCGGTTTCGGGCCGCCCTAAGATGTTTCCAACAGCACCAGTGTGTCTGCTGAAAGGGTCAAGTATATGAATCGCCTTGTCGCGAGCATTCTCCTCGGCGCCTTCTTGCTCTGCGCGCAAACCAACCGTGGCGGAATTACGGGCACCGTGACCGATCCCTCGGGTTCGGTGATTCCCGGCGCCACCGTCACCATCACGAATCTCGGAACGAATGAGGTCCGCAAGACCACCACGGCCGCCAACGGGAAGTTCGCCGTGCCGGACCTGGAGCCCGTGACCTACCGCGTCGAGGTCGAGGCCGCCGGCTTCTCCAAGGCCGCGGTCGACAACGTCAAAGTGGATACGGCCTCGGTCGCGACGGTGGATATCCGGATGCAGACCGGCTCGGTCGAGACGCGCGTCACCGTCTCCGCCGACGCCGTCATGGTCAACACGGAGTCCGGCACGTCCGCGAACACGATCACGGAGCGCCAGATCGACGACGCGCCGCTGCTGAACCGCAGCGTGCTCGATCTGGCTCTCACGCTGCCCAATGTGGCCGGCGACGCGGGCAGCGAGGATCCGACCATCACCACCGGTACGCCGTGCCCCGGCTGCAACCTGACCGTCGGCGGCGGGCGCCCGATGAGCACGCTCATGATGGCCGATGGAACCAACAACACCGGCGTCTCGCTGGGCCGCACGATCGTCAGCTTCACGCCGGAGACGGTTCAGGAGTTCACGGTGCAGACTTCGGTTTTTTCCGCGGAGTACGGCACCACCGGCGGCGGCGTAATCAACGCGACGACGAAATCCGGCACCAACGAGCTGCACGGCACCGCGCTCTGGTACAACCGCAACCCGGATTTCGCCGCGGCGCCGTTCACGCTGGCCACGGCCAATCGCCCGGTGCCAACGCTCAAATACAACCAGTTTTCCCTGGCTGCCGGCGGGCCGGTCTGGATTCCCAAGGTCTATAACGGCAAGAACCGGACGTTCTGGTTTGCGGCCATCGAGCCGCAATACCGCCGCGATCACCTGGATCAATACGGCCTGCTGCCGACGCCGGGCATGCTCAAGGGCGACTTCAGCGGCCTCGTCAATACGGCCAGCGGCTGGTTGCCGCAATCGGTGGTGAATCAGTTCCAATCGATCGCGCCTGCCGCGGTGGCGCCCACCGGCGACAACAATATCTACGACATTTACAACGTCGTCAATGGCAATCAATTTACGGCCGCCACGCTGCCCAGCGGGCAGACGAGCTTCGCGCCCTTCCCCGGTAACGTGATCCCGCAGAGCATGCTCGATTCCGTGGCGCTCAAAGCGGAGCAGTACCTCTCACCCGCCGGGCCTTATTTCCTGGATTCGAACGGCCACATCTCCAACATTTTTGCCCCCCGCCAGCTCCGCCAGGACGAAAAGCGCTACACCGTTCGGATCGACCAGACCATCAGCGATAAGAACCATCTGTACGGCCGGTTCACCGCGACGCCGATCGTCAAGATCCAGGGCACACCCGTCAGCCAGACGAATAACGGCGCGCAGTACAGCTGGGGCCAGCAGGCGATGCTGAGCGACACCCATGCTTTCACTCCCACGCTGATCAACGACCTGCGACTCAACTACACGCGCGGCCGGTTCAGCAACACCATCGATCCGCAGTGGGACCCCTCGACCGGAGCGAACCTCAATACACTGTTCGGTCTGCCGAGCATTACCCATGGCGGCTTGCCGTCTTTCGGCGGGCAATCGTGCAACGGGACGACATCTTTAACCAGTTGCCTCATCCCCGGATCGAGCCTCGGCAACGGCAGCAGCACGGCAACGGGCTTCGGGGGCGCCGGCTCGACCAATGTCGAGGACCGCGAGGAGCGCTATGCCATTACGGATATCGTCTATAAAACGCTCGGCGCCCACAGCATCCGATTCGGCGGCGACGTTTCGAAATCCTTCCAGAACGTGATTCCGCTCTACGGCGCGTTCGGCGGCATCTACTCGTTTTCGCCGGCGCAGACCAACTCCACCGGCACTTCCAGCGGCACGGGCGGCTCCACCTGGGCCAGCTTCCTGCTCGGCGTCCCCAGCACCAACGTCGTGATGCGGAATGTCGAGGTGCCGTACTACTACCGCTGGAGAGCGGGCGACGCGTTCTTCCAGGACGACTGGCACGTCAAGCCGAACCTGACGCTGAACCTCGGCATCCGCTACTCGTTGCAGATGCCGCGCACGGAGAAGTACAACCACCAGGGCGTGTTCCGCCCCGACCTGGCGCAGACCGTGAATCTCCCCTCGCCCCTCACCCTCACGGACGGGGAAGTGCTGACCACCGCAACCACGCTTCCGTTCCAGTTCGCCGGAATCGGCGGCCATTCGCCGTACCTCACACCGCCCCAGTACACCGATTTCGAGCCGCGATTCGGGTTCGCCTGGTCACCAGGCGGCTTCTTTGCGGACCATCGGATCTACCTTCGTGGCGGCTGGGGCATGTCCCACGCGCCGATCAGCGGCTTCACGCAACTGCCGCAGCCCGATTTCGGCGCCACGGCCAACTTCAGCCCGACCACGCCCTCGGCCACAGCCAATCCCAATGACGTGATGCGCCTCGGAGAGAATCCACCGGTGCTCACCCCCACCACCGTCAACAGCCAGATTTACGGCCCGCAGGGGCCGCCCTCGAACGGCCTGAGCTTCGCGAATTCGCTCTACTATCAGCAGGCCTTCGGCGGTTTCGCGGTCTCGCAGAACTACCACACGCCGTACGTGAACAACTGGAACGCGACCGTCTCCTGGCAGGCCAATAAAGACACCACCATCGAGGTGGCCTACAGCGGGTCCATGGGCATTCATCTCTTCATGGGACAGGAGGACATCAACCCGAAGGACTCCAGCAACCTCTCCGCCCAGCTCGCGCAGAACATCAACACCACCGGCACCATCAACGATCCCCTCGGCCGAATCAATCCGATCACCGGAAAGGTGCTGACAATACAAAACGGCACGCTGGGCAGCCCGTATCTGGGATACTCGAGCCTGTATCTCTGGTATGACTCGGCCGGCAACAGTATCCGCCATGCCGGTTACA
Organism: Bryobacteraceae bacterium; assembly: GCA_035293845.1. GTDB lineage: Bacteria > Acidobacteriota > Terriglobia > Bryobacterales > Bryobacteraceae > DATGMB01. The sequence continues at coordinate 15,414 of DATGMB010000261.1, forward strand.
TCAACGTGGTGCATCGCGTCGCGCGCGGGCTGACGTTCACCGCCAATTACACGCTCTCCAAGTCCATTGACGACGCATCCAGCGCCGGCGGCGATAAGAACATCCTCACCGCCGTCAACGGGCAGGTAGGCGGCCAGGTCGTCTTCGGCGGCACCCGCCAGGCTGACCGTTCGGTTTCCACCTACGATCAGCGGCACGTCATTCACGGAACGGCGATCTACGACCTGCCGATCGGCCGCAATCGTTTCATTGGCCGCAACATTCCGAAGTGGGCCGATCACATCGTAGGCGGCTGGACCACCACCGAACTGGTTCGCCTCAACAGCGGCTTCCCCTACGTAGTGTATCTTTCCGACACGAACCAGCTCGGCGATCTCACGCACAGCGCGCGCCCGGACATCGTCGCGGGCGTGCCGCTCGTCAATCCGCTGTGGTCGTCCAGTTGCCCGATCGGCAGCGGCTGCCAGCCGTACCTTAATCCGTCGGCCTTCATGCGCCCGCCGCTCGGTCAATTGGGGAATGCGCCGCGTACGCTCGATAGCGTCCGCGGGCCGTGGCAGGATTACTTCGATCTTTCGGTGCAGAAGACGATCGCGCTCGGCGAAAACGGCAAGCGGCGGCTCCAGCTCCGGGTCGATGCGCTCAATGCCCTCAACCACCCCACATTCGCCGTTTACCCCAACAACGCGGGCGGCGCCGATTTCATGGGCGCTCCCAGCACCGCGACCCTGACGACTTCCGCCTATAACGTCTGGGCCGCGGCCAACAGCCAGCCGCTCTACAACACCACCGCGGGCGCAGCCATCTACAACGGGATCGTCAGCATGGTGAACGCGCAGAAGACGGCCGCGGGCGCTCTTCCCGCAAACTTCTATACCATCCAGCTCCCGGCCAACTTCTACGGCACCCCGGCCACTTCGTACAACATCACCACGCTGCAAGGTTACAAACTCTACCAGTTACGCAACGCTTACAGCACCAACTTCGGCACTCTTTACAACAACAGCACGCCCCGGTACGTACAGTTTGGCGTTAAGCTATATTTCTGACCAGGCGATATCATGCCACGCTACGCGTTTAAGCTCCGCATCCGCGCCGACAAAATCGAGGAATACGAGCGCGCGCACCAGCAGGTCTGGCCCGACCTGCTGCGGAAGTTAAAAGACGTCGGAATTTCGGACTACTCGATCTTCCGGCGGGGACAGGACCTGACGCTCTGCCTCCGCGTGGACGATTTCGACCGCGCGTGGGACGAACTCGACCGCGACCCGGTCAACCAGAGCTGGCAGCGCCTGATGGGCCCTCTGTTCGAACCCGTCCCCGATCAACAGGACGGCGAGCGCTTTGCCATGCTGAAGGAAGTCTTTTACCTGGAGTAGCGCCGCCTCGCCTTAGAAGGCCCAGCGCTCCTCCGAAGACGGCGGCCGCCACTGCGGGCCGAAGATCGAAGGGCGGCCCTTCTCCCTGCGCGCGTACCGCGCTGCCTGCTTCGTAGCCATCCCGAAATCCCTGTACCATCCAGTCCAGAAATGACATACATTCCTCTCCCGCCCAGGGCGGCCCGCCCCTGTACTCCAGCCGTTCCGGGCAGATCCGCTGAGAAATCCTGATGCAGCCGGCGCGGCCGGGTTTTACGAAAATCGCCGGTGCGCGGGCGGTGGGCCAAAATGGTCCACCGCCCGAGAACCGCGCTAAGTCCCCGATTTCGTCCGCTTTGATCCCAAAATAAGGGACCTGTCCTGTCCCGTCCTCATCTGCCATAACAGATGGCCATGGCCCCGCGCATGGCACGGCCGCTTGAAGGAGGGACGGAAGAGTGGAACCGCGTTTCGATGACAGTGCGCACCATGACGATTGCACTTTGCAGGAATGTTTCGGAATCCTGCTCCGGCGCAGATGGGCGCTGATTGCTCTGGCGTGCGCCGGCATTCTCCTGGCGGCGATCGTAACCGCGATGCAATCGCGCGTCTATCAGGCGCAGGCGTCGCTCGAGCTTCAAGCTTATAACGAGACCTATCTCGACCTCCGGGATGTCTATCCGGCGGTTTCCCCGAGCGGGGACGCTGGCGTGTATCTACAGACGCAGGCGGAACTGCTGCAGCAGGATGCACTGCTGGAGCAAGTCGCGAGTGTGCTCCATCTCGACCAGCGCCCGGAATTTGCCGGCAAGCGTCTGTTACCGCGGTTGCGGCGGGATATCCAGATCGTACCGGTTCGCAACAGCCGCGTGATCCAGATCCATTGCGATGCGCGAGACGCCGCACTGGCGGCGAACCTGTGCAATACGCTGGCGAACACGTTCATCCTGGAGAACATACGCGAACGCCAACGAAGCGCCTGGCAAACCTACCAATCGCTGCTGCCGCAACTGGCGGACCTCCGGCGGACGCTGCGGCCCGCCCCGCGCGCGGCCGCCGGCGGGAAAGACGTCAATCGCGAAGTCTACGACTCACTCCAGCAGAGGGCCAACCAGGCCTGGCTGGCATCGAACCTGCCCTTGACGAACATCCGCCTGGCGAGTCCTGCGGCCCCGCCGCTCAGTCCCGCAAAGCCGAATTTGCGTCTGAACCTGGCGATCGGCACTTTCGCGGGGCTGCTGCTGGCCGTCGCATTCGTGATGCTGCAGGAGCAGAGAAAGCCCGTCCTGCGCGCGCCGGGCGACGCGGGCGCTTTGCTCGCGCTGCCCGAATTGGGAGCGATACCGCAGGCGAACCAATGGACGCCCTCCGCGATTTTCTTTCCCGGCCTTCGCAATGACACCATGCTCGTGGAGCGGACCGCTCTCGATGAGCAGACCGGGTTATCCGAGTCGTTTCGCGCTACGGTAGCCTCGATTCTCTCCGCGCAGCGCGCCGGCGGGCAGGCGCGGGTGCTCCTGGTCACGAGCGCCGGGCCGATGGAAGGCAAAACCACGGTCGTGAGCAATCTGGGGATCGCGCTCGCCGCCATCAGCCGGAAGGTGCTGCTGATCGATGGCGACATGCGCCGCCCGCGGCTTCACAAGGTGTTCGACGAGGCGAACAGTTGGGGACTCAGTGACCTGCTGCGCGAGAAGAACGCGGTTGACGAGCTCCCGATCGAGGTGCTGGCGAAACAGACGCCCGTTCCGCGGCTGTACCTGCTGCCGAGCGGCGCCTCGACGGGCAATATCTTCGGCCTGCTTCACTCGGACCGGCTGGCGCGCCTGCTGCCGATGTTCCGGCAGGAATTCGACTATGTCCTGGTGGATGCACCTCCGTGCCTCGAGTTCGCCGATGCGCGAATCATGGCGCGGTACACCGAAGAACTGCTGCTGGTCGTAAGGGCCAACTACACTGACCGCCGGACCGTGCAGGCCGCAGTCGAGCGGCTGCGTTTTGACGGCATCCCGCTCATGGGCGTGATCCTCAACCGCTGGGACCCCATCGGGAGCGAGCACTATACCTACGCCGGCTCGCATGAATTCGGACGGAAGGAAATTTCATGAACCCGCGAGAGATTCGTCCGCAGCCTCTCCTCGGACTCGCTTCTTCCGGCTCGCTTCCACTGCCGGGGTACGCCATCCGCCCCTTGTCCCTGCGGTCGAACTTTGCCTGGGTGGTCGCCGGTAACTCGATCTATGCCCTGTGCCAGTGGGGCATGATTGTAGCCCTGGCCAAATTCGGCAATTCCTTCATGGTTGGCCAGTTCTCGCTAGGGCTCGCGGTGGTTACGCCGGTAATCATGTTTGCGAATCTGAACCTCCGGTCGGTGCAGGCCACCGATGCGCGCCGCCAATATCGCTTCGCCGAGTATCTCCGCCTGCGGGTGGCGCTGACGGTCGCGGCCCTGCTCGCGATCGCTGCGATCGTGCGCTTCGGCGCGTACGAGGCGGGCACCGCCTCGGTGATCCTGGCGCTTGCGCTCGCCAAGGGGATCGAGTCCGTGAGCGACATTCATTATGGTTTGTTCCAACTCAATGACCGGCTGGATCAGACAGGCCGGTCCATGATCCTGCGTGGCGTTCTGGCGGTGCTCGCACTGAGCGGCGGCCTGTATCTCACCGGAAGCGTCTTCTGGGGTTGTATGTGGATGGCGTTGACCTGGGTTCTGACGCTGCTTCTGTTCGATATGCGGCACGGCCGCCGCATGGTGTCCTGCACCGAGAGCCCCGGCACTGCCGAGCCGCGCAAGCCACCGCGCGGACTCCGGCTCCTGGTATTGGCGTTGCCGCTCGGGATCGTCACGACCATCGCCACTCTGAACTTTCACATGCCTCGGTATTTCATTCACGCCTTCCAGGGAGAGCATGAACTGGGAATCTTCTCCGCGCTCGCCTATGCCACTGCGTCCCTGACCATCGTCGGCGACTCGCTCGCTACTTCGGCGGTGCCGCGCCTCTCCCGCCTCTACGCCGGAGGCAGGCTCGCGGAATATCGCACGCTCCTGCTGCGGCTGGTGGCGGCCGGCAGCGCGATCGGACTATTTGGCCTCGCGCTCGCGCGCAGCATCGGCCCGTGGCTCCTCAGGGTGTTCTACAACGCCGATTATGCGGCTCATTCGGGCATTTTTACGGTGCTGATGGGGGCTGCGGCGCTCAACTTTGCCGCTTCCATGCTTACGAGCGGGATTACCTCCGCGCGCTGCTTCGGGATTCAGGTGCCTCTCTATCTGCTCGTGGCCGGCGCCACGGCCTGGGGTTGCGCGGAATGGGTCCCGGCCCGCGGAATGGCAGGCGCCGCCCTTGGCGTGATCTTCGGAGCGGGCGTGCGGGTCCTTCTTTCGGCCGCGATCGTGTTGTATCTGCTGGCGCCGGATTCACTCATTCGCCGCAGGGAAGCAATGGAGCAATGAGCTCACCCGCCCCAATTCAATCCGCGCCTCGGCCTGCCGCGCTGCGGGCATTGGTGGCGGGCTATGTGGTCCTGCTGCCATTCCAGTTTGAAATCGGCAGCAGCGTCAACTTCGCGCCGGCGGATTGTCTGCTCGTGCTGGCGCTCCTGCTGGCCGCGGCTCAACTGAAATACCGCCGCGACGCGTGGAGCCCCTGGCATTTCGGTATCGCACTCACCTTCGCGCTCGGCTCCTTCGTGGCTGCACTCCGGTTTGGGAAGCTGGACCGGTATGAGTTGCTGAACAAGGACGTGGGCCTGCTCCTCCCTTTCTTGAGTTACGCCGCCATCACCTCCTGCGCCGCCGGCTGGGAAGACGTGCGCCATATACTTCGGGTCTTCGCGCTAAGTGTGGTGGCGCAGAACGTCGTATGCGTCGGCGCGTTCCTCGCAGCCTACTTTTTCGGCGTGACCACTTTATTCGTGCGCTATCAGGGGCTCCGGCTCTCGGGAATGCTCCTCGACCCGAACGCCTACGGCGGCCTTCTTGCGCTAACCTTCGTGCTTATCGAGGCCGCTTCGCTTGGCCCGGCGCCTTTGCTCGGAAGAAAGGCCCTGCTCTTCTCCCGCTGGACATTGAGTCTCGGCCTGCTATTCACGTTCTCCCGATCTGCATGGCTGGCGCTCGCGCTGGCGTTGGCACTTTTCGCCGTATTGCAGCCGCGGGCAGCAGGCAGGCTAGTGCTCCAGGTGCTGATGGTTGTGCCCTGCGTCTTTCTCCTGCTGGGCCCGCGGCGGTTCCTGCCAATATTCGAGGAAATGGCCAGCCGCCCGAAGCAGGTCCAGGGCCGCTTCGACCTGATCCACGATGCTCTCGTCGCGTTTTCCCGCCACCCCTTTCTCGGCGGAGGGCTCGGTAGTTTCCGGCTGAGTGAAGGCGAAATCGCCCACAACAGCGCTATGTGGTTCCTAGCCGACTTCGGTATTTTGGGCCTAAGTGTGCTCTTAGGATTTCTGGGATGGTTTTTCGTCAGGGCGTGGAGAACATACCGGATTACTCCACCGGGAGAAAGGCCGATCGCACTGGCGCTCTTGCTCGGGCATACCGCAATGGTAGGTTTCGCCATGGGAATTGAAGCGTTCTATCAGCGGCATTGGTGGCTCGTGTTCGGGCTCATCGGCGCCGGTTACTCAATCGCGCTCCGCCGGGCCAGCCACCCCGCACATCGATGTCAAAGGACAAGCGGATGCCTACAAACGCTGCAGTAGACCGGATCAAAGCGCTGCATATCATCGGCGATTCGCAGTACGGCGGAGTGGTCCGAATCATTACCGGCCTCGCCCGCGTTGCGAAAGCCGCCGGATGCGAAATCGACGTCCTGACCACCAACCCGGCGGTTCAGGAGGCACTCCGGCGTGAATCGATTGGCATCGTGGATCTGGATGTGATCCGGCGCCAGATCCGCCCAATCTGGGATGTGGCGGGATTGTACCGCCTTTACCGTTTCCTGCGCCGCGAGCGATATACGATCGTCCACACCCACACCTCAAAGGGCGGCTTCGTCGGCAGGCTGGCTGCCTGGCTCGCCGGCGTGCCGATCGTGCTCCACACGATGCACGGTTTCGCCATTCACGAGCAAAGCTCCGCACCGGCACGGATGATATACGCCGCGCTCGAGCGCCTTGCCGCGCAATGGTGTCATCGCATCGTTTCGGTAAGCGAGTTCCATCGCCGCTGGGCATTGGAGCTGGGTATCTGTCCGCCGCAGCAGATTCAAGCCATTCCCAACGGCATCACGCCCGACCGGCTGCCGGAATCGTTCGATCGAGCCCAATTACGCCGCGAGTTAGCCGTCGGCGAGGGCGAGCGAATGATCCTGAGCACCACCCGTCTCGCCATGGACAAGGGCATTCAGTACCTGGTCGAAGCCGCGGCCCTGCTCCCCCGCAACGGCGTGAAATACCGGGTGGTGATCGCCGGCGATGGTCCGGCCCGGCCGTATCTGGAACGGCTGGCCCGCAGCCGTGGCCTGTCCGGCATGGTCTCTTTCCTCGGGTTCCGGCATGATGTAGCCGGTCTCCTCGCTGCCGCGGACGTGCTGGTGCTGCCGAGTCTCCGCGAGGGCCTCTCGATCTCTCTCCTGGAGGCCATGGCGACGGGCAGGCCGATCGTCGCTACCAGCATCGGCAGCCAGCGCGAACTGGCCTCTCAGGCGAACATGGCCCTGCTTGTGCCGCCCGCCGATCCGGCCGCTCTGGCCGAAGCCATCGAGCGGCTCGCCGCGGATCCCGCGCTCGCAGCGCGTTTGGCGGAGCAGGCGCGCTCTCTGTTCGAGTCCCGTTATACCGAGGACAGAATGTGGCGAGCCTACCGCGACCTGTATCTGGACCTGTTGGAACGCACGTTTCCACACTCGGCGCGCCCGGCTCCCGACGGCGCGGCGGTGGTTCGGAACGCCACCGTCTCGGATCTGCCCGCTATCGTGGCGATTCACCGCAAGGCGTTCGACCGCTTCTTTCTTACTCGAATGGGCAGCGCCTTCCTCCGCCGCTACTACGAGCTCGTGCTGCGTTACCGGACCGGCACCATTCTGGTAAGCGAGCGGCGCGGCGCGATCGATGGATTTGTGTGCGGTTTCGCCGATCCCGCCGAATTCTACCGGGCGATGTGGCGCCACCGGCTCGCCTTCGTGCTCCCCTCTCTCGCCGCTCTGCTGCGGCATCCCGGGCTGGCCGCCGATGTCATGAACGCCGTGCGCCGCATTCAGACGTCGGCCAGCCAGGGGCGTTGCCCCTCGTGTGAGATCTCGTCGATTGCGGTCCGGCCCGAAGCGGCCGGACAGGGTGTGGGGAGGAGGCTGCTCGAGGCATTCCTCGACCAGCCTTGCGCCCGGAGCGCCGACTACGTATACCTCACGACCGATGCCGACTCCAACGATGCCGTCAATGCCCTGTACCGCGATATCGGCTTCCGGCATTCCCGGCGCTTTCTCCAGAAGAAGGGCCGCTGGATGAATGAGTATATCTTCCACCGCGCGCTGGCTCAGGAACCGGCGGAGACGCAGCTATGAACTTCGCCCGCTTATTCGACGTACTCTGCGCGGCAGTGGGCCTGCTCATCCTATCGCCTCTTTTGGCCGTGCTGGCGCTCCTGATCCTGGTTCGGGACGGCCGGCCGATCCTGTTCAGCCAGGTGAGGATGGGGCGGTACGGCATCCCATTCCGTATATGGAAATTCCGCACGATGCGGGATGGCGCCAAGGGACTGGTGGTCACGGCGGCCGGAGACCACCGGATTACCGCGAATGGCGTCTGGCTGCGAAGGTTCAAGCTCGACGAACTGCCCCAACTCTACAACGTGCTTCGCGGAGACATGAGCCTGCTGGGACCGCGGCCGGAGGTGCCGGAGTATGTGAATCCGCGATCTCCGGTGTGGCAGGCCATCCTGCGGGTGCGGCCCGGAATCACCGATCTGGCGACCCTGCTCTACCGCGATGAAGAAAATCTCCTGGCGTGCTCGGGCGATGCCGATCGTTTCTACCGCGAGGCGGTGCTGCCCGCCAAGCTCCGCCTCAATCTCGCGTACATTCACACGCGGTCACTCCGGCAGGATGTCCGGCTGATCTGGCTGACGATTCGCTGCAGCCTCGCCCCGGCGCAGTTCAATCCGGACCGCATCCGCAAGATTTTTTCCACGGCATTCGAATATGGCGGCTAGCTCCATTCCATCGCACCGGCTGTTGCCGCGGTCCCCCGCTCCGCTGCAGCCGTTCGCCGCCGATTCGTGTTCCCGCACTCCGGCATCATCCCACCAAATTGTCTCTTTGCCCTTGTTTGCTGCCTCGACGGAAGATCAGGTGCACTACATCGTGCGGAGCATCCATGCAGACGCTGCCAAGGCTCTAGAAGGATACATATGAGAGGCCGTTCTATTGATACATGGCTGGAGCGAATCTGCCAGTTAGCTGCAGTCGGTTTGTCGCTGACGGCTGCTTTCCACCTGCGATTCGACTTTGCAATTCCGGATTTGCAGGCATCCATTTTCCCCCGGGCGCTTCTTCTCGCCATTGTTGCGAAGCTGCTGGCCTTCGACGGTGTGGGGTTTTATCGCAGCCTGCGCCGGTTCGTGAGCATACCGGACCTGTATCCGATCATCATGGGCAACGCCGCCGGAACTGCGTTGTTCGCCGCGGCGGCCCTGATCTGGATCGGCCCGGCCATGCCCGCCTCCGTCATTGTCATCGATGGCATCATCTGTTTTGCCGCAACTACGCTGGTCCGGTTCTCCGTACGCATCCGCCACGAGCTCTTCCGCAAACATTCGCGTCAGGCGCGTACCGGAATTCTGATTTATGGCGCCGGCGCCGCAGGAGCGGAGCTGGTCCACGAGATTCACTCCAACCGCTGCACGCGCTATGCGGTGAGAGGTCTCCTCGATGACGACCCGCTGAAGCGGGGCGCGATCATCCTCGGGGTGCCCGTGCTTGGAACGGGGCGCGAAGCACTTTCGATCGTCGAGCGCCTGAACAGCCGCGGACCGGTCGTGGACGAAATCATCATTGCCATGCGTTCCGCCACCGGACCCCAGATGCGCGAGGCCCTGGCCAACTGCCGCGCCGCGCGCATCCCATGCAAGACCGTGCCCGGGATCGACGAACTGCTCAGCCGCAACGTGTTGGCCGCCCAGGTGCGCGATCTCTCCCTGCAGGATCTGCTTGGCCGCCAGACGGTGAAACTCGACGATTCGCCCGTCCGGGCGCGGATTCGCGGCCGCTCCGTGTTGATCACCGGCGCAGCCGGTTCCATCGGCTCCGAGCTCTGCCGGCAGGTGGCGCGATTTTCCCCCTCTCGCCTCGTGGCGTTGGATCAGTCGGAGAGCGAGCTCTTCCGCATCGATAACGAGCTACGCGAGAAATTCCCCAACCTGGAGGTTGTAGCCGCGCTGGGCGACATCCGCGATACCTGCCGCCTTCCGGAAATCATGGAGCGCCACCGCGTCGAGAGCGTCTTTCATGCGGCCGCCTACAAGCATGTCCCGATGATGGAATCGCACGTAGTGGAAGCCGCGCGCAACAACATCATCGGCACCTGGAATCTGGTGCAGGCTGCCCGCGCCGCCGGAGTGCGCAACCTGCTGATGATTTCCTCGGACAAGGCCGTCAATCCGGTTTGCGTGATGGGAGCCACCAAGCGGGTCTGCGAACGCATCGTCGGCGCCCGGCACCGCAACGGGCGAACGGTGTGCGCCTCGGTGCGCTTCGGCAATGTTCTCGGGAGCAACGGCAGCGTAGTCCCCATCTTCCAGTCGCAAATCGCCGCGGGCGGTCCGGTTAAGGTCACTCACCCGGAGGCGCGCCGCTATTTCATGACGATCTCCGAGGCAGTCGCGCTCACCCTGCAAGCCTCCGCCAAGAGCCAGGGCTCGGAGATCTTCGTGCTCGATATGGGCGAACCGGTCCGCATCCTCGACCTCGCCGAAGACATGATCCGGCTCGCCGGGCTCATTCCGTACGAGGACATCGAGATTCAATTTACGGGCCTGCGCCCGGGCGAAAAGCTGATGGAGGAAATCAATGGCGAAAGCGAGGGCCTCATGCCCACGGACCAGGAGAAGATGCGCGTGATTCGCGAGGCGCCGCTGGACTGGAGCGTCATCCCCGCCTGGATCGAGGGCCTGGAAGAGCTGCTCGCGCGGCGCAGCCAGCCGGAGATCCTCGCGCACATACGGCAACTGGTTCCGGAATATTGCCCGCTGACGCGGCCGGCGCCGGAAGACAGGCTGCCGCTGGCGCAGCCAGTTACCGCGCAGCCATCGCTCTGCGCGCAATATGGTAACGGCGGCGAGCCGCAGGAGAGCATCCTGCCAAACAGCCCCGGGGCGCCGGTCATCTGCGAGCCATAAGTATGCCGGCATTTTTCGAACGCGGTGTGGTGATTCTGTCGATCGACACGGAGCGGATCTGGGGCTACGTCGATTGCCTCGGCGAGGCACAGTTCGCGGCCCGCTTCCCCGATTCGCCCGGCGCGCATCCGAAGCTGCTCGCCCTGTTGTGCGAGGCGGACGTCCGCGCCACCTGGTTCACGGTCGGCGGCCTCGCGCTCCAGAGTGGAGACGGTCCTTCGGAGCGTCTGCTCGCGGCCTGGCCGCCTCGCGAACGTGACCGGATCCAGGCCCGTGCCGCCGCGACCTCCTGGCACTGCCGCGCGTTTCTCGATCGCCTGCGCCGGGCGCATCCGGCCCAGGAAATCGGACTACACGGCGGCCTCACGCACCTTATTTGGGACCGTGCACAGGTCAGCGAGCAGGCGGCCACGTGCGAATTGACGGAAGGGATTCTGGCCCTCTCCGGCGTGTGCGGAAAACCGTCCTCCTTTTCGTTTCCCCGCAACCGCGAGGCATATTACCACCTGCTGCCGCTGCACGGTCTCCGCAGTTTCCGCGGCACTCCCCCGGCGGTGGCATGGCGGCTCGGCTCCACCATCCCCGGAGCCGCGCTGCGCGCCATGGAAGAGATTACGCGGTCGACGCCGCCGCTGGTATGGCCCCGCGAGACCCTCCCCGGACTCTGGAACATTCCGGCCTCCATGTTCTTTTATCCCCTCGGACCGGCCCGCGGCCGCCTCATCGGTGCCCGATCGCGCATGGAACGCTTCCGGCGCGGCGTGGTGGCCGCGGCGCGTCATCGCGGAATCTTGCACTATTGCCTGCATCCGGAAAACCTCGTCGAATCGCCGGCCGGCTTTTCGGTATTCGAGGGCATCCTGGAGCACCTGATCCGGGCGCGCGACCTTGGAGATATCGAAGTCCTGACGATGGCCGGCGTTGCCGACCGGATGGAAAGGAAACAAGCCTATGACTGCCAAAGACAACAATAGCCGAACTTACCTCGAACTCATCGGCGTTTCCGCTCTACCCCCGCTTACCAGCCCCTTCGATCCGGGTTACGATCCGGCTACGCTGGCGAGTCACCTGGAACAAAGCTCGCACCTGATGGCGATCCTCAAGATCTCGATGGCCTGCTGGCTGATCGCCAACGAGGACGCGACCCGCCGCAAGGTCGCCGCCGCCAACCGCCACTGCGTACCGACAGTGACGGGCGGCGGACCGTTTGAGATCGCCGTCGCGCAGCGCCGTCTCCCCGAATACCTGGACCTCTGCGCCGGTATCGGCTTCACCCGCATCGAGTGCGGCGAAGGCTTCACGGATATGACGTTGAGCGCCGGCGAAGTCGTGGCCATGGCCAGCGAGCGCGGCCTCGATGTCCAGTTCGAGCTCGGCAAGAAACACACCGGCGCCTTTTCTGCCGCAACTGTCGACCAACTGCTCGAACAAGGCAAACGCTGGCTCGATGCCGGCGCTCTCGAACTCGTCGTCGAAGCCCGCGAGAGCGCGCAAGGCGTGGGCCTCTTCGACGACCATGGCGCGTTCAACCACGCCCTGGCGGACCGCTTCGCCAGCGCGTTCGGCCTGGACATCGTAACGTACGAAGCGCCCACCAAGCCAAGCCAGTTCGCCCTCCTGGACCACTTCGGACCCGCGGTGCGCCTCTGCAATGTCAGGCTCGAAGAGCTGCTGCGCGTCGAGATTTACCGGCGCGGCCTCCACTCGGACGCGTTTCTGAAGGAAAACCTCCGTCCCAGGCTGGCGCCCGTTCCCCTGGCCAAAGCATCGTGAGACCGGGCAGGCACGCTATGGGAAAGTCTGTCATCATCGATTGCCTGGCCGAAAGCGCATCGCGATACCGCGATGGATGGGCCATCGTCGTCATCGACGTGATTCGCGCTACCACTACCGCAATCACCGCCGCGGCCACCGGCCGCCGCTGTTTTCCGGCGCCTAGCGTGGAAGCTGCCCTGGCGATCGCGGCGCGATTCGACAACCCGCTCCTGGCCGGCGAGTCGAACGGCGCGGTGCCGGCCGCGTTCGAAATGGATAACAGTCCGGCCCAGCTCGCCAGACGCGGCGACACGCACCGGCCGCTCGTCCTGGTCTCCTCTTCGGGCACTAAGGTCATTCAGGCCGCGGCCGGATGCGATACCGTCTATCTGGCGTGCTTTCGTAGTTACTCCGCGCTCGCCAGCCACCTGGCCCGCCATCACGGTCGTGTCGCGGTGATCGGCGCGGGCACCAAAGGTGAGTTTCGCGAGGAGGATCAAATCTGCTGTGCCTGGGTCGCCTCCGCGCTTCTCGGCCGCGGCTTCGTGGCCGCCAGTTCGCAGACGTCCGCGATCGTGCGCCGCTGGGGTGATGCTCCACCGACCGCCTGTCTCTGCAGCCGCAGCGTCGATTTTCTGCGCCGTATCGGCCAGGTGCAGGACCTGGAGTTTATTCTCAGGCACATCGACGACCTTCCGCAGGTCTTCGCGGTTCAGGATGGCGAAGTGCGATCCATCCAGCCCGCCCGGACGCATCGCCCGCGCCAGTTACAAGGGAGTTATGCAGGATGAGTTACTTTGCCGATCGATCCATTCCCGTCGTGATCCTCCGGTCCGGGCATCACGGGGGCCTCGGAATTGCACGCAGTCTGGGAAGGCTCGGAATCCCCGTCTACGCTGTCGATTCCACTCGCTGGGAGCCCGCGTTCACGTCACGGTATTGCCGTGGCCGCTGGGTGCTGGACATCGGGAACGAGCTGCCGGAGCGCGCCCTCGACCTCATGCTGGCGATCGGCCGCAAGGTCGGGGGACGGCCGATTCTCATACCCACCACCGATGAGGCCAGCCTCTGGGTCGCCGATCACGCCCGGGCGCTCCTCCGCGAATTCCGCTTCCCGATGCAGGATGCATCGCTCGCGCGCACCCTGGGCGATAAGAGCCGGATGCAGGAATTGGCGAGCCGCAACGGCGTTCCGACGGCCCGATCCGTGACGCCTCGCTCGCAGGACGATATTGCCCGATTCATCGAGAGCGCGTCGTTTCCGGTCATGGTCAAGGAGACCGGCGGCGGGCGGCTCCGCAGCCGCGCCGGCGGCACCAAGTTCCTGCTCCACAGCCCGCGCGAGCTCATCGAGTTCTATGCGATAGCCGGCGACCCCCAGCAACCGAACCTGATCGTTCAGGAGTTCATCCCCGGAGACGACTGGATGTTCAACGGCTATTTCGATACCGCATCCCGCTGCCTGTTCGGAATGACCGGCCGGAAAATCCGCCGTTTTCCGGCGCACGCCGGAGTCACCAGCCTCGGGTCCTGCGATACCAACCACGAGCTCATGCGCATCACCACCGAATTCATGCGCGCTATCGGCTATCGCGGAATTCTGGATATCGGTTACCGTCGCGACGCGCGGGACGGCCAATACAGGGTCCTCGACGTCAACCCGCGGATTGGCTGCACGTTCCGCCTGTTCACCGCCACCGACGGCCTGGATGTCGTCCGCGCCCTGTACCTCGACATGACCGGACAGCCCGTGCCGCCTGCGCGATTCGCGGAGGGGCGCAAGTGGCTCGTCGAAGATTTCGATCTGTTCTCTGCGCTGCGATCCTGGCGCGAAGGCGCCTTGTCCCTAGGAGCGTGGGTGCGTTCCTTCGCCGGCATTCAGGAAACGGCCTGCTTCGCGCCGGACGATCCCCTGCCCTTTTTCATGATGGGACTCGCGGATTGCTGCGAGCTATACCGCTGGAGCCGCGCACGCGCCGCCGTCCGTCATCAGCATCCGCGCGGCGCGCAGGCTTCGCCGGTTGCCGGGCAATAGGAGCCACCAATAGGAGCCACCGTGCCAATCAACACGTTATTAGAAGTTCCCGTACGCGCCGCGTCGGCCGCTGATGCGCCACACCTCTGCGCTTCCGAAAGCGCACTGGCCCGGTTTCTGGAACGGCGCGGACGGCGGATTTTCAGAGCCTGCGGCGCGACCTGGTATGCCGCGCCCTGCCGGTTCCTGATGAGCTTGCCGTACCAGGCGATGCTCGATCCCGACCCCGCCGAACTGCGCTATCTGATTCGCGAAGCCCGCATGCTCGGCGTCCGTTTTCCCGCGACCGCATGGACCGGCCTCGAGAGCGGGTTGTACGTACTGCGCCGCCGCGAACGGGAATACGAGATCGAAGCGGTGCATCCCAAGCACCGGCCCCGCGTGCGCCGTGGCCTCCAGACATTCGATATCCGGCTCGCCTCTCTCGACGAATTGATGGCCCAGGGGCTGGCTCTCAATCTCAACACCATGGCGCGCCAGGGACGCTACGACCCCGAATTCGGGGAAAAGCGCCGTTGGCAGAAGCTGGTGGAAGCCGCGTTCTCCTCAGCCGGCGTCGCGTTCCCGGCCGCCTTTGTCGGCTCACGGCTGGCGGCCTACATGGTCACCTGCCGCGAGAACGGCTGGTTGCATATCCTGCATCAGATGTCGCGCCAGGAGGATCTGCCCAACTTCCCCAATCACGTCCTCACGTACAGCGTCACCCGGCAGGCCCTCGGCGATCCCAAGCTCGAAGCGGTGTGTTACGGTTACGTGCCGCTGTTCGCCGCCGACGGCCTCCACGAGTACAAGCTGCGCTTCGGCTATGAGATGGTCCCGCACCGCTCGGCCATTCAGTTGCACCCGGCGCTCGGACGCACCCTGAACAATCCCGCGGCGGAATGGGCACTGCGCCGCCTCCGTAGCATTCGCCCCTCCGACCAGCGCCTTGAAACAATCGAAACCGTCCTCAAAGGAGCGCGCGCCTCGCGGCCCGACACAAGAGCATGAAGATCTCGCGATTGATTTCCATCCCCCGCTTCGGCCTTCCGTACACCGCCGGCGATTTCGCCGCGGCGCTGCTCGCTCTCGGACGCCCGACGCCGCCGCCGGACGCCTTCGAACTACTCGGTAATCGCGCGAAGTTCTGGACGCGCAGCGGCCGCCAGGCGCTGTACCTGCTTCTCTCCGCACTCGATCTCGAACCCGGTTCGGGGGTCGCTCTCCCGCTGTTCACCGACCCTTCGCTCGCTCAAGCGATCGCCGCTGCCGGCCACAATCCGGTGTACATCGATATCGACCCGCGCTATCTCACCATGGATCCGCAGTCCCTGGGCGCCGCTCGCGGCCGGTTCTCAGCGGTGCTGATCGTGCACCTGTTCGGTCAAATGGCGGATGTCCCGGCGCTCCTCGCCGAAGCTGGCGGCGTCCCGGTCATCGAGGACACCGCCCACGCGCCCCTCAGTTTTCTGGATGGAAAGATGGCAGGCGGGTTTGGCTGCGCCAGTTTCTACAGCTTCGCCTCGACCAAGTACTGGCCCGCCGGAGGCGGCGGGCTCGCGGTCGTTCGCGACCCCGATCTCGCGGCGCGGGTTGCCCTGCTCGTCGCTGAGCTCGATCCACCCTCGCCCATCCTGGAGTCTCGCTCCCTGTTGCTCCAGGCCGCAAAATCGGCGGTCTTCAGCCGTCCGCTCTATGGATTTCTCGGAAGACCCGCGCGCCGCTGGGTGGAACGGTGGGCCTTGCTCGAACCGAGCCTCGATGCATTGGCGATCCCCCGCCCACACGCCGCCGCGGCTCGCCGGCAGGCTGCAAGGTTCGCCGCCAGAGTCGAGCGCCAACGCGCCAACAGCCTGCGGCTGCTCGCGCGGCTAAGCGATGCGGAGGACATCGTCTTACCCCGCGAACGCCCCGGAGCGCGCTACAACTACCACATTTTCCCCGTTCTCTTGCGCGATTCGCGCGAGCGCGATGCGGTCCGTGCCGCAATGTGGGAACACTTTGTCGATACCTCCGCCCTCTACAGCGAAGCAATCGAGAAATGCCGAAGCCTCGGATACCGCGGTGGCTGCCCCATGAGCGAATCCGTGGCCGCCCGCCTGATCACGCTGCCGAACCATGCCGCCCTGAGCGCCGCGGAAATCGACGCTGTCGCCGATGCTTTCCGCGCCAGCCTCAGGACCGTTCGGGAACTGGCGCCGGCAGGACAGGCCGATGATCTGCCCTGCCCCGCCAGCCTGCCCTACTCCTGCGAAGACCGCGTCCCGCCCGCAACCGGAGCGTGAGAGGCCGTCATCAGCGCGTCGATCGTCTCGCCGAGCTTCTTCCTCGCCGCTTCGATCTTTTCCGCATCGCGCGTCCAGTTCGTCCAGTCGGGAGCGACGGACTTGGCAATCTCCATCGCCTGATCCTCCTTCCCGAGCTGCTTCAGGATTTGGACATAGTCGTAATCCTGCACGCCGTCGCGCAGCCATTTCAGCCGCATCGAAGCGACCACGCCCTTGACGCCCACCTGCTGGCCCGGATAGACGAGCATCCCCTCGCCGGGGTAATTCGCCGAGCTGAACGTTCCCGCGTTGTTCACGTTGTTCCACGGATCGCTGCCCCAGCGGTCCACGCGCCAGTAGAGCATCCCGGTGAGATTCAGGCTCTGGCTGAGGAAGCCGGGCTGGATGCGGAAATTCACCGGGTCGAAGTCGATCAGCCATTTTGGCGAGTACGCATCCTGCACCAGGGTGTTGTAGGACCACACGGAATCGCCCTTCTTCAGCACCTGCTGCACCTGCTGCTTCGAGTTGTTGTACATCACCGGCAGCAGCACCCAGATATCCACGGCGGAACGCCCCGTCCCGGACCCGTCGTCGTACAGCGCCGGCGTGGGCGACATCGAGATCAGATTCTTCACACCCGCCTGGTGCATGTTCCGGGCCCACTCTTTGATCGTCGGGTAGAGGTTCGAGCAGTGCCCGATCTCATCCGCGCTGTAGCTGTACAGCATCAGGCCGGGCTGTTGCGCCGCCGCCAGAGCCTTGTACTGCGTCACCGAGGGCGCCGGCGCCATATGGCAGCTCCCGATATCCGCGCCGCTGAAGGGACCGATGTGAGTCGCGCTCAGCCCGTGCTCTTTCATGAGCGCGGCCTGGTCCTGCGGGCTCGTGGACAGCGGGAAGAGCTTATTCCGCAGCAATTCCTTCTGCGCCGCCAGGCTTCCCGCCTGGAAGAACAGGAAGGACGATTTCAGCGACGGCGAAACCGGCAAGCTGAAGTTCCAAACGGTCAGAGCGATATGCCCCGTAGCGCTTCCCTCGCTGCTCGTCACCGTGTAAGTGCCGGTGTACTTACCCGGTTCGGCCGTGCGCGGAACCAGAAGATCCACCCAGATCGCCTGGTTCGTGCGCGCTTTGAGGTCGAACGGAACGGCCGTCAATTGCGCGCCCGAGAGCGGCTTGCCGGTGTCCGGATCCGTAAATGGGATCAATGCGTCGGGATACCAACCCGGACCCAGCGGCTGGTTCGAGCCCTTCCAGTTCGGACTCGACGAAGTGACATGGACATACTTCTCCCGGTAAAGAGTGAAGCTCGTTCGCGGGATCATGTGCCCGCTCGGTCCTTCCAGGTCGGAGATGGTTACGTTGACATGGCTCAATCCCTTGTCTCCGCCGTTGACCACAATTTGAAACGATTCGTATTCGCCGCGCGCCGCCCAGAGGTTGGCTTGGGCATCCCCGCCCTTCGCATCGGTCATGCCCACGCGATGCAGGCTGGGGGCGATCCACGTATCCATCGTGTCCTCTGCCTGCACGGCAGACACCGTGGCAATCATAATTCCAATTGATAAAACTTTAAGGCTCAATTTCATGCAGTTTGACTGTTCGGTCAAGATTTCCGGCCTGCTTGCGAGGTTTTCGCCGGACACACGTCCGCCGTGGCAGTTCCGGCAGTAAGATCAGGCGCCCGTTACCGGTTCGCGCGGCTCGGACGAAGCCCTGGTGCGCCCTCAGTTGAGGAGGTGTTTGAAATCAGGCGGGGGACAGGAAAATGCATTCTGAGAACGACTCTTATTTGTACGGAACGAAACACAGAAGTCGCGTTGATTTTCAGTATACCATCCCGCAACACGCACCCCGCGAAAACACGATCGCGCGAATGGCGCGCGATCGTAGCCATCGTGCGCCGTACGGTCGCGAGCGGTGCGTGCACCGCTCTGTGAAACGCACCTTTCTGGTGGCCGATGTGCACCCGTCAGAGGCATGTGGGGTACGGAAACCAGGCCGGCTGATGGGCCGGCAACAGACCCGGCTTCTGAGCCGGTAACAGACAACGACGAGAGCGGTGCACAAATAGATCAAACCGCCGCCGCAGCGGATTGTTACAGTTCGCAAAGCGAGGAAACCCTGATCGAAGCCGCAAAAAATGGCGACCGCGAGGCTTTTGGCCAGCTCATCGAAAGGCACCGCAAAGCCTGCCTGAAGCGGGCGCGGACGATGATGCGCAACCGGAATGACGCGGAAGACGAGGTCCAGACCGCCTTCTGGAAGGCTTTCCAGCGGCTCGATCAGTTTCGCGCCGAAGGCAGCTTCGCCGCTTGGCTCGGGCGCATCGTGGAGAACCAGTGCTTGATGCGGCTCCGCGAGGCACGCAACGCGCGTTTCGAGTACCTCGACGAATGGAAGGATTCCAATATCCGCCTCGAACTGGTGGGTCAGTCCGCCGACCCGGAAGACTTGGTCGGACGGGATGAAATCGTCAACCTTTTGCGGCGCGAAGTCTCGCGAATTCCGCCGCTGCTCCGCCACGTCGTGCTGCTGCGCGATCTCGCCCAGATGCCCATGCCCGATGTCGCGGTCCGGCTGGGTCTCTCGATTCCCGCGGCCAAATCGCGCCTGCGGCGGGCCCGCACCGAACTGCGGTCGCGCATCATGAAACACTGCGGGCGCAAAGGCGCCGGCACCCTCATCCAAATGACCCGCTGCGCGCGTATGGCCTACAAGCGCGCCGCCTGAGCGAGGCCTCTCACGCGAATATGGCTGCTTCCCTGGAAGGCCCACCGACTCTTCTCGACGCGATACCCGAAGCTTATATCCGGTTCGATCACGATCTCTTCTGCACGTTTGCGAATCGCTCGGCGCAAGAGTATCTGCGAAGAACTCGATCGGATCTCCTGGGCCACAGCCTTCACGATATCCTCAGGAACTCGCGGCTGGAGGGCGCCGCCCGCCGTGTCATCGCCAATGGCACCGCGGCCTCGGTAGAGCTGTACGACCGCGACCGGCGGAAGTCCCATACCGCCACCTTCTTACCCGATTCGGCGGGCGGCATATTTCTGCGGCTCTCGGAGACGCCGCAGCCGTGCCCCGTCGAGAGCGGTCCGGGCCCGAGCCCACTCCGCTCGGGCCAGAGCATCGCTGATAACCTTCCAGGATTTGTATTCCAAGCCTCTTACGGTAGTGATGGAAAACTTTGCCTCTGCTATGCGAATGAGCGCGTCACCGACGTCCTCGGGCTGGAACGCGAGCCGTTCGAGACGTTGTTCCGGCGTTTTATCGACTGCCTCGCCCCGGAAGACCAGGCCCGGTTCAAGGCTTCGCTCCAGAATCAGGATCCTGCCGGCCAGTGGGAGTTCGAGGGGAAATTCATTACGCCGGCCGGCCAGGAGAAGTACATCCGCGCGCTCTCCCGCTCGAGGCTCGCGGACGGCAACATCCTGTATGACGGCATCATCCTCGATATCACCGAACGTAAGCGCGCCGAGGATGCCCTGCGCGAAAGCGAAGATCTGTACCACCAGATCTTCGATGTGGAATCCGACGCCCTCGTCCTCGTCGACCAGACATCGGGACGCATCCTGGCGGCCAACGCAGCCGCCGAAGAGCTCTACGGCTACACGCGCCAGGAACTCCTCTGCATGAATCGCATCGACCTCTCGGCGGAGCCGGAGGCCACCATTCAGGCGACCGCCGCCCGGACTCCCTTCATCCCCCTACGCTGGCACCGCAAGAAGGACGGGACCGTCTTCCCAGTCGAAATCTCCGGGCGTTATTTCGAATGGCGCGGCCGGCCGGTATTTGTATCGGCCATCCGCGATATCACGGAGCGAAGGCGTATCGAAGAGGCCCTCCGAAAATCCGAGGAGAAGTTCTTCAAGGCGTTTCATTCCAATCCGGCCGGCATCATCATCGGCGATCAGCGCTCCAGAAAGTGGCTGGAAGTCAACGACACCTTCCTGGAAGCGACCTTATTTGCCGACCCGGACGATCGGGCCAGAGCCGCCGACCGCTTCTTCAAAACCGGCAGTCTCCGCAATTTCGAATGCCGCCTCCGCAAGAAGAACGGCGAGGCCCTGATGTCGCTGCTGTCCGTGGACTCGATCGAAATCGAAGGCGATCTCTGCACGATCTCCTCGGTCGTGGACATCACCGAGCGCGTCCAGCTCCAGAATCAGCTCCTCCAGGTGCGGAAGCTCGAGAGCCTGGGCAGGCTCGCCGGAGGCGTTGCCCACGATTTCAACAATCTCCTCACCGTAATCAACGGTTACAGCGATCTCATGCTGAAGGATCTCTCCCCGGAGGATCCGCTCCACTCCGGAATCTCCGAAATCAAGAAAGCCGGCGAGCGCGCGGCCTGCCTCACCAGCCAGTTGCTCGCCTTCAGCCGCAAGCAGGTCATCGAGCCCCGCGTAATCAAAATGAACGACATCATTGCAGATGCGGAGAAAATGCTCCGGCGCCTGATCGGAGAGAACATCGAACTCGTCACCACGCTCGATCCCGATGTCGGATTCGTGATGGCCGACCCCGGCCAGATGCATCAAGTACTGATGAATCTCGTGGTCAATGCACGCGACGCCATGCCCCACGGCGGCCGCATCGAGATCGCGACCGGGAACGTCCATCTCCGTCAGGGCACCCCCGGCCATCGCGACGGGCGCCCCGGCGACTACGTACGGATTACCGTCTCCGATACCGGCGTCGGAATGGACGAGCAAACTTTGCAGAATGCGTTTGAGCCCTTCTTCACCACCAAGGAGTTCGGGAAAGGCACCGGGCTCGGTTTATCGACTGTCCACGGCATCGTACAGCAGAGCGGCGGCTGGGTTCAGGTGCGAAGCGCCGTCAATGAGGGAACTGCCTTCGACATCTATCTGCCCCGCATCCTCGCGGTTCCGGTGCCGGAAAAGGCGCCCCCCACAGCAGCGGAGGAAGCCAGGGGAACCCAGGTGGTTTTGGTCGTGGAGGACGATGAGGAGGTTCGCAAGTTGACCAAAACCATTCTCGCCGAGGACGGCTACTTCGTTCTCGATGCCGCCAACGGCGAGGAGGCGCTATCGATCGAAAGGCAGCACGCCGGGCCGATTCATCTCCTGATCACCGATGTCATTCTGCCCGGGTTGAACGGCAAAGCGCTCTCCGAGCGCTTGCGGGCATCCCGGCCCGAAATCAAAGTCCTCTTTACCTCCGGGTACCCCGCGGATGTGAGCTCGCCGCAGGGAATCTCGCTGCGGGATGTCCCGTATCTGCCCAAGCCGTTCCGCGCCGAGTCTTTGACGGAAAAAGTCCACGAGATCCTGGCGGGCAGTTGATCGCCGATCTCATCTGCCCGCCCGCGCCCGGACGGACGCTTACGATCCGCTGACCGCCGCGTCGCTCTGGTCCTCCTGCGGCGGTTGCCACTTCTTCATGTCCTCAATCATCTGCTTTTTCATCTGAGCCGGCGTCGGATCGGCAATGTGCGTGGCAATATACCAGGAGTAGCCCTCCGGATCGACCAGCCGTCCGCAGCGATCGCCCCAAAACATGTCGGCAACCGGCCCCTGAGGCGTGGCGCCCAGCTTCACTGCCTTCGCCACTACCTTGTCCACGTTCTCGACTAGCAGGTACAAGGTCGTCGGCGAAGCGCCCACGGTTTTCGCGCTCCGGGCGCCCATGGCGGGCATCTCCGGACCGAGCATCAGCGTTGTCCCGCGCAGACTCAGTTCGGCATGCATCGGCTTGCCATCCGGTCCATTCATGATGCCGCGCTTCTCGAAACCGAACGCCTTCTGATAAAAGGCGGCGGCTGACTTGATGTCCTTGACGCACAACGCGGCCGTAATCGCCGTGTAGTTCTTCTTGTTTAACGGATCGACTTTCTTGGGCATGCGGATCCTTTCGCGGGTATTCTATCACCGGCCCGGTCCCGTCGAACCCGCCGCCGCCGACGCGTGCTACGGGGCCACTCCCGCCATTTTGCGAATTCGATCGTTCGCGAAATACTGCGCCTGCCCTTCCTCGATGGCCTGCAAAATCAGGCCCGCCACGAATTCCGGCCGGTCACCCTCGGCGTAATTGGCGGATGGCCCTCCGGCGGCCGGATTCCCCATTCTGTTCTTGCCGAAGTTCGTCGCCGTGATATACGGATAAACTTCACTGACCACGATGCCGTCCTTTTCCAACTCGGCGCGTGCCGTCAGACTGAAGCCCAGGAGCGCTCGCTTCGAAGACGAGTAGACGCTGTATTGAGGAATGGTCATGAACGCGGTCCCCGAATTGACATTCACGATGCTTCCCCCGCCTTGGCCGCGCATCACGGGAATCACCGCCTGCATCGCGACGATCGGCCCGAGCACATTGAGATGGAAGATTTCGTCAAACAGCGCTGGATCGATTTCCTCGACGGAGGCCGCGTAGCTGCGTCCTGCATTGTTGATGAGTCCATCGATGCGGCCGTAATGCCGGTGCACGGCTCCAATCGCTTCCCGCAGGCGCTCGAACTGCGTCATGTCCGCCGGGACCGGCAGACTCCCTGGAAGCGTCTGCGCCAGTTCCTTCAGCGCATCGGTGCTGCGCGCGAGCAGCGCTACCTTCACGCCCCGATCCGAAAGAGCAATCGCAGTCGACCGCCCGATCCCCGATGAAGCGCCCGTGACAATGAAAACGCGATCTTTGATCTGCATCGTTCGATCCTTCTGAATTCCGTCTGTCCCGTCTCCTCCAGTATCACCCGCGCAGCCGATCGAAACCGCGGGCACGCGGCGAAATCCGCCAAGGACGTAGAACTGATCCTTCAGCACGGCGGCCATCGCCTGGTGCGCAGAGCTCGCCTTGGCGGATTGTCGCTCCATCGGGGTGCAATCCCGGAGCCAGCTCCAAGCTATGTGGGAAGATGGACAGCGAACGGTATCCTGTGATGCGATGGAGGTCCGATGGGCTTCTACCACGACCACATCGTCCCGCATCTGATCCACCTGGCCATGCGCCAGCGCCTGCTTCAGGACTATCGCGAACGAATCGCGGGCCTTGCCGAGGGCTGCATTCTGGAGATTGGAATCGGTTCCGGTATGAATCTACCGTATTACACAGCTCGCGCTACCCGGATTCTCGGGCTCGAACCACATCCACGGCTCCTGGAAATGGCGTCCGCAAAAACGAACCGCGGCCGGGCGGCGCTGATCGAGGGATCCGCGGAATCGATTCCCCTGGAAGACGCCAGCGTCGATACCGTGGTGACGACCTGG
This sequence comes from Bryobacteraceae bacterium, assembly GCA_035293845.1. Classification (GTDB taxonomy): domain Bacteria; phylum Acidobacteriota; class Terriglobia; order Bryobacterales; family Bryobacteraceae; genus DATGMB01. The sequence continues at coordinate 39,368 of DATGMB010000261.1, forward strand.
ACATTGTGCAGCATCCCCAATGTGGACGCGGCGCTGAGAGAGATGCGGCGGGTCCTCCGGCGGGGTGGACAGTTGCTGTTCGTCGAACACGGTCTCGCGCCCGACGAAGCAGTGCGAAAATGGCAGCATCGGCTCACACCGATCTGGAAACGGCTCACCGGCGGGTGCCATCTCGACCGCGCAATCCCGGAACTGGCGGAACGCGCCGGATTTCGCATGGCGCGTCTCCAGACGGGCTACATGCAAGGTCCGACGCCAATGACCTTTATGTATGAAGGTGTGGCGACGCGATCGTAATCATCTATGCCGAAACCGCGGAGCCCCGGCCGCTGGAAATCACCAGTCGATCGGCTTGCGATCGCGGAAAAAGCCGCCGGTCGGACCGTCGTCCGGCAACGTGGCGAGCCAGACAGCGGTGTCCGCTCCCTCGTCGGGACTGCGCGTCGCGGCCTTTCCTCCCATGCGCGTCCTTACCCAGCCGGGACACATCGCGTTCACTTTCACCGCGGAGGGAACTTCTTTCGCGAGCCGAACGGTCAGCGCATTGAGGGCAGCTTTCGTTACCCCATAGAGACCAGGCCCGTCCATGCCTTCGGCAAATGAACCCCAGCCGGACGAAAGATTCACGATGCGGCCGTATCTGCGCTCGATCATGTTCGGCGCCAGCGCCCGGATGAGCCGAAGTGGACCGGCCAGGTGTACGGCAATCGAGTCGCCGATCTCCGTGTCGGTCAGCTCGAGGATCGATCTTTCATGCAAAACGCCCGCGTTATTCACCAAAGCGTCGATGTGACGGCCAGACGTCTTGAGATCCTTGAGCGCGGAATCGATCGCTGCCGGATCGGTGAGATCGATATGGACGGCTTCGATATCGAATCCGGACCAGCGAAGAGACTGAGCAGCATCCTCGCCGGCCTTCAGGTCGCGCGATCCGAGCAAGACCGAATTTCCAAGTTCAGCGAGCCGGCGCGCGATGGCAAAGCCGATGCCGCGGTTTGCGCCGGTTATGAGCACTGTTCGCTTCATTGTTTCAGTGGCTCCCCTGCTGTCATCATGACAGCAGATCAGGTGATGCAATGATGTAAACGTGAGGACCACGATCACGCTGGAGCCGGATGTGCAGGCCCTCATCCGCACGGCCGTGAAGGAGCGGGGGATCTCCTTTCAAGCGGCGCTCAACTCGGCGGTGCGTGCTGGCCTGACGCAGAGACCCAAGCGGCGCGATTTCGTGCAGAAGTCCTACTCTCTCGGCACCGATCAGAATTTCAGATGGGATAAGGCGCTCGAAGCGGCAACCGCGATAGAAGATGAAGAGCTGAGCCGCAGGATCTCCTTGCGCAAATGATATCGTCGATGTCAATCTGCTGATCTCGTCAACCAGGATTCTCCAGACCACCACAAGGCAAAGTCATGGCTGGAAGCTGCGGTTTCCGGAACGGAAACCATGGGGCTGCCGTGGATCGTCCTCTTCGCTTTTCTGCGGCTGACTACGAGGCCCGGACTCTTTCAGCGGCCCCTGAGTGTCGATACAGCCTTCGATTTGGTGGATGCCTGGCTCCAGCAACCTTCGGTAACTGTGCCCGAACCTACCGCACGCCACCTGCGAACGGTGCGCGATTTGATTTTGCCCCTAGGTACCGGAGGGAACCGGATATCCCATGCGCATCTCGCGGCCCTGGCGATAGAGGATGGCGCTGAGCTTTGCTCCGCGGACCACGATTTCGGAAGATTCAGCCGGCTCCGCTGGCGGAATCCGCTCAGTCGCTAAACAGACCGGCACGTTTTCCAGTGCGAGGGGCTGCCAGCCGACCAAATGGTTCCGCGGGATTGAGGCCTTGGTACTTCGGCGTATTGTTAAGAATTGGCTCCCCAAAAAGACGAATTTCGAACTTAGTCTCTGAATATTTCTTAATGCGCGGTTTGAAATCATCGAGGTGCGTGGTTTCAAATTGGAGACGGCCGCAGCACCGCATCCCTACGCTTCTGAATGGCTTGCACCTTTCCCGACGATTGCTTGGCTGCCAACCGTCCGGTTTACCGGCAAACCAAGACATTTCAAACGCCATCATTTGACTGCTACTGTGACCGCCTGAGTCGTCGGCAGTCCGCCAATCGATACGACAATCGAAGCGTCACCGGGCGCGATGCCCTGTGGAATCCGTGCATTAATCTGTGTGATTCCCGCAGGCAAGAATGGCGCAGCGCCGGCGTACGAGACATCGGCCGGCTGCCCTCCGATCATCACAGTAACGGATGCGGCCGGTGCGGGATACGGCGTGGAGAGTACCAGCGTCCCCGCACCCGGCGTCGGACTTTCTAGGCCGTCGCCGGTGCCATAGAGGCTCACGATAGACCCGCGGGGGGCCGGGTTCGCGGCGCTGTTATACGAACCGTCCTGGTTGAGGATTGCCCCTTGGCCCGAGCCACTACTGTTTGCGGTGAACAATCCGAAGGCCGATGTGGCGACATTAAGCGTTATTGGCACCGATAAGAGGCCATCTGTCTCCACTCGAGCGGAAATCGTCGCCGCACCCGAGATGCTGTATGGAATGAACGCGTTTACCTGGTTTGTGGTCGCTAGGAGCATCGCCATCGGGCTCCCGTTGGAGAAAGTCCCTGCTGGCCCCAAGAGAACCTTCGTGTATCCGGCGACCCCAGGGTAAACGTTATTCTCAGGAGCGTTGATCCATCCAGATGCTGGCCCGAGATTCGCACCATAAATGCTGACGAGTTCGCCGGGGGCGACCGGACCGGCAATTCCGCTTGCCGCATTGACCACGCCCGCCGCCGAAAACGTGGGCGCTACGGTCGGCGGTGAGCTGGTGATCTTCCGGACGCGTCTATTGTTCAAATCGAGGAAGTAAAAATCCCCCGACGGCGCTGCAACCAGTCGGCTCGCAAGATTGGTAAGCGCCGATGCCAGTGGACCGCCGTCACCCTTGAAGCCGCCGCCCGGGTAAATGTCGAAACCGACCAGCGAGTGGTTCGTGCCATAGATCCGGCCAGTAATGTCCACGGCAATCGAATCGAGAGGCAGAGTGGCTTTCAGGTCAGAGGCGCTAAGAAAGCCGTCGCTCAGCACCGCTCCCTTTGGCGAGATGGATAACAGCGCCTCGGTGAGGGAACCGTTTGGGCCGGATGCAATGTAAAGATTATCAGCGCCATCGATCGCCATTACCGCGTTCGGTCCCAAAGCGCGGTTCACGGTTCCACCGATCGGGTACACGTAGATCTCCGGGCTGGCCCCGGCCTGGAGCCGCATCACTTTCCCACCGGATAAAATGTACAGCCGGTCCTGAGAGTCGATCGCCAGGCGCATCAAGTATCCTGTGCCTCCGATCCCCTGCACCAGCGCAACAGTTTTTCCGGGCGCAATGCTGAGCAAATCGCCAGATTGGTCCGCCGCGTAGACCTGGCCTTGACTGGTCACCGCCAAATCGTACAGATATGGCAAATCGGTCGTTCCAACAGGCCCCTCCTGCGCCGCATTTGCGCATTTGCCCGTTCCCGCGATAGTCGTGAACGCGCCGCCAGGAGCCACCTTCCGGATCATGCAGAGCTCCGCGATGTAAAGATTGCCGCTGCGGTCCAAGGAGATGCCGAACGGATCTGTCAACCAAGCCTGCCGCGCATCCTGCCTATCGGGAGCAAAGACCGGCGCGGCGCCCGCAACCATTTGCACTCCTGCAACCGTTTCCACCGTCGCCTGTGGCGTGAGTCTGCGGATGAGATTGCCAGTGTCAGCGATGTAGACGTTTTCAGTCGCGTCGGCGAAGAGGCCGGTAAAAGCGCCAATCGCAACCGATGCAGCCGGCCCCGTCAAGCTGGATGCGGGATCCGAGCTTCCCGCGAGAGTTTGGACGGTGCCGTCCGGCGCGACGCGGCGAATCTGGCAAGGGCCTCCCGCACTGCCTGTTACATAATTGAATGTGCAGTCGCCAACGTACAACGTGCCTTGGGGGCCGGCAGCCAGCGCCTGCACGTAAGTAAACCCGGACGCAAAAGCGCTGATCGTGCCATCCGGCGCGATGCGGCGAATATTCTGGTTGGCCTCCGCGACGAAGATGTTGCCGGATTGATCGGCGGCTAGCGCCGATGGTCCGGTTAGATTGCCGGCCACCAGTGCGATATGCCCGTCCGGCGTGACCTTGCGGACGCGGTTCTCGCGTGTTTCGCTGAAGTACACTGCGCCATCCTTGCCCGCCGCGAGATCTCCCGGGGGATCGATCTGCGCCAGCGTCGCAGGGCCATCGGTGCCGAGTGAGCCGTAAATGCCAGTGCCTGCCACGGTGGTAATGGTTCCGGAGGGGCCGACGCGGCGGATGCGGGCCGTATCGAAGAAGTAGATGTTACCCGCCGCATCGCAGGTCAGCTTCGCGGGGTTGAGGAGCGAAGCGGCTGCAGCCGGCCCGCCGTCTCCCGTCATGCTGGTAACGCCGTTGCCGGCGATTGTCTCAATCGTCCCGTCCCTGCGGATTCGCCGGATCAACCGGCGGGAATCGAGGAAGTAGATATTGCCTTGCGCATCGCCGGTTATGCCGTTCGTCGAGATCAGTTCCACGCCGGCGGCCGGAACACCGTTGGGCATGTACCCACCCGCGACAGTGTCGATCATTCGTTGCGCTAGAGCGGGAAGGCAGGAGCAAGCGAGCAGAACTATTGAGAATCGCATCGGGAACCGGCTCACTGATAATACACCTGATATGAAACAGTTTTCGATGCGACCAAAAGGCCATCGACGAATAAAAGAAAATCCGCTGCCTTTGTCGAAGGGGGCGCCACGCCGAGATCTATTGTACGCCTGGAGTTCGCAAGTTCAAAGCTGGGGTCCGGACTGAAAAAAGCTGTCAAGTTTTGGGGACGTCAAGAAGAGACAACGGAGAATTCGAGGCCGAAAACGCGGAATTCGGGCCGAACCGTAACGGTTCACAGCGATGCCCGAAAGAGGCGGTTTCCGAACGGAGACGCGCCGCCAAGCGCAAGTATTCGCGTTATGTTGCGGAAACGGGCGCGGCAGCGTAGAGGCCGAGCAGTCAAGAATTTACAGGCGCTTCAGAAGGAGGGTATAAAACATTTTGTGTAAACGTTGTTCTCCGTCAGAATGGAGAACAGAATGGACGCACAGAAGCCGACAGAAAAAGAGTTGCTGGATGGGCTGCTCGATCAGCTGCTGAAAAATTACAAGAAGCCGGAAGACA
>DATGMB010000262.1:0-3663 GCA_035293845.1 Bryobacteraceae bacterium
GGAGAGCGGAGTCGGCAAGTGCGCCGAGAAGAGCGACGAGGCCCGCAGACGGACGATAGGCGGGGATCACGACCGCGAGCCGGGTGGACATTTTCTGAATTATTTACTAGACCATGCCTGCTCGCGGCGGCGCAAGAGGGAGCATGGGGAGAAGATAACACGAACACGCCTGCCGCACCGCCCCGCTCAATCCGCTTCCCACCGGAACCGCGACACCGCCACCGCGCCGAACAGCAGCGCGCATCCGGCCAGCAGCGCGACGGGAAGGGCTACGGCGGAAAAGCCGAGCCCGCGCCAGGTGACGGCATCCAGGCCGTCCATCGCCCACCGCGTGGGAATCGCCACCGTGATCGCCTGCAGCCATTTCGGAAAGATGAACGTGGGCACCCACGCGCCGCCGAGCATGACCATGAAGAGCGTCGCCAGAATCGCGATGCCGCGCGTCGTGTCCGCGGTCTTGCCCACGCTCGCAATCAACAGCCCGAATGCCGCTGTCATCAGCGAAAAAGCCGCGCACACCGCCAGGAAACCCGCCATGCTGCCCTGGATGCGCACGCCGAAAACCACGCGCGCAAACGCGAACAGAATGATCAGAGTGCCCATCGAGGTGATGCCGCTGCTTACGGCGCGGCTGCCCAGCAGCATCGTCCGCGAGAGCGGCGCCGCCCGCATCCGCTTCCAGACGCCCTGCTGGCGATGGAGCAGCAGCTTTACCCCGACCTCCACCCCCACCATCAGCAGGAATTGAATCCCCATTCCGCCGAACGAGTGCGCGTAGCCGTTGTACGTAATGCCGCGGCCGGAGGTCACGGCTTCGGAATTCACCTGAAACGGCGCCGTCAGTTCCCGCCCGCCGGACAACTGCCTGCCCGCCGCGGACATCACCGCTCCCGCCAGCATCCCTTGCAGCATCCGCATTTCGAGGGCGTGGGAGGGATCGAACCTCATGCTCAGAACCGGCTTTTCGCCTCCAGCAAGAAGCGCGCGCGTGGCTTCCACCGTGAAGTTTTTCGGCATGACGAAGGCCACCGTCGCTTTGCCCTTGCGCACGGCTTCGCGGCCCTCCTCCGGAGTCGCGGGCTTCACGTCCAGCTCGGAATCGGCTGCGAGGCGCCGCACCACGTCCCGCGTGAGCGCAGTCCCGTCCAAATCGGACACCAGGACCGGAATGCGGCTGTGTTCCTGATTGCCGGCGCCGCCGCCGAATATGTACCCGAAGAACGAGGCGATCGCGATCGGCGCCACGACGGACATCATGACCGCGCGCGGGTCCGCCAGAAACAGCCGGAGATCCTTCCGAATGAGCGCCAGGAATGCAGTCCGCATCAGTCGCGCAAGCTCCTTCCGGTGAGCGTGAGGAACACGGTCTCGAGACTGGCCCGCTCGCTCGCCACATGTTCGAAGCGATGGCCGCGTTCCGTCATCCATCCGAGAATTACCGGGGCGTCGCCCGCCAGGTCCCGCACGCCGATTTGCACGGTTCCGTCGCGCATCTCCGCCGATTCCACGCCCGGCACCTGCCGGAGATCCTCCACGCGCAACCCGCCGCGCGCTCCCGCCGTCAGTTCCAGCCGCAGCACGCTGCGCGCGGGCATGAGCCGGTGCAGGCCTTGCAGCGTGTCGTCGGCGATGATTTTGCCGTGGTCGATAATCACCAGGCGGTCGCAGAGCCGCTCCGCCTCTTCCATGTAGTGCGTGGTGTAGAGCAGGGTTTTTCCGCGCTTCTTGAGCAGCTCGAGGTTATCGAAGATGGCGTTGCGGCTCTGCGGGTCCACCCCGACTGTGGGCTCGTCGAGCAGCAGCAGTTGCGGATCGTGCAGCAGGGCCGCGGCCAGGTTCAGCCGCCGCTTCATGCCGCCGCTGAAATCGCGCACGCTGTCCCTGGCGCGTTCCTTCAGCCCGACGAGGTCCAGCGCCTCATCCATCGCCCGGCGCAGCGCCGCGCCTTCCATGCCATAGAGCGAGCCGAACAGGTGCAGGTTTTCCCGCGGCGAAATTTCCTCATAGAGCCCGATATCCTGCGGCACCAGGCCCATGCTCCGCTTCGCCGGGTCGGTATCGCCCCGCATGGCGCGGCCGGCAATGCGTACTTCGCCGGCATCGGGACGCACCAGGCCCGCGATCATCGATACGGTCGTGGTCTTCCCCGCGCCGTTGGGCCCTAGCAACCCGATGGTTTCGCCCTTACCGGCTCGCAGCGAGACCCCGTCCACCGCCACCACGCCGCCGTAGCGCTTCCGCAGTCCTGAGACTTCCAGCATGCCTTCCGATCATACGCGCATCCGCGCCCGAAAGTTCGGCCGCCGTCCGGCGCCCGAGGCTGGTAGAGTAATGCTCATGCTGCGAACGCCACTGCTCATTGCCCTTGTGCTGGTTGCCGGCCTTCCGGCCGCGGAAAAGCGCCGCGTGATCGCGCCGCCCGAACTCGCCCCGGCGCCCGGCGCCCCCGCGCTCATCAGTCCCGGCATCCTGATCGACGGCACGCTGTACGTCTCCGGGACGGTCGGCACGGACATCAAAACCAACCGCCTCCCGGCCGATTTCGAGGCCGAAGTGAACGCCGCGCTCGACCGCATCGGCTACGTGCTGAAAGCCGCGGGCATGACCTTCGACGACGTGGTTTCTGTGCAGGTCTACCTGACCGACATGAGCCTGTTCCAGCGCATGAACGCGGTCTACGGCAGCCGCTTCAAGGCGCCGCGTCCGGCGCGCACCACGGTCGGGGTCACCAAGCTCGCGCTCGAAGGCGCGCACATCGAAATCACCGTGACGGCGCGCAAGTAGCTACTTCGATTTCTCGTACTTCGCCCAATGCGCCGCGATGTCCGCGGATTTGGCGTCGCCGGGATGAATGATCACGCGGTAGCGGTACCGCAACGACTGCCCCGGCGCGAGCGTCACGTGCGCCTCTTCGAGCGACTTATCGAACGTCTTTTGCCCGAACGGATTGGCCGCGAACAGCCCGTAGCCGCGCACATGCCAACGCACCGGATGCCCTGGGTTGGCGGGATTATCGAGGATCGCAATCCCGACCTTCTCGCCGTTGATCTCGCCCGAATAATCGCACCAGTTGGAAGGCTTGCCCCAGACCGCCTTCTCGCCCATGGCGCCCTCGGCGTTGGTGATGTGGCCCGTGCCCTTGTCCTCCTGCAGCACGGGACGCAGCCGCAGACCGAACACGCCGTCCTTTTCATCGCCGAATTTCACCGGTTCCACGGCCGTAAGCGTAATATCGAAATCCACGATGCGCAGTGCCGGATCGGCATGGAACGTCATCAGGCGCTTTTCTTTCAGCAGCGTTTTGCCGTCATGATCGTTCCAATCGAAGGTGGCCGCGATCGTGCCCTGCCGCGCGCCGCTCTTTACGGCGGCGGTCCCGTCCAGCACGATCTTGCCGCGGTCCGGCTTGTTATAGGGCGACTGATCGAGCGGCGCGATGTTCCAGAAATCCAGTCCGTTCACGCTGGCGTGGGCGAACCACAGGCCGCGCTGGTGCGGATGATCCGGCCGCGCGATGCTCGACTCTTCCTCGACTTTCTCCATCGGCCACATGCGCGTGACGTACGTGCCCGTCGCCGCGCGCAGCGGCCACAGATACGGCTTCACCACCTGCGGCCCCGCCACGTAGAAATCCGTGAACGGCTTGCCGTCGATTTCGACCGA
>DATGMB010000263.1:0-33317 GCA_035293845.1 Bryobacteraceae bacterium
TCGTCCACGTGCTGGAGGCGAGCGGCAGGCCCGGCGGAATCTCGTCGGCCTCGACAGCGAGGCGCAGCAGATCGAGCGAGCCGGGATCCACCCAGAACGCACCTTTGCTGGCGACGACGGCGGAAGCGGATTCCAGGCTGATGGTCATTCCGCTACCGAGCAGCGGCACGCGGAAATCGTAGCGCGCCGCGGGGCGCCCGTTGAGCTGCTCTTCGCCGCGATAGCGGCAAATCCCGTTGCCATAGACCAGGAGGTTTCGCAGATACAGGGAGAACATGCCGGTCCCGGTGAGCCCGGTATCGGTGAAACTGCCGGGGTGGTCGCGCTGGAAGGCGCGCGCGCCGGGCCGGGCGTAGAGCTCTTTGCCGCCGCTGTCCAGCACCTCGAGGCGGAGCGTATCGAGCGCCCGCAGGACCTTCGCGGCGGGCGCCTTGACGTACCGCTCCGCGGTTTCGAGGCACGTGTAATCCGGCAGGCGCGCCATCTCTTCGCCGACGTGGCGCTTGATACGCGCCAGCAGGAGGGTTCCTTCCGGCAGGCCGGCGCGGGCGTCGGCTGAGGTATCGGCCATGGCGCCGGCCGGGCCCTGTACCCAGGCGGCGAGCGGCGCCGCGGCGAGCAGGACGGCCAGAAAGCGGCGGGACATGTGCGGTAAAATCATAGCATTGCCGCAAAAGCCGACGAGCGTGACCGCCCTGTATCCCGGCTCCTTCGACCCCATCACCAATGGGCATCTCGACCTGATCCAGCGCGGCTCGCGGATGTTCGACCGGCTGATCGTTTCCATCCTGCGGAACGATGCGAAGCGGCCGCTCTTCTCCGTCGAAGAGCGAATGGAAATGCTGCGCGAGGTGGTCGGCGCGTATTCGAACGTGGAGGTCGATTGCTTCGACGGGCTGCTCGTGGACCATGCCGCGGCGCACGGCGCCACCGTGCTGCTGCGCGGCATCCGCGCCATTTCCGATTATGAATACGAGCTGCAGATGGCGTTGATGAATCGCCGGCTGCGGCCGGGCATCGAAACCGTATTCATGATGGCGAACGAGACGTATTCTTTCATCAGCTCGCGGCTGGTGAAGGAGGTCTTCGGGCTAGGCGGCAGGATCACGGGCCTGGTGCCTCCCTCGGTGGAGGCCCGGCTGGAACGGCGATTGGCGAACGGAAGGCAGAAAGAAACAGGACGATGAGCAACATGCAAACGGCGGCGAATCCCATCGCGGAACGGATTTCTTCGATCAGCGTGTCCAGCACGCTGAAGGTGGCGCAGGAAGCGGATAAACTCCGCGCCGAAGGCGTCGACGTGGTCGATTTCGGCGCGGGCGAGCCCGATTTCCCCACGCCGCAGAACATCAAGCAGGCGGCGATCCGCGCGCTCGAGCAGAATTTCACCAAGTACACGCCGGCCGCCGGAATCGCCGAGTTGAAGAGAGCGATCTGCGAGCGCCACCGGCTGGATTTCGGCACCGATTACCAGCCCGCCGAATGCATCGTGAGCGTGGGCGGCAAGCACGCCATTTTCAACCTCACGCAGGCTCTCATCAATCCCGGCGATGAAGTGATCATCCCGGTGCCGTACTGGGTCACTTACAAGGACGTCGTGAACTACGCTGGCGGCAAGTGCGTGTTCGTGCCGACGGATGAAGCCAACGGCTTCCAGGTGACGGCGGCGATGATCGAGCCGTACCTCAGCGCGCGCACCCGCATGGTGATCATCAACTCGCCCTCGAACCCGAGCGGCGCGGTGATGGATCGCGGCGAATTCGAGAAGATCCTGCGGCTCACCTCCGAGCGCGGCATCTACCTGATGACCGACGAATGCTACTGCAAGTTCCTCTACGATAGCGAGCCGTATTCGATCGCGGCGGTGCCGGGAGCCAAGGAAACGGTGCTGGTGGCGGGCTCGCTTTCGAAGACTTACGCGATGACCGGCTGGCGCATCGGCTTCGCGCTGGTGCCGCGCGAGATCGTGGGCGCGATGACGAAGCTGCAGAGCCACTCGACCTCGAATCCGACGTCGATTGCCCAGAAAGCCGCGGTCGAGGCGCTGCGGGGCCCGCAGGATTCCGTGGCAGAGATGCTGGCCGAATACCGCAAGCGCCGGGACTTCGTGGTGCGCCGGCTGCGCGAGATCCCCGGCGTGAAATGCGCCGAACCGCGCGGCGCGTTCTACGCGTACCCGAATATTTCGGTGGCGCTCGGCCGGAGCGGCATCGCGGACACACTGCAGTTTTCCGAGCGCCTGCTGGCGGATGCGCGCGTGGCCGTCGTGCCGGGCGAGGCTTTCGGCACCGGGGAGCATGTGCGTATCTCCTACGCGACCTCGATGTACGAACTGGAGCGCGGCCTGGACCGCATGCATGAGTTCATCGTCCGCCACTCGTAGGGCCGGCGAAGCGGTTCGGTTGACGCCTTCGCTGCGCGGCAAGATCTGGGGCCGCAAGCATCTGGCGCCGTGGTTCCCGGATTCGCCGGTGCCGATCGGCGAGGCGTGGTATCTGGCGGACTGCGAACTTCCGCTGCTGGTCAAGCTCATCTTCACCAACGAGCGCCTCTCCGTGCAGGTGCATCCCGATGACGGGGAGGACGGGCCGCGCGGCAAGACCGAGATGTGGCACATCCTGGAAGCCGAGCCGGGCGCCACGATCGCGCTCGGCTTCCGCGAGCCGCTCACGCGCGAGCGCCTGCGCGAGGCCGCCCGCACGGGCGAAATTGAATCCCTGCTGAACTGGATGCCGGTGAAAGCCGGCGAGACGTATTTCACGCCGGCACATACGGTGCACGCCATCGGCGCCGGCATCGTGCTTTGCGAAATCCAGCAGAATTCGGATGTGACTTACCGGCTTTGGGACTACGGCCGTCCGCGCGAACTGCACCTGGAGCAGGCCGCGGCGATCGCCGAATTGGGTGTGCATCCCGGTCCGGTGGACGGACCGGTGAGCAGCCGGCACTTCGTGACCGAGCCGCTACGGCTCGCGCCGGGCGAGGAACGGAGGCCCGAGGCGCGGCAATGCCAGTTGTGGATCTGTTTGGAGGGCGCGGGGACGATCGGTGGCGAGCCGTTCCGGCAGGGGGAAGTCTGGCTGCTGCCGGATGAAGGGGAGCAGCCTGCAGTGCGGACGGAAGCCGGCGCGCGGTTTCTGCGGACGTGGGCGCCGTCAGGCAGTTCCGATCACTAGAGGAACGCCTGTGAGGCCCAAGTGGCGGTCGGTCGACCAGCAGGCGTGAATCCGCCGCTCGGCCATGATGGTGAGGCCGTGGGCATCCGCCAAAGTGAGGCTCTGGTCTCCGAATTTCCGGGTGAGTCGCGCGGCACTTTGCAACTCGACAGGGTCGAATGGGTGGATCGTAAGAGTACTGCCGAGCCGGCGGAGCAGATCGAGAAACTGGAAGGCGCGCTCCGGGCCATGCCGCCGGAGAAACCAGGTGTGGCCTTCAGCAATCACCAGGGCTGAAGTAACCAGCAGCGGCGGGTTGCTAAAGAGCTTCTCGAACAGGGCGTGATAACGATCCGAGCGTTCGCGCAGGGCGATGAAAGCCGAGGTGTCGACGTATGCCTCAGTCCCAGGCATTGTAGATCACATCGTCGATGTGCTGGCTGGCCTGGGGATCACCCGAATCGAGGTCGCCGGAGTAGCGCATCCACGGCTTCTCCTCCGCCCGGGGAAGCTTCTCGCGGACAGCCTGGCGAACGTATTCCGCGATGGAAATGCCCTGCGATGCGGCTTCGCGCTTCAAGAGCTTGTAATCGTGAGCGTCCAAGCTGATCTGCGTGCGGATCATGTTATCACCTGCTGCATCCATGATAACACTCACCCGATCCCCAGCTCATCGATCCGCTCGAGCGGCGTGCCGCAGACGCGGCAGATGAGCGCGTGGCAATCGCCGCATACCAGCGGGTCGGCCACCGGACGGGCGCAGGCGGGGCAATAGAACTCGGCGGCTGCGCTTTCCTCGGGCATCCGCTACTTCGCCGCTTCGATTTTTTCGACCTGGATGGTTTTGGTCTTCTCGTTCAGCGTCCCGGTGACCGTGACCTTCCTGGCGGCGAATTTGGCCGGAGTCTTCTGATCGCTCAGCACGTAGACGTTCGTGCCGTCGAAGAGCGCGTATTTCGCGTTCATGCCCTTGACGCACTCGGTGACGCACTTCTCATCCGTGCCCATCTTCATGCCGGAATGTTTTTCGGCGCCGCACATGTCGTCGGTGATGGTGCCGGTGAATTTCTGTGACGCGGGAGCGGCGGTAAGCGCGGCGGCGGCGAACAGGACCGTGGCGATCTGCTTGGTCATGAGCACAGTATATACGGCTGCTAAACTGGATGCAGTGTCGCCGATTTTGAACCGCGCGGAGCTGGTCGAACAACGGCGCCGGTGGGCGCGCGACGGCAAGCGCGTGGTGTTCACCAACGGCTGCTACGACCTGCTGCATCCCGGGCACATCCGGTTGCTCGAACAGGCGCGCTCGCTGGGTGACGTCCTGATTCTGGCGCTTAATTCGGATGCCAGCGTGCGCCGCTTTAAGGGCAACAGCCGGCCGGTCATCGGCGAGGCGGAACGCGCCGAACTGGCCGCGGCGCTTCAGGCCGTCGACGCCGTTACCATTTTCGACGAGGACACGCCGCGGGAATTGATCGCGGAAGTCCTGCCCGACGTGCTGGTGAAGGGGGCCGACTGGTCCCATTTCGTCGCGGGCCGGGAGGAAGTGGAGGCCGCCGGCGGCCACGTGGTCAATTTGCCGCTGGAGCCCGGGCTGTCTACTACTAACATTGTCGATATCATTCTGAAACAGCAACCTTGATCCATCCTGCCGTACGCGACATCTTCCTGGACCTGGGCAAGCATCCTGCATTTCAGGAGGCCCTGCGCCGCCTTGCGGGCGGCGGGCGCACGTCAATCTCCGGCCTTACTACCACGGCTAAGGCTGTGTACACAGTCTTGCTGCGGCAGCTTTCCGGGAGACCGATTGTCATAGTAGTAGATGGCAGCAAGCAGGCGGAAAGTCTGGCGGAGGCGGTTCAGACGTTCTTTCAGCTTCTGGCAGCCGACGGCGCGGGCCGCAACTCGCCGCTGCTGCTGCCGGCGCTCGATGTGCTGCCCCTGCAAAACCTCTCGCCGCACGCGGAGGTGCTCGAAGAGCGCGCCATCGGGCTCTGGCGGCTGGCGGCGCGCAGCGTTCCGATCACGATCGTCCCCGTGACGGCCGCGATGCTGCGCATCGAGCCCGGAGAGCATTACCGGCAATTGGCGCTGCGCCTGCGAGTCGGCGATGAACTGCCGCTCGAAGAGGTGGTGGCGCACCTCGAAAGCATCGGTTACGAGCGGCGGGAGCCGGTCGAAATGGTGGGGGAATATTCCGTCCGCGGCGGCATCCTGGACGTGTTTTCGCCCGAAGCCGAAAAGCCGGTCCGCATCGATCTGTTCGGCGATCTGGTGGAATCGATCCGCCGCTTCGACGTCGAGTCCCAGCGATCGGTTCTGAAGGTTGAAGACTGCCTTCTACTACCGCTGACGGAATTTCAAAAGAGCCGTCAGCTTCTCCTGCGGCTGGCGGAGCTCGTGCGGGAGGCGGACATCCCCGGCCGCGACCTACCGCCGCCGGGCGAGCCATTTCCCGGTTGGGAGCTGGTCGTGCCCATGCTCAAGCCGCGTGATTCCTCGCTGTTCGAATTAATCGAACGGCCGATCGTCGTCTGGGATGAGCCGGAGCAGGTTCGATCGGCAGCGGACCGGTTCTGGAAACGCCTGGAGCAGATCGAGCGTTCGCCGGCATACGATCCGGGTAGGATTTATTTGTCGCTGGAGGAGCTGCAATCTCGTGCCGGTGATGCCCCTCGGCTGGATCTGAAGGAGCTGGAGATCGGTTTACCGAATGAAGCCAATCTGCACCTCTCGACGCGGCCATCGCTCTCATTCCACGGCAATATGCAGGTGGCCATCGCGGAGGCTCGGACGCTGGTCGAGTCCGGCCGGAAGGTGGCCTTCTTTGCATCTTCTACTGGTGAAGTAGAACGCGTGGCGGACATCCTGAACGAGTACAGCATCCCGTACCAGCTCGGGATCGAGCAGTTCGAATCGACACCCGCGTACCTGGCCGAGCGGGCTTACATGGCGGGGACGGTCGCCAGCATCTATCTCATCAAAGGGCTGATCCGGCACGGGACAGCGTTCCAGGATTCTAATCTTATCGTTTTCGGTTCGGAAGACCTGTTCGAAAGCTCGGAGCTGGTGGCGCGGGCTCCTGTCTCGAAATCGGCCCTGGCCGCCTTCTCGGCCGACCTGATCGACCTCAAGCCCGGCGATTTCGTGGTGCATGCCGAGCACGGCGTGGCGCAGTACCTGGGGCTGCGGGAGATCGAGCAGGGCGAAGCCAAAGGCGACTACATGCTGCTCGAGTACGCCGGCGGCTCCAAGCTGTACGTTCCGCTGACAAGGATGGACCTGGTCCAGCGCTTCCGCGGAGCCGGCGAAGCAAAGCCCTCGCTCGACCGCATGGGCGGCGCCACCTGGACGCGCACGAAAACCCGGATCAAGGCCAAAATGCGGGACATGGCCGACGAGCTGCTGAAGCTCTACGCCGCCCGAAAAATGGCAGACGGGTTCGCGTACTCCTCCGACAGCAACTGGCAACGCGAGTTCGAAGATGCCTTCGAATTCACCGAGACGCGCGACCAGCTCACCGCCATCCAGGAGATCAAGCGCGACATGGAAAGCCCGCATCCCATGGACCGCCTGCTGTGCGGGGACGTGGGATTCGGAAAGACGGAAGTGGTCATGCGCGCGGCCTTCAAGGCCCTTGGCGACGGGAAGCAGATTGCGGTCCTGGCTCCTACCACTGTATTAGCTTTTCAGCACTACGAGACGTTCAAGCGACGCTTCCAGCCGTTCCCGGTGCGCATCGAAATGTTCAGCCGCTTCCGGGCGCCGAAGGAGATCAAGGCGGGATTGAGCGATCTGGCGGAAGGAAAGGTCGATATCGCGATCGGCACCCACCGCTTACTTTCTAAAGACGTAGTATTCAAAGATCTCGGGCTGGTCATCGTCGATGAGGAACAGCGCTTCGGCGTCAAGCACAAGGAGCAGTTGAAGCAGCTCAAGAAAACGGTCGACCACGTGGCGATGAGCGCGACCCCGATTCCTCGTACACTACACATGTCGCTATTGGGATTACGCGATATGTCGGTGATTGAGACGCCGCCTAAGGATCGGCTCGCGATCCATACCGTCGTCGCGCCGTTCCAGCCCGAGCTGATCCGCTCTGCCATCGAGCTGGAGCTGGGGCGCGGCGGGCAGGTGTACTTCCTGCACAACCGGGTGGACTCCATCTGGGCGCGGGCCGCTCAGATTCAGGAATTGGCTCCCAATGCGCGAATCGGCGTCGGGCACGGACAGATGGGCGAGGCGGAACTGGAGAAAACCATGCTTCAGTTCATGCGCCACGAGTTCGACATCCTAGTATGCACTACTATTATAGAAAACGGGCTCGATATCCCCCTTGCTAATACCATAATCGTAGAAAATGCGGAACGCTACGGTCTTTCCGAACTCTACCAGTTGCGCGGGCGGGTGGGACGCTCGAACCGCCGGGCCTATGCGTACCTGCTGGTGCCGCCGGATACCGAGCTGACGGAGATCGCGCGCAAGCGGCTGGCGGCGCTCAAGGAATTCAGCGACCTCGGCGCGGGCTTCAAAATCGCGGCGCTCGACCTGGAACTGCGTGGCGCCGGCAACCTGCTGGGCGGCGAGCAGCACGGGCACATCAACTCGGTCGGGTTCGATACGTATATCCGGCTGCTGGACGAGACTGTGCGCGAGTTGAAAGGCGAGGAGGTCGTGCCGGAGATCCATTCGGCCTTGAATCTGGGGCTCGATATCCGGATTCCGCCGGATTACATCTCGGACGAAAATCAGCGGCTGCGGGCCTATCGGCAGATCGCCAACGCGGCGGACGCCGAAGCCCGGGACCGTGCCGAAAAGGAACTGGCGGACCGATACGGCCCAGTGCCCGAGGCCGTGCGCAACCTGCTCGAGTATTCGGCGCTCAAGACGCTGGCCGAGCAGATCGGCGTCGAGGTCATCGACCGCCGCCATAACCTGTTGAATGTAAAGTTCCACAAGGAAACGCGCGTGGACCCGGCGCGGCTGATGTCGATGGTTTCCAAAACGCGCGGGGCGCAGTTTACTCCGGCAGGCGTCTTGCTAATGCCTCTGGATGGCCAGAACGGCGCGGCGGAGATCCTCGCGCTTTTGAAGGAGAAGTTGGGGGCTCTGCGGGCGTAGCAGTGGAGCCGCCCCATGGCGGGCTCGGCCGGTCGCACAGGCCATTGGGAGCCGCGCGATCGGCTGCTGGTTTAGAATAAAGGAACAAAGAATTATGGTTTGGAGCAGGCTTGCGGTACTCATGGCGGCGGGGCTTCCGCTGGCATTCGCGGCGGATGTGAAAGTGGTCGAAGAGATCGCCGCCAAGGTCAACGGTGAAATCATCACACGCGGCGAACTGGATCAGGCGCGGAAGGAGACGGAACAGATGCTCCGCTCCGAGGGCCTGACCGGGAACAAGCTGCAGGACGCGGTCAAGGAGTATTCGGCGAACACGCTCCGCGAGAAGATCGACGAAATCCTGCTGGTGCAGAAGGGCAAGGACCTCAATATCAACGTCGATGCCGAGGTCACGCGCCAGTTGGCCGATATCCAGGTGCAGGCGCGCGATAAGGACGGCAACCGCATCACCGATCCGGATAAGTTCCACCAGTACGTCCAGGAACAGACCGGCATGTCCTTCGAAGACTATAAGGACCGTCTGAAGCGGCAGATGCTGGCGCAGCGGGTGATCGGGCAGGAGGTCGGCTACCGCATCAACATCCCCGAGCCCGAACTGCGGAAGTATTACGACGATCACAAAGCCGATTTCGTCCGCAAGGAGCAGGTGTTTCTGAGCCAGATCCTCATCTCCACGGAGGGCAAGACACCGGCGCAGGTGGCGGAAGCGGAGAAAAAGGCCAAGGACCTGGTGGCGCGCGCCACCAAGGGCGAGAAGTTCAGCGACCTGGTGCGCCAGTATTCCGACGACCCCGAGACCGCCCGCAACGGCGGGTCGCTGCCGCCCTACCAGCGGGGCATCATGCCCAAGGACATGGAGGACCAGGCCTTCACGCAGAAGAAGGGCGCCATCCTCGGGCCGTTCAAACGGCCGCAGGGATTCGTGATCCTGCGCATCGACGAGCGCTTCGAGGCCGGCCAGGCCAGCTTCGAAGAGGTGAAGGAACAGATCCAGGAAATCATGGCGCGGCCCCGGATGGAGCCGAAGATCCGCGAATACCTGACCCGTCTGCGGCAGGAAGCGTTCCTGGAGATCAAGGACGGCTACGTGGATAGCGGTGCCGCGCCGGGCAAAGACACCCGCTGGCACGATGTGGCGCAGCTGAAGCCGCAGACTACCACTAAGGAAGAAGTCGCGGCGCGCGTCCACCGGCACAAGAAATTCCTCTTTGTTCCGATTCCGGGCACTACGCAGAAGGTCTCGAAGAAGGAGACTTCGCCGGACATTCCCGAGCCGCCCAAGGCCGATCAGAACGGCGCTCCGGTTACGGCCCAGCCCATCAAACAATGAAGTCTCCCTATGTAAACGAGCTGGAGCCGAACCGGGTTATCACTACCAGCTTTCTGGTCCACTCCAAGGAGATCCGGCAAAAGAAGACCGGCGAGCTGTATCTTTCGCTGATGCTCGGGGACCGCACGGGTGAGCTGGACGCGAAGATGTGGGACAACGTCCAGGACGTGCTCGACAGCTTCGACCGCGACGATTTCGTGAAGGTGAAGGGGCTGGTCCAAGTCTTCCACAATCGCCCGCAGCTCACCATCCACAAGCTGCGCCGGCTGGACGACAGCGAGGTCGATTTCGGCGACTATTTCCCGGCTTCCCGGCGCGATCCCGAGGAGATGTGGACGGAGCTGCGCGGCATCGTGGCCGGCATGCGCAATCCGCATCTCAAGGGACTGGTGGAAGCGATGCTCGACGATCCGGAGATCGCGCTGCGCTTCCGGCGGGCGCCGGCGGCCAAGCAGATCCACCATGCATTCCTGGGTGGCCTGATCGAGCACGTGTTGTCGCTGTGCGCGCTGGCTCGGATGACGGCCGCGCACTATCCCCACGTCGATTACGACCTGCTGCTCACCGGTGTGGTGCTGCACGATATCGGGAAGATTTACGAGCTGAAGTACGAGCGCGGCTTTTCCTATTCGAGCGAAGGGCAACTGCTGGGCCACATCCACATCGCGATCCGGATGATCGGCGATAAACTGCGGAACCTGCCGGAGTTCCCGGAGGGGTTGCGGTCGCTGGTGGAACACATGATTCTGAGTCACCACGGGCAGCTCGAATTCGGCTCGCCCAAGCTCCCGGAATTCCCCGAGGCCCTGCTGCTGCACTACCTCGATGACATGGATTCCAAGATGGAATGCATGCGCGCGCTGATCGAAAACGACCGCCAGGTGGATGGCTGCTTCACCAGCTACCATCCGGCGCTCGAACGTGTGGCGTTGAAGAAGGATCGATATTTGAACGGGGAGCAGGGCCGGCCGGTGCGCGGCCGTGAGGGAGCGGCGGTGGCGGAAAAGACCCCGCTCCCTGACGGTCCCGGCGCTGGTTCCGCGCCGGCGCCTCCGGTGGCGCCGCCGGCTCTGGCGGCACATCCGCTTTTCGCTTCCCGTCCGGACTCCCCATTTGCGGATAAACTAAAACAAGCGCTGGCTGAAACAAGCCCGGCGCCCGGGCCCCCACAGGAACGCTGATGACAAGAGCAGCTCGCGAGGTTCCACCGCCCCTGGAGTTGTTGTGCCTGAAGGCGCTTTGGTCGCTTCGGGAAGGAAATGTGAAGGCCGTACAGCAAATCGTGGCGCAGAAGCGGCCGCTTGCCTACACCACGATCATGACGGTGCTCGAACGGCTGCTGCGCAAGGGCAAGCTCGAGCGCCGCAAAGTCGGACGGTCGTTCGTCTACGTGCCGACCGCCTCCCGTGAGGAAATGCGCCGGGCGGCGGTCCGCGAGCTCCTCGACGGCTTTTTCGACGGCTCCGAAGAGGAGTTGCTGCGCTTTCTCGGCCGCGCCGATCACAAGGCCAACGCCGCAGCCGCAGGCGAGGGCGACGCCCGGATCGATACAGTACTGCTGTAGGGGTCGGGGATCGGGGATCAGGGCTCGGCGCTCCGGAAGGTTTGAGGCCCGCGTGGCTTCCCCTGAACAGCACCAGGGCTGCGAACTCCCTCGAAAGCCGATCCCCGATCCCTGACCCCTGATCCCCCTCCGATTTTTCCTGTTGCGACCCTCTCACCCAATCAGTCATATTGGAATTTGGTGTCGAAAACCATCGTGTAGAGCGCACCTGCAGGCCGACAATCGACAGCCGTTCCGCCGGGCGCTCTCATTCTATTTCGGGGGTGCCCAGTGGGCGTGGCATTGTCGATGGGGGAGAACCTGCTGTACTTTACAGAACTGGTTTCGATGCCGGTCTTCGACCTGAAGGGCCGGCGGATCGGGCGCGTCAAGGATGCCGCCGTGGTCCCCCTCATTCACCCGGCCCGCATCGATCGCATCCTGGTGGGCGGCGCCGATACCTGGCTCAGCATCCGCTACGACCAGGTCCGCTCCATCCGGCTCGGCGAGGGCATCGAACTCAACGACGAGCAGCTCATCCCCTACCACGACGACGAATACATGCTGCGCATCGCGCGCGACCTGCTGGACCAGCAGATCATCGACGTCAACGGGCGCAAAGTGGTTCGCGTGAACGATCTCACGCTGGAGATCCAGCGCGAGGAGGGCCGCGATACGCTGGCCGTCGCGGAAGTGGATATCGGGCTCCGCAGCATCTTCCGCCGCCTGGTCCAGGGTGTGCTGCCGCCGCGGTGGATCCGGCGGCTGCAACGGCGCATCCCGCCCAACTCGATTCCCTGGGATTTCGCGAACGTCGTCGAGCCGGATCCGCTGCGGCGTCTGCGCCTCAACATTTCCTACCAGCGCCTGGAGCAGCTGCACCCCGCCGACTTGGCCGACATCGTCGAGGATCTGAGCCCGGCCGAGCGCGAGGCCATCTTCGAGACCATCGACAGCGAGGTGGCGGCCGATGCCCTGACCGAGGTCGATCCCAAGATGCAGGCGCGCATCCTGGAATCGCTCGAGCCCGAAAAGGCCGCCGACATCGTCGAGGAGATGGCGCCGGACGAAGCGGCCGACGTCCTCTCCGAGCTGCAGGAGGAGACCAGCGAGGAGATCCTCGACGAAATGGCTTCGGCGCCCAAAACCGAGGTCCGCGAGCTGCTCGAATTCGAGGAGGACACCGCCGGCGGCCTCATGAACACCGAGTACGTCGCGCTGCACGAAAACGCCACCGTCCAGGATGCATTCGGAGCGCTGCGCGGCAACGAAGACCTGCTCGAAAGTCTGAACACCGTGTTTCTGGTCGACCCGGACGAGCGGCTGGTGGGATCGGTGCCACTGGCGCGGCTTTTCATCGCCTCCGAAGGCGACCGGCTGAAGGATCTCGTCTCCGAGCCCGTGATCCAGGTGAGCGTGGACGAGAGGCAGGATCGCATCACGGAGCTGTTCGACAAGTACAACCTTCTAACCCTGCCCGTCATCGATGAGGACGGCAAGCTCGCGGGGGTGATCACCGCGGACGATATCATTTCGGTGTTGAGGCAGAAGTGACGGATGCGAAAATTCCTGCTTCGTTTCCGTTACCAGCTCGTGCTGTTCCTGGCCGTCCTCGGGCCCGGATTCATCACCGCCAATGTGGATAATGACGCCGGCGGCATCCTGACCTATTCGCAGGCGGGCGCGCGCTTCGGTTATCTGCCCCTCTGGACCCTGATCCCGATCACCATCCTGCTGATCATCACGCAGGAGATGTGCTCGCGCATGGGCGCGGTCACCGGTAAGGGCCTCTCCGACCTGATCCGCGAAGAGTTCGGGCTGCGCATCACGTTTCTCATGATGGCGCTGCTGGTGGTCGTAAATCTGACGAACGTGATGTCCGAATTCGCGGGCGTGGCCGGCTCGCTCGAACTCTTCCACATCAGCCGGTACATCACGGTGCCGCTGGCGGCCGCGGCGGTGTGGTTCCTGGTGGTGAAGGGCACGTATAAGAGCGTGGAGAAGATCTTCCTCTTCGCCTGCCTGCTCTACGTCACCTATATCATCTCCGCCTTCCTGGTGCGGCCGGACTGGAAGGAGGCGGCCATCTACAGCGTCAAGCCCGTGCTCCTGCTGCAGCCCGCGTATATTTTCATGCTGATCGGCATGGTCGGGACGACGATTGCGCCGTGGATGCAGTTCTACCTGCAATCGGCGGTGGTGGAAAAGGGCATCACGCCGGACGAATACGCGGCTTCGCGGCTCGAAGTGATCGTCGGCTGCATCATGACGGACGTGGTGGCGTTCTTCATCGTCGTGGCCTGCGCCGGGGCGATCTGGAGCGTGCGGCCGCGCGATATCGATACCGCCCAGCAGGCGGCACTGGCGCTGAAGCCGTTCGGGGAATATGCGTTCGCGCTGTTCAGCGCCGGGCTCCTCAATGCATCGGTCTTCGCGGCCACCATCCTCCCGCTTTCGACGGCCTACACGGTTTGCGAGGGCCTCGGGTTCGAGAGCGGCATCGACAAGCGGATGCGCGAGGCGCCCATCTTTTACGGCCTCTACACGCTGCTCATCGTGGTGGGCGCCGGCCTCGTGCTCATCCCGAAATTTCCGCTGATCCGCATGATCCTGTGGTCCCAGGTGCTCAACGGCATGCTGCTGCCGTTCATCCTCATCTTCATGATCCTGCTCATCAACAAGAAAGACCTGATGGGCCGGTGGGTGAACCCGGGCTGGTTCAACGTGGCCTCCTGGATCTCGATCGTCGTGATCATCGGGCTCACCCTGGCGTACGTCGGGATTCTGGTGAAAGGCACGCCCTAACGGTCAGGCCTTCGCCAAGAATTCCGCGAACCGGTCGAGCTGCTGATTCCAGCCGATCGTGGCGCCGCTCTCGATGCCTTCGAAGGAATACCATTGGCGCACGGCGATTTCGGTCTTTCCGCCGCGATCGGCGAAGGTGACCTCCGTCCACACGCGCTGCTCGGGAACGCCATGAATGATCCCGTCGAACACCAGGCGCTCCGGTTCCACGACCTCGACGTACACGCCATCGAACGGGTACTCCTTCCCATCCGGCCCGCGCATCGAGTAACGCCAGGCGCCGCCCGGTCGGACATCCATCTCCTGAATGCGGGTCGTGAATCCGCGCGGACCCCACCACGCAGCCAGATGTTTGGGATCGGTCCAAGCCTGGAAAACCAGCTCGCGCGGTGCGTCGAAGGTGCGGGCCAGCTCCAATTGGCCCTTCACGGCGAACGGAAGGCTCGCCGCTGCGTTACTTTTTGCGGGATTTGCGGACATGCGTTTTCTCCTCTTCCTGTTGCTTCACTGCGTGCAGATATTCGTCCAGGCGGTCGAAGCTATCCTCCCAGAACCGCCGGTAATGTTCGAGCCAGCCGGCAGCGTCCTGGAGCGGCCGCGCTTCGAGCCGACACAGCCGCCACTGCGCGGTCCGGCTGCGTGCGATCAGCCCCGCCCGCTCCAGAACCTTCAAGTGCTTCGAGACCGCCGGAAGGCTCATGGCAAACGGTTCGGCCAGCTCCGTCACCGAGGCTTCTCCCGACGCCAGCCGCGCGAGGATGGCACGCCGCGTCGGATCGGCGAGGGCCGCGAACGTCAGGCTGAGAGAATCGGCCGGCATCGTATTTAACCTGTTGGTAAAATACATCGACCTCCGATACGGTGTCAACCCGCTACCGGAAGCGCTCCGCAAGCCGCTTCCGGTCGTTGTCCGACAGCGGCGAGGTCATTCGAATATCGGCGCGGGTCGCGAGCTTGCGGCGATACCGCGCGAAATACTCGGGAATGTCGCCGCCGAACTGAAAGCTGTACATGATATCGGCAAAGGCGGCGGTATGTTCCAGCCCCAGCGCGTGCCCGGTCTCGTGGACACAGGTCAGGTAGACGATCGCGTCGCGGAGCAGGCCATCGCCGCCAGCGGCCGGGGTCACCACGTACACCTCGGCGCCACGCACGCCGTCTACCACGATCGGACGTGCCTCGCCGTAGAGTCCCGCGCGTCCGGCGGCCCAATCAACGCGGATGTGCGCCTTCTCCTTCGACGGCGCCTGGGCCAGCACCAGTGCTCCGCCGGAGGCAGCCTGCCATGTCTCCATGGCCCATTGCGCCAGTTCCGGATCCCCCGCATGGCAGACGGCCTCGGGACCGTTGCAGGGTTCGACCCAGTAGCGGAGCGTGGCAGCCTGCGCCGCCGCCGCCATCCAGAGCACCAAGAGAAGACGGATGGACAAACGATCCCCCTCTGAGAAGTCTAACGGCATTCTGACGTTGGAAGCCATCCGGCAGCCCATGGAGGCGCTGCGCGAATGGTCTTCCGCAGCGCCACGCGTGCTTTAGACTAGAACCAATGCCCGGAAAAGTGTTTATCAACAACCGGTTCGTCGAGTGCGCCTGCGAGCGCTCGGTGGATGTGATCAATCCCGCCACCGGCGAGCTGCTGGCCAGCGTGCCGGATGCGGATGCCGCCGTCGTCGACCGCGCCGTCGCCGCCGCGCGCGAGAGCTTCGAGAAGAAGACCTGGCGCGGCATGGACCCCTCGAAGCGCGAGCGCATCCTGTGGACCATGGGGGAGCTGCTCCTGAAATATAAAGACGAGCTCGCCCGCACCATCTCGCTTGAAAACGGCAAGACGCTGCGCGAAGCCGCGGGCGGCGACGTGGTCCCGGCGGCCGATTGTTTTCGCTATTACGCCGGCTGGGTGCGCCGTATCTACGGCAAAACCATTCCCGTCGACGGCCCGAATTTCAATTACACGCTGCGCGAGCCGGTGGGCGTGGTGGGCGCCATCGTGCCCTGGAATTTCCCGCTGCAGATCGCGGCGTGGAAGCTGGCGCCGGCGCTGGCCTGCGGCTGCTCGGTGGTGCTGAAACCCTCGGAAATGACGCCGCTGAATGCGCTCCGCCTGGCGGAGATCGCCGTCGAAGCCGGACTGCCGGAAGGCGTGCTGAACGTGGTCACCGGCTACGGCGAGACCACCGGCGAGGCGCTGGCCCTCCACGAAGATGTCGATAAGATCAGCTTCACCGGCAGCGTGGATACGGCGCGCAAGCTGCTGCAGAATTCCGGCGTCTCGAATCTCAAGCGGCTCAGCCTGGAGCTGGGCGGCAAGTCGCCCAATATCGTTTTCCCCGACGCCGATTTCGACGCCGCCATGCGCGGCGCCTTCTGGGGCGTCTTCGGCAACAAGGGCGAGATGTGCACGGCGGCGTCGCGCCTGCTCGTGCAGCGCGATCTGTACGGCCGCTTCGTGGATGAGCTGGCGGAGCGCGCGCGCAAGCTGCGGGTGGGCGACCCGCTCGACCCCGCAAGCCAGATCGGGTCGCAGATTTCGGCGCGGCAACTGGAGCGCATCCTCGATTACATCGAGGAGGGCAAGCGGGAGGGCGCGCGCCTCGTGGCCGGCGGCGAGCGCGACACCGAAGGCGCCAAGGCCAAAGGGTTCTACATCAAGCCCACCGTGTTCGCCGATGCCAAGCCGGAAATGCGCATCGCGCGCGAAGAGATCTTCGGACCCGTCGTCTGTGCCATGCCCTTCGGCGACGCTTCCGAGGCAGCCGCGATCGCGAATCGCAGCGTTTACGGCCTGGCGGCGGGCGTGTGGACGCGCGACGTGAAGCTCGCACACCGCATGGCCGCGGAGCTGCGGGCGGGCTCGGTGTGGATCAACACTTACAACGCGCTCGATTCCGGCTCGCCCTTCGGCGGCTACAAGCAGAGTGGCTTCGGGCGGGATCTGGGCGAGGAAGCGATCGAGCAGTACACGAATGTGAAGTCGGTGTGGGTGGCGATGTGAGGCCCTACGCCTTCGCCCGCCGCGAATACACGTACGACACCACCAGCAGCAGCACGCCCAAAATCGCGAATGCCGCCATGCGGTAGAAGGCCGCGAGCAGCCATACATCGTACAGGTACAGCTTCACCACGACCAGCCCGATCAGGCCGATCCCCAGCATGCGGCTGCCCATGTGCCGCCAGGCCGAGCCGCCGCTGACCAGCAGCACGGCATAGGCCGCGGCCACCACCGAAATCGCCGTGCTGGCGACGCTGCGGAAGTTCTCGGGCGCCGCCGTGCGCGCGGCCCAGCCGGCTGCCTCCAGCATCAGGCCCCACAGCATCGCGGCGTGCCCCGCCACATACAGGATTCGCGCGGCGCGTCCGGAGCGAATCCACCACGCGGCGGCCCACATCGCCGCGGCCGAAGCCGCAAACGTGAGGAAGCGGGCATTCGCGATCACCTCGCACTCCGCGGCGCTCCGGTAGAGGAATGTCTCGATCGCCGCCAGCCGCACCGCCACCATCGCGAAAACCGCCAGCGCGGCAGCGACGGCCCGCCGCTCGCCCAAGCGCTGGCCGATCCAGACTGCCGCCGCGGCCTCGAGCGCCCAAGCCATGGTGATGCGATAGCCCGCGAACTGCACCGGCACGGCCAGCACCACGAGCGCCCACGCCGTGCCCGCGGCCAGGCGCGAGCCGTTCGGATCCCGCCGCCACAGCACGCGCGCCAGCGCAGCCAACACCGCCGCGGCTGAGACCGCGAGCAGACCCGTAAATCCTTCGTTGCCTCCGCGCAGCAACCGGCATTCCTCGAAGAAGAAAATCCCGGCGGCCGCCGCCAGCGCCACCAGGTCCGGCATCCACAGAGGCTTGCGGCGCACGCAGGTCCGCCAGAGCGCCCATGCCGGGGCGAGAAGGAATCCCGCTGCAACCAAAGCCAGCGGCCGCGCAAAGGCCGATCCCGCTGTATCGGCCCAGGCGAAGTAGGCGACCCAATAGCCCGCAAAAGCCCCCGCGGCGGCGGACGCCCGGTCCTTGCGATCGGCCATCGCCAGCCCCGCGGCCGTCAGGAGCAGCGCGCCCGCCATTCCCGTCGCGTGCGGGGCCCAGATTGCGGCCAGCGCGGCTCCGGCGAGCAGTTGGGTCAGCACGAAAATCCATTCCTCTGCCGCGGCGAATACCGCGAAATACGCGGCGAGGAACACCGCGAACCACGGCCGCGCGGGTGCCGCAGCGCCGTAGAGCAGCACGGTTCCCGCCCAGGCCAGCGCCGCGGGCCATCGCCAGCTCCGCGCGCGCGCGATCCACACGGCACCGCAGTCGAGCAGGAGCGCATAGGCGAGGACGAACCACGCGCCACCCCCGCCTTCGAGCAGCAGCGGAGTCGCGAAGCCTCCCGCCAGACCGAGCAGGGCAACGGCCTCGCTTCCATAGCGCAGCGCCAGCAGGCCGGCCGCGGCGGTGGTCCCGGCCATCAGAGCGAATGCCGCCGCCTGCGGCAGCAGATGGTACAGCGCGAACGCGGCCCAAAACGAGAGATACAGGAACGCGATCCCCGCTGCCGCGAGCGACGGCCCGTAGGCGCGGTGCCCGCTGCGCCACAACCGCTCGCCCAGACCCAGCGCCGCGCCGGCCAGCGCCAACCCGAGCACCACGCGCCCGCGCTCGGTGATCCAGTGGTTCTCGAAGGCGTATTCGAAAAAGAACGCCAGCGCCAGCACCACCGTGACCGCCGCGATGCGGCCGATCCAGTTCACCCCGACCTTGGTTTCGAGCGCCGGCTGTGCCGCGGGCGCGGCTTGCGCCATCGCGGCGGTGGGCCGCGGCGCGATCGAGGGAGGCCGCGGCGGAGGCGCGGCGGCCTCGCCGGCCGCTGTTTCGCGCGGTCGCGGCTCGGTTACCGGAGCGGCATGGGGCGGCGCCGGGGCGGTGCGCCGCGAATCCGCCATCTGCCGTTCGAGCTCTGCCACGCGCCGCTCGAGCGCTTCGAATCGTGCCTGTTCTTCGCCCGTCACGGCCGCGACTTCTCCATTTCATCGAGCAGGGCTGAAAGCCGCGGCGCCACCTCGGCGTGGCCGCCGAACCGCAGCGCGTTGTACGCCGCCGTGAATTCGCGCACGGCCACGGCCAGCGGCGAATCCGCCATCGACGCCGCGAATTCCGCCGGCGTGAACCACGCGGGCTTCTGATAGCCGCGCCGCTTGAGGACCGCCAGCATGCGCTCGTAGAGCAGTGTGGCATCGCCGCGGCTGGCTTCGCCGCGCCGCACCCGCTGGACCCGCCGCCGCATCCGCAACAGCCGCCAGAGTGCCGGTCCGAAAAGCCACATCCACAATGCCACGGCGGCCACGATCGCCGCCGGCAGCCCGTAGCGCCGCGCCGCGGCCCGGATGCGCGCGATTTGCCCGCCGCCGAGGCCCGAAAGCGAATCGAACCACGCCGGGCCCACGCGCCGCGCGCGCTGCTCCAGCCGGTCGCGGAGCGAGCCCTGCGCGCCGGCATCGTAGCCCACCACCCACTGCCGCCAGAAGGTCTGGGCGGCATCCAGGTAGAGGTTCAGCCGGGCGGCCAGCGCGAAGGTCTGCGGCGCGCCGGGCGGCGTGGGATCAAAGGTGGTCCAGCCGAGCCCGGGCATCCAGGATTCCACCCACGAGTGCGCGTCCGAAGCGCGCACCACCCACAGGTCCGTGAGCGGGTTGTACGTCCCGCTTTCGAAGCCCGTCGCCAGGCGCGCCGGGATGCCGATCGCGCGCAGCATCACGGTCATCGCCGAAGCGAAGTACTCGCAGTGGCCCTTCCGGCGGGTGAACAGGAAATGCGCCAGCGGGTCGGGCACCTCGTGCTCCGGAAGCTCGAGGGTGTAGCCGTAATCGCGGCGCAGATGCCTTTCGATGGCGCGCGCGCGATCCAGGTCGCTGCCGAGGCCGGCGGTCAGGCGCCGCGCGAGCTCGGGGATGCGCGGATCGAGCGCCGGAAGCTGCAGGTATTCCGCGAGCGCCGTTTTCGGCAGTTCGGGCGCGGGGAACCGCGGCGATGCCAGCTCCGGCGGCTCATCGAGGAGACTGTAGGCGCCGTAGTGGAAGCCCTGGGCGGGCACATGCCAGAGCCCGTAGCCACCCTCCGCCTCCCACAGCCGCGGCACGCGCACGCGGATGCTGCGCGGAGTGCCGGCGAAGAACAGAGTGTCGGTCGAGATCTCGTCGTAGCTGACGTCGTAATTGATGCCGGGCCGCGGCGGCCGCACCTCGGTCTCGTCCAGGTTCGCCTCGCCGTCGCTCACCAGGATGGGCCGGCGTCCGGCATCCGGGTTCGTCCAGCGCCGTCCGTCGAAATAGGTCAGCGTACCGCCGCGCCATTTCAGGCCGGCTGCGAGCTTTCCGTAAAGCTGGATGTGCATTACGGCGCGCGAGTTGGTCTGGATTTCGCCGATTTCGCCCAGCGTGACCTGGGTGGCGAAGCCCGGAAGATGCATCCGGCGCGAGCCAAAGTGGGCGAAAGCGGCATCGGCCGTGCGCGGCAGGAGGAAGAACAGGCCGGCCGTCAGCACCAGGATGCCCGCCGCCGTGAAGGCCGAAAGCGCGGCCAGCCGCGGGTGGAAGCGGCGCGCCCCGACGCGCGCGGTGGCTCCGCCCGGCGCTTCCGCCGCCTCATGCATCGAGCGCCGGATCTCCGCCGACATCAGCGCCGCCATCGCGAAGAAAAGGTACAGCGCGAGCGACGCCAGGAAGCTGAAGCCGGCCGAGAGCACCGCCGCGGCGAGCAATTCCAGCACCGAGATGCAGGCCGTATACAAGTGGTCGCGCGCCGTGCGCGCCGTCAGCACTTTCGCCACTGCCAGAAAGAACAGGAGGTGAATCGTGGCCAGCAGAAAATCGCGGGAGAGGAAGAGATAGTCGGCGATGTAGATGCCGCTATATACGATGGTGCCGAGCGTCGCGGCGCGCTCCGTGATCTCCAGCCGCACGACGCCGAAGATCATCAGGGCCCGCAGCAGCAGCCCGGCCGCGACGAGCGCAATCGTTGGCAGGTCCAGGTAACCCGAACCGGCCACCGCCAGAAATCCGCTCCCCACCAGTCCCAGGAGCGATGCCTCGAAGAACCGCGCTACCGAGACCGCCGGGCTGGCCCCCGCCCGCTTCATGCTTCGATTGTAGCCGGGCGGACCCCGAGCTATCTCGCCCCGCCGGCGACCCCGCGCTGCTTGCGCGTGAGAATCTCCCGCACGGCGTAGATGCGGCGGTCCTGGCTCTCGAAATAAGTCCGCATCATCATCTCGCCGATCAGGCCGGTGCTGAACATCATCACGCCGCACAGCAGGGCCAGCGTGCCCGCAATCATCAGCGGTCCGTGCTCGACCACGATGTCCTGCCCGAGCGCCAGCTTCTGGAACGCCAGGTAGAACATGATCGCGCCGCCCGCCGCCGTCCCTGCCAGACCCAGGGAGCCGAAGAAATGCATCGGCCGCGTAAAGTACTTCAGCAGAAACTTGATCGTAAGAATGTCGAACAGCACGCGGAACGTGCGCCCGATGCCGTAGTGCGAATCGCCGGCCGCGCGAGGCGTATTGCGGATCGGCACCTCCGCCACGCGCGCGCCGTAGAAGCTGGCCAGCGCCGGAATGAAGCGGTGCAGCTCGCCGTACAGGTTGACGTCCTTCAGCACTTCGGCGCGATAGGCCTTGAACGTAGTGCCGAAATCGCGCAGCTCCACGCCGGAGGCTTTCGCCATCATCCAATTGGCGATCCGCGAGGGAATCTTCCGCAGGATCGCGTTATCCACGCGGTTCTTGCGCCAGCCGCTCGCGATGTCGTAGCCCTCGTCGATCTTGCGCAGCAGCGCGGGGATGTCCTCGGGTGCGTGCTGCAGGTCGCCGTCCATCGCGATGATCACGTCGCCCTTGGCTTCATGGAAACCTGCTGAAAGAGCCGCCGTCTGGCCGAAATTCCGCCGCAGCCGGATTACCTTGAGGTGCCCGTCGGTCTCCACCAGGTTGGCGAGCAGCTCGAAGCTGCGGTCGGTGGAGGCGTCATCCACGAACAGGATTTCGTACGGCCGCTGCAGGTGGTCGAGGACCGCGGTCAGGCGGTCGTAGAGGGGCAGGATGGAGTGCTCCTCGTTGTGAATCGGAATGACGATGGACAACATGGAATTTTTTGAACCTTCAGTGTAGCACCCGGCCGGGATGCCTCCGGCCTGTGCTATACTGCGCGGCTCTCCATGGAACGCGTTCCCTTCCAGGCGACCGCGGCCGGCGCGGTTTATGACCGCCTCCGCGGCCTGCCCGTCTCCGTGCTGCTCGATAACGTCCGCAGCCTGTATAACGTCGGCGCCTTTTTTCGCACTGCGGACGCGGCGGCGATTGAAAAGCTTTTTCTCTGCGGCATTACGGGCCGGCCGCCCAAGCACGCCATTTCGAAGACGGCGCTGGGAGCGGAGGAATCGGTTGCCTGGGAACACACCTGGGACGCCGCGGGGCTCCTGTCCGCTCTTCGGTCCCGCGGCTACGAACTGGCCGCCGTCGAAACCAGCGTTCATGCGGTGGACCTCTTCGATTGGGCGCCGCGGTTTCCGGTCTGCGTGGTCTTCGGGCACGAAGTCGAGGGGATTCAGCCGCGCCTTTCCGCGCTGTGCGATACGCACGTTCGCATACCGATGCTGGGCGCCAAGCACTCGCTCAACGTGGCCACGGCCGGCGGAGTGGTGCTTTACGAACTGCTGCGCAAGTACCGCGGACTGGCGGTTGCGCTACCCTGAAAGTTGGCCTCTCCTCTTCCCAAGCTCCGGATGACCCTGGATTTCTTTCCGTCGCCCGCGCCGGAGCATCCCGGCCTGTTCATCCGCGATCCCTACCGGTTTTCCGACGCCATGCTGATCATTCCGCCGCCGCTGGTGGAATGCCTGGAGTGCTTCGACGGCCGGCGCACGGAGCTCGATCTGCGCGCGGCGCTCGTGAACGCCACCGGTTCGCTTGAAGTTTCCGAGCTCGAGCAGCACCTGATCTCGACGCTCAGCTCCGCCGGCTTCCTGGAGGACGAAGCCTTCGCGAACATGCGCGACCGCCGCCGCGGCGAGTTCGCCGCCAGCCCGGTGCGCGTCCCGGCACACGCCGGCACCGCTTACCCCGCCGAGGCCGACGCCCTGCGCGACACTCTGCGGCGGTACATGGATGGCTACGCGCCGGCAGCCCGGCCCGATGGCGGCCTCCTCGGCATCGCCGCGCCGCACGTCAGCCCGGAAGGCGGCTGGCAATCCTACCGCGATGCCTACGCCGTGCTCGGATCCGAGCATCGCGCGCGGACCTGCGTCATCCTGGCGACGTCGCATTACGGAGAGCCTGAGCGCTTCGGCCTCACCCGCAAGAATTTTCAAACGCCGCTGGGCGAAGCTGCCGCGGACCTGCGCCTCATCGACTGGCTGGCAGCGCGCGCCGGCGATGCGGCCGATATGGAGGATTACTGCTTCTCCTTCGAGCACACCGTCGAATTCCAGGTGGTTTTTCTGCAGCACATGCTCGGCCCGGACGTGAAGATCCTGCCCATCCTGTGCGGCCCATTCGCCCATAGCCTCTATAACGGCGGCCGCCCGGAGGAGACCGACCGCGTGCGCCGCTTCTTCGATGCATTGAGCGAGCTGCACGACCGCGAGGGCAACCGCCTGCTGTGGGTCCTGGGCGTCGACATGGCGCACATGGGCGCGCGCTACGGGGACCGCTTCGAAGCCGTGGCGAACGAAGGGCGCATGGCGGAAGTCGCTGCGCGCGACCGCCGCCGCATGGACGCCATCAACGCCGGGGACGCGGGGGCGTTCTGGGATCAGGTGCGCGAGAACCGCGACGACCTGAAATGGTGCGGATCTTCGCCGTTCTACACGTTTCTGAAATCGATCCCCGGAATCCGCGGCGAGCTGCTGCGCTATGAGCAGTGGAATATCGACGAGAAGAGCGTCGTGAGCTTCGCGGGCATGTCGTTTTCCAACGGAAAACCGCTAACGATTAGCGGTTCTTAACGCCATGTTGTTGATTTTGCGGGGCCAATTTTTCTAAAACCGCTAATTTTAGCGGTTTTTGGTAGCGCGGGCCCATGGCCGGCGCGGGCAGATCATGGGCCTGCCTTACCAGCTAAACTCGAAAAGTGCGCGCTTTCCTGGTCCTTCTCGCGCTGACGTCCGCCTGGGGATTTCAGCCGGCTCCGGAAGTCCGGGAGCTGACCCATCACAGCCAGGTTCTCAACGCCGACCGCGCCTACCGCGTCGCGCTTCCGCCATCCTATGACGGCTCGCAGAAGCGCTACCCCGTCCTCTACTGGCTCTACGGCTATCAGCAGTCCCCGCCCGATTTCAAAGGACCGCTGGGCGCGTTTTGCGCATCGCATGAAGTCATCGGGGTCGCCATCGGGCCGGTAGACACGGTGGGCGAATATCCGCTTTACCTGCCCGAGCTGATCGACCACATCGACCGCACCCTTCGCACCGTGCCGGACCGCGCGCATCGCGCCGTCAGCGGCTCCGGCATCGGCGGCTTCCTGGCGCTGTGGAGCGCCGGCAAGTACCCCGACCTGTTCGGGTCTGCTTCCACGCTGCACGGCTACGTGGAAGCGCCCATCGGGCCGCGCGGCTTCGACCTGGCCTTCCGCAACGACGCGGTCCTGGCGAATTACGACGGCGTCCGGCTCCTGCCGCAGGCCGCGAGTCTCGAAGCGCTGCTTGAATTCCACGCCAAGGCGTTTGCCGATCCGCCCGCCAAACCCGCGCCCTTCAGCCACACGGATGTCTACCCGAATTTCGCGGTCTGGGGATGGGAGGCCGCCTCGAACCGCGCCCAGCCCGGCTATACGGTGCTTGAAAACGTGTCCGCGCGCGGCTTCCGCTCGGCCGTGCGGGAATCCCTGCCGGATGGTCCGGCCATCCCCGCGGTCCGGCTCTCCATCGCGTCGCCCGCCCGCACGTATCCGCCCGGCAGCGCCCAGACCGTCACGTATATCCGTCTGCGCGATGGGAAGCTGCGCCACGAAACCCGCAAAGCCGATGCCGAAGGCCGCCTCACGTTCGACCTGGACGGCGAAGCGTATGAAGTCGGCGTCGGTGCGGGGCCGGTGCTGGCCGCGTCCGGTTACGAGATCTCCGATGCCGCGTGGGCCACGGCGGGCAAGCCGGTCCACCTGCGCGTGAAATTCTGGAACAAGGGCGCCGCCCGCTCCGGCACGGTAATGCTTCAGTGGGAGAGCCCGGATGAGGGCGTGAAATTCGCCGCGCTGTCGTCGCGCCTGTTCGGTCTCGCTCCCGGCGAATCGGTGATGCTGCCCGTCACCTTCACGGCCGAGACCGGCCTGCCCTCGGTGCGCGTCGTAGCGGTCGAGGGCGCTACCCGGATGCCGCTCCAGGTGCCGGTGTTTCCGCCGGCCGAGCCCGCCACGGTATTTCAGATCGTGGACGGCCTCACCGTCACGGTTTGGCAGCACGGCCGCCAGCCCGTCGATCTGACATTCGGGGAAGGGAATCGCGATAACCACGCCGCACCCGGCGAGAGCTTCGCGATTCTGTTCCCGGACGGAGAATATCTCCGCCCGGCTGAGCTGTTCACCAACGATTCGTGCGTCGAGAATTCGGTGCGCGGGTCGGATACCTGGTCCGAATACATCACCGAGCATTATTCGCTTCCCACGATCCGCGCCGATTGCCCGCCGGGCCATGTAGTGCACATGCTGGCGCGCGTGCCGGTTCCGGACGCGCCGCCGCGGTATTACTCGCTGGAGTTTCCGGTCTGGTACCGCACCGCAACGCAGCCGAGACCGTAGGGAGCGGAGCGGCTCGCGCGCCGCGCGCGGCACCCACGGTGGCGGCCCGCTTGGTCCGTGTCGCTGCCCGCCGCTCTCACGGTCGCGGATCGGACCGGCGTGTGCGCTGCCGCCGCTCCCACAACCGCAGCCCAGTCCGGCCGGTTTGCCCCACGTGCCCGCGCGCCACGCCTGTGAGCTTTCCGCCCAGTTTTGCACAGGATTCGAGCATGTTCTAATAGAGATTCCGCGTCCCAGTCTCGATGGGTCTTATTCCTATGTTTCGCTCGTCTTGCTTTCTTCTCCTGGCATGCGCCGCGGCGGTGTTTGCGGCGTCCTCCGGGACCGCGCCGGACGCCGCCCTGCGGCAGGCCAACACCATCGCGGCAGGCCTTCCGCTGCGCTTCGAAGCCAATCGCGGCCAGATGGACCCCGCAATCCTCTATGCCGCGCGCGCGAACGGCTACCGTCTCCTGTTCGGCGCCGCCGGCCCGTCCATCGCGGTCGGCTCGCACCGCGTCGGCATCTCCCTGCTGCACGGCAACCCCGCGCCGCGCCTCGAAGCGCTCGATCCCCTGCCCACCCGCACGGATTACTTCGTCGGCAATCGCTCCGCGTGGCACACCGGCATCCCCACCTTCGCGCGCGTGCGCTATGACAGTGTGTATCCCGGTATCGACCTGGTCTATTACGGCAGCCAGAGCCAGTTGGAATACGATTTCGTCCTCGCCCCCGGAGCCGATCCCGATGCCATCCGCATCCGCTTCCAGGGCGCCGATAGGCTGCGCGTGAACGCGGCGGGCGACCTGGTCATCGCGGCGGCCGGCAGCGAGATCGTGCAGCGGCGGCCCCTGGTCTATCAGCGCGATGCGGCGGGCGGCCGCCATGAAGTCGCGACGGCGTACCGGCTGCTCGGCCGCGATACCGTCGGCTTCCGCGTCGCCGGCTACGATCGCGCCCGCCAGCTCGTCATCGATCCCGTTCTCACCTACTGCACGTATCTGGGCGGCAGCGGCACCGACCGGATCAACGCGGTCAAATTTCACAACGGCCTGCTCTACCTCGCGGGCCAGACCGATACCAGCGATCAGCCGCCTACCGACGGGGCCTGGGCCAATAACAAGCAGGGCATCACGAATATCACACTGGCGATTGTCGACACCACGAAGGCGCCCAACTACCCCGTGGTCTATTTTGCTTACATCGGCGGCCAGAGCATCGATATTCCGCTGGGCCTGGATGTCGACAAAAACGGCGTCGCGTACCTGACCGGCACGACCACCTCGACCAACTTCCCGATGGCCGGCAATGCGTTCCAGACCACCGGCGCCGGCCCAAATACTTCGTCTTTCGTCTCCGTGGTGGACCCTAAGCAATACGGCGGCGTCTCGCTGGTCTTTTCGACCTTCCTGAGCGGCACCACCGGAACGGATGCCGGCAACGGCATCGCCGTCGGGCCGAACGGCCATATTTACGTGATCGGCACAACCCGCTCGACCGACTTCCCAGTGACCGCCAACGCCTACCAATCCGTGCTCTGGGGGCCGCAGGACACGTTCCTGTGTGAGATCGACCCCGCTGCCGGGGCGCTGATCTACTCCACGTATCTCGGCGGCGAGGATGAGGACGACGGCCGCGCCATTCTGGTGGACTCGAACGGGCTGGTCTACTTCGCCGCGTCCACACTCTCCCAGCAATTTCCCATGGCGGGCCAGCAATACCGCGGGATTCCGGTGGGCGCCTCAGACGTGATCGTGGGCGTCATGGATACGAGCCAGTCCGGCCCCGAGTCGCTGGTTTATGCCACTTACTTCGGCGGCTCCGGCAACGAGGAAGTGCGGGGGATGGCGTTCGATGCCAAAGGGAATGTAGTCGTCACCGGGTACACGCTGTCCACGGATTTCCCGGTCACCAGGACCGCAGTCCAGCCCAACAGCGCCGGCAACGGCGACGCGTTCGTGGCGGTATTCAATCCGGCCGCTCCGTTCGCCGGCGGCCTGCTGTACTCGACGTACCTGGGGGGCACGGGCGGCGATGTGGGATACGGGGTCGCCGTCGATCCCGCGAATCACATTTACGTCACCGGCTACACGCTTTCCAAGAATCTGCCGGTGAGCGGCACTACGGTGCCGCAGGCCACCTGGGGCGGCGGGACAGACCTGTTCGTGGCCAAGATCGACACCGGGGCCGCCGGTATGGCGGGGTTGATGTACTCGACGTACCTGGGCGCCAGCAATACGTATGTGCCTTCGGGCATCGCCGTCGGCCCGGATGGCACCGCGTACGCGGTGGGCTACGGCGGCATCGGCCTGCCGACTTCGGGCAATGCCAGCCAGGGCGGCTATGCCGGCGGCATCAGCGACGGCTTCCTGGCCGTGATCGGCTCCGGGTCGCCGTCAGCCGCCAGCCAGCCCGTAACGCCGCCGGTGACGAGCTACATCCCGGTCCGCGGCAAAGCGCCCAAGCACCGCCCCGTAACTACGAGGGAAGCGCGCCACGGCTGCCTGGCCCCGGCCGGACACCGCGGCACCGAGCCCTGTCTCGAGCAGTAACCCTGTGGTGCAGGCCCCCAAGGGCCTGCGCTGCCGCGATTCCGGCAGCGCGGCCCACGTAAGGCAGCGGGCTTCTAAATCGGTGACCCTAACGGCAAGGCTCCGGAGTAAACGCGCGGTATGAAGGTGATCGGCGCGCCGCTCGGGTTCAGGAAGCACACCTGCGCGTTCACCTGTTCGCCGGGCGGGAGCGCCCCAGGCTGCAGGATCACAAACGGGTTTCCTGCGAGGAATCCAGCCGGGTTCTGCAATGTGGCGTTCATGGAAATGTTCGTGAGCACCAGTTCCAGCGGGCCCGCGATCGTGGTTGCGCGGGTGGTTCGATCCGGCGGCAGGCTGGGGTTCATCACGGTGACGACCGTGCACTGCAGTGGCTCGCGCGGGCTGCGGTTCGGCAGGAATCCCTGAGTCGTGATGATCACCTGCGAGGTGACGTTCGTCGCACCCAGGAAAATAAGGGCCGATGCCGGATTGCCGGAGATGCCCTGGTCCGAGTTGACGATCGATGTGGTGTTGAGCTTGGTGCCCGGGGCGGTAGCTGTGACGTTCACGGTGAACGTACAGGATGCGCCCGCTGCCAGGCTCGCGCCGGACAGCGTGATCGTGCCGCTGCCGGCAGTGGCGGTGATCGTCCCCCCACCGCAGGAACCGGTCACCCCGTTGGGAGTGGCCACTGTCAGGCCGGCCGGTAAGATGTCCGTAAATGTGACGCCCGTTAAGGCGGTATTTCCATTGGCGAGATTGAACGTAAGAGACGTTGTGGCGCCCACCGGAATCGCCAGTTCACCGAATGTCTTCGTCAGAACGGGCGAAGGCACGTCGCTGAGGAAGGTGTAGGTGACCGGGCCGGAGGCGTTCGCCACAAAGCCGGGCTGGCCGGTAGTCGGGGTGTAAGTGACGCCGTTGTTGGTCGCCGTTCCGGTTTCGTTTACCGTCAAGACGTTCGTGTTGCGTTGGGCCGGAATGCCGACATCGGCAGGGGCAGTAACCCCATTGGCGTTGGTCGAATAAATGAAGACCCCGCCACCGTTGATGTTCGGGTTGAAGCGCAACAGGTCGCTCACGGCGCCCCCCGCATCCAGGATGACCAAGTCGCCGGCGACGAGTCCCGGAGGATTGTCCAGCCCGCAAAACAGCACCGACGGGAGTCCCCCCGGTCCCGGATCCGCCATGAGCTGGCACGGCAAGGTCACGCTGGCTCCGTTGCTGTTGGTCAATTTTCCATATCCGAATTCGTTGACCGTGATGCTGACGGTGAAGGCAGCCCACGCGGATGCGCTGGACAGAGCCAACGTGGCCAGCAGTGCTCCGCGCCTGGCAAATTTTCGTGTCGTATGTGCACTCATCTCTTTCTCCATCCGGGTCACGGCAGTCTCCTGACCCGTTTCTGAGCGAGACTCGGCAGTCCCGACCCCAAGTTGATTCTCAGGAACTCTGTAGCTGGGATGCTAGCAACGAGGCCAAGCGGCTTCAATTCTCCAGACGGATTAACCCGGAAGGTGAAGGAGGCGGGAGGTCCGGCCGGCGGAAGCACCAGGGAGACGAGGCGATCCCGGTGGATCGCCCCGTACCCTGCGCGCAATTCCGCGAGAATCGCTTTCAGCCGGCCGGAAACTACATCCGTCGCCGGGCTGAAGCAAGATCCCCGTCACAACAGCGGAATGCGAATCAGGCTATTTAAACTGAAGCCTGCCCCGTTGTCAAATGTCATGACACCAAAATGCCCGCTCCGCGCGCCTCCCTACCAGATTGTGGAAAACTCAAGGCCGCGGGATACGCAAATCGGAAGCAACAAACGTTTCCGAGCCCTATTTTCAAGGCCTTAGAGATGGGCACCGGAATGCATTAGAGAAGGCGGGTTCTTTTTTAGAGGCTTTATTGCTTTGGTGCGTTGCCTCGTCTGGGCTTTCCGCAACCCCGTGCCGGACCATCTGCCGGCACGGGGCTTTTTTTTTCTCTAACGTCCCTCTGTTAAACTGTTTGCTTCCCGATGTCTGGACTCTATGCGCGGTGGATGGACCGTTGGGAGCGGAAGCTCGCCACACGCGACAACAATCGCGTCGTACGTCCCTTTGAATGGGGCGCTGACTGGCTGCAATCCCTGGGATTTCCGGCTTTTCCGGCGGAGGTCAATGGCGACGCCGCGGACTGCCTGACCCGCTTCGTGCGCGAGGCGCTGGCCGATTCCGACCGGTTCTATAGCTATGAGCCTGTGCGGGATTTCCGGTATTCCGAAGGCCGCCTGACGTTCACCAGTCCCGTCGCGAGCCCCTATCCGGAAAACAACACCGTGCATGCCCTGTGGTTTCCAGCCGCCCGGGATCGCGGCCGCGCGCTCGTGGTGCTGCCCCAGTGGAATAGCGGGCCGGATGGGCACGTGGGTTTGGCGAAGCTGCTGAATCGATTCGGAATCAGCGCCTTACGCATGACTATGGCATACCACGCCGAGCGTATGCCGAAGGAGCTGCAGCGCGCCGACTATCACGTTTCGAGCAACATCGGGCGAACCATCCATGCCTCGCGCCAGTCCGTGATCGACACCCGCGCGTGCATCGACTGGCTATGCGCCCAGGGCTACGAGCGCATCGGCATCCTCGGCACCAGCCTCGGCTCTTGCGTGGCGTTCATCGCCGCAGCCCACGACCTTCGGGTGCGAACGGGCATTTTCAACCACGTCTCGATGTACTTCTCGGATGTGGTCTGGACCGGGCTTTCCACGCAGCACGTCCGCCGCGGCTTCGGCGACCGCGTCTCCCAGGACGACCTGCGGTCGTACTGGTCCGTGATCAGCCCGGCCAGCTACCTGAAACGCCTCGCCGGACGGGATCTGCCGGCGCTGCTGATCTGGGCGCGCCACGATTCGAGCTTCCTGCCGGTCTATTCCCGCCAGGTGCTGGAGGCCTTCGGCGAACTCCGGCTTCCCCACGAGGTGTTCGCGCTGCCCTGCGGGCATTACACCACGGGCCAGTTCCCATTCAACCTCATGGACGGCCTCGCAATGTGCCGGTTCGCGGCACGAAATCTGTAACTGCAACAATACATGCGGTTTATTTCGGTCAATATGAAATTTCATATTGACAATATGAGGCTTCTGTGGGACGATTGGGACATCACTGGAAAAGGAGGTGGTCCAGAAAATTATGGATAGTAGTAAACGACCGCAAGAGGTGGCCGACTGTTAAAGTCGCGCCTCTAATGTAGCCGATTCCGTCCAGTGACGGAATCACGTTCCTGTGGACCGGCTGCCTCTTGTGTCAGCTTAAGCCTCAGGCTTTATCCAAGGCTACCTACCCCCGTGACCGGAGTCCGGCCACGGGGGTTCGTCTTTTGGTACACTGTTTTTCAGCAGGATGATGTCCTCGCGCTGGCGGGGAAGGCTTCCTGCGCCTACGAAAGGAATTCCCGTAACAAATGAAGGCTGGTATCCACCCCGCTTATAACGAAGTGAATGTGATCTGCGCCTGCGGGCACACCTTCAAGACACGCTCGACCCACAAGGGCGATATCCGCGTGGAAATCTGCTCCTCCTGTCACCCGTTCTTCACCGGCCGCCAGAAGCTGGTCGATACGGCCGGCCGCGTCGATCGGTTCGAGAAGAAGTACCGCGCGACCCGCGGCGCCAAGAAGACGCAGCCGACGGCGTAGCAAAAGAAAAACGGCCGCGGATGTTTACGCATCCCGCGGCCGTTCTCTATTTCCGCTGAAGCGCTCTTACTTCGTTTCCTTCCGCTGCTTGTCGTTGCGGTGACGCTGCTCGTCCCGTTCTTTCTGATATTTGTCGTAGAGCGGGATCTGGTCGGGGCGGAGGATCGCCCGGATCTCTTCTTTCTGCTTCTCCCAGAGGGCCCGGCTTTCCTGGCTGCCCTTCTTGTGCAGCTCGTCAAATCGCTGGCGGGTCTGATCGTAAATCCGGTTGAGCTGGGCCAGTTGCTGGTCGTCCAGCTTCACCTTGTCGCGCATTTCGGAGATCAGCCGGCGGCGAACCTCTTCGGGATCGGGCCGGGGAGGACGGGTTGGAGCCGTCGTCGAACCCGAGGTCACCGAATTCACGGTGTAGAGGCGGTGGCCGACGACGCCCACAAGGACGCCGCTCGAAAAGACAAGAAGCACCGAAAGTAGCGCGGAGAACCTGTTTTTGGGCATGGGCAGTTCACCTGCCGGTTTCCGAGGCTGGATACAGATGGACTGGTCCTACGATATCGGGCGCATCGAGCGCGTTGGCTTCCGCCAATGCCTCAATATAGCTCTGGGAGCCGGCCGGAGCCACCGTGTGGGGGATTGCCATGTACACGCCGAGCGCGATCGACAGCGCGACTGCCGCCGTGACCAGCGCATTGGCCATGCGGCGGAATGAAAACGCAAAGGTTTGGCGGGCCTCGATGCGCCGCCACAGGTTCGGCATGAAATTCGCGGATGGATCCCGATCCGGGCACGCCCCCGCGAACGCCCGGAACAGGGCGTCCAGTCTTTCCTCATCGCTCGCGCGCATAGGCTGCATGATACCTCTACTTCTACCCCAATCCCAAGGCTATCCCGGCTCCTGGCCAGACGGCCCTTCCCGGCCGGGAGCTACTTCTTTTCCCCGGCCCCGAACGCTTTCAGCACACGCTGCCTCGCCCGGAACAGCCGAACCTTAAGAGCATTTTCGTTGACCTTGTAGATCTTTTCAAGTTCCTTTAACGAAAGCCCTTCGACTTCCTTCAGCATGAGCAGGATGCGATCCGCCTCGGAAACCGCTCCGAGAAGCGAATCGACCGACTCCCGCACCTTTTTCTGGTGCTGCTCATCCAGATCCGCCTTGCCGCCCGCCGCCGCATCGGCCATCATGACCTGCTGCTCGGACAGATCCGACATGCGGAACTCCTGCCGCCGCCGCAACTTACGAAGATAGTCGAAAGCCGCGTTGACGGTCAGGCGGTACAGCCACGGTTCAAAGACCTTCTCCTCCCGGAGTTGATCGAGCGAAAAATACAGCCGCAGGAAAACTTCCTGCGCGACGTCCTCGACATCTTCCGGGCGAGCGATCAGCCGGGTGATCGTCCCCATGATGCGCTTCCGGTAAGCCAG
>DATGMB010000264.1:0-24237 GCA_035293845.1 Bryobacteraceae bacterium
GCGTACATCTATCGGCGACTGGGAGAGATCTCTTGTGAGCAGGGGCAAGTGCGGAAGGGTCTTCGGAACCTCAGAATCGCGCTTTCCCTCTATAGCGACAATCCTGATCTCGCGTTCGGGGCGGCCCTGACCAAGAAGACGATTGCGAAGTATCAGAGACTACCGTCGGTGGGCTGAACACCGTTTGAACACTACTCGGATTTTCGGGGAAGTTCGGAATGAAAACTCTATGAACCTGATCGCCAGAACAGGGCCAACAAAAACGCTATCGTCTTTGTTTACAATCGAAAGCCATTTTGGGAAGCTGGCATTCTACCACTGAATTACTCCCGCCCACGGGACAAAACTGAGTATACCAAAATCGCCCGCCCGAATATCCCGTGCGAACGCGCCACCGCTAACGAAACGCGTCCCGCAGCCACTCGATGCGCGGCGGCCTGCCAAGCAAAATGCTCACGATGTCGAACCGCGTCTTCTCCCATTCGACGTTCGCGCGCCGTGCATAATCCCGCGCGGCGTATTGCAGCCGCATCCGTTTTTCCGCGTCCACCGCGGTTGCCGGCGAGCCGAACGCGTCCGATGCGCGCGTCTTCACCTCGACGAACACCAGCACCGCGCCGTGCCACACCACCAGATCGACTTCACCCGATCCCGAACGCGTGCGGTAATTCCGCGCGACCACGGTACAGCCGCGGTCCCGCAGATAGCGGTGCGCCAGATCTTCGCCGATGCGGCCGTGGTCCTGGCCGTGCGAGCGCCGCCGGACGGCGTCGGCTGCGCGATACAGCAGGGAAATCATGAAGCGATCAGCTCTAATCTAACAGTTATCCGGCGGTGGCGCGGGCCCATGGTCTGCTGTTACGCTCGATAAAGATGGGTTCCCGGATCTGGCGCATCGTAGGCGCAGCTTTCGTGGGGATGCTGGGCTTCGGCGCCGTGATCCCGATGCTCCCCGTCTACCTGCACGTGCAGGCGGGCGCATCCACCTTCGTCACCGGCCTGCTGATCGGCCTCTCCTCGGCCTTTGCGCTGCTCGGCCGCCTCTTCGCCGGCCGCATCGCCGACCGGCACGGACGCCGCATCGCGCTGCTGCTCGGCATGGCCTTCTGCGTCGGCGCCGGCGTGCTCTATTTCCCCGTTTTCGGGCTGTGGGCCATGCCGCCCGCACGCGTGCTGCACGGGCTGGGCGAAGGCTTCTTCGTTACCGCGGCGGTTGCCTGGGCGGTCGACGTCGCGCCGGAGAACCGGCGCGCGCAGGCCCTCGGATTCCTCTCCTCCGGGATCTGGGGCGGTGTTTCGGTCGGCCCCGCGATCGGCCAGGCGCTCGGCACGATGGGCCGTGTCGCCGGGTTCGTCGCGATCTCTTCCGCCATCGTCATCTGCATCGTAAGCCTGATGCCCGAGGAAGCTCTGCCGCATCAGAGCGAGCCCACTCGCTGGTTCCCGCCGCAGGTGCTGCTGCCGGGCTTCATCCTGGGGTTCGGCAACGTCACTTACGCCGCCATGTCCGGTTTTCTCATCCTGCTGCTGCGGCAGCGCGGACACGTTGGCACCACCTGGGCCTTTTCGGCCTTCGCGCTCGCCGTGCTCTTCGGGCGCGCCGCCTTCGGAGCGCTGCCGGACCGCGTCGGACCGCGCATCAGCCTCTACGCCGGATACGCGTTCCTCGCCGTCGGCCTGATCGCCATTGCGGCCGGCCACTCCCCCATCCTCGACATCCCGGCCGCGCTGCTGGTCGGCCTCGGCTACTCCTTCCCCTGGCCGGCGCTCGCGTCCGTCGTGGTCGGCCGCGTGCCCGCCGCCGAGCGCGGCTCGGCGCTGGGCGCACTCAACGCGTTCTACGACCTGTTCGTCGCCGCCAGCTCCGCCGTAGCCGGAGCAGTCGCCGGCCGCTGGGGACTCGATGCCGTCTTCTGGATGGCGCTCGGCTCGGTCGGCGTAGCCGCCGCGATGGTCTACGCCACCGCGATCGGCAAGGTCATTTCAAAACCTCAAACTCAAACTCCATCGCCTTACCGCGCACGATATAGCACAGGTAATATTCCCAGAAGCGCCGATAGCGCGGGAAACGATTGACCAGGAACTCGAAGCCCAGCCAGCGCCAGAGCGCCAGCAGCTTTACCCGCACCGAAATTTCGCGGAACCGCGCCCGGGAATAATACCCGAAGCCCCCGTGGTTTTCACCGAAATACCGGAAGCTGAAGCTGTTCAGGTGGCTCTTGTGGGTCGGATCGCAGAAGGAGCTGAAATCGGTGTAATGCGGGGTTTCGATCCGCACCGTGCCGCCCTTCCGCACCAGCCGGTGAAACTCCTCCATGGTGCGGATCACGTCGTCCACGTGTTCGATCACGTGAATCGCCGTCAACCGGTCGAAGGCGCCGTCCGCGAACGGGTAGGGGAAGCGGTCGAGATCCGCCAGCACGTCGGCGCGGCTCGCCGGATTGCGGTCGAGCCCGATCGCCCCCGGCTGCTTGTGAATCCCGCAGCCCACATCGAGGATTTTCATTCGCGCGTGCTGGCC
This sequence comes from Bryobacteraceae bacterium, assembly GCA_035293845.1. GTDB lineage: Bacteria > Acidobacteriota > Terriglobia > Bryobacterales > Bryobacteraceae > DATGMB01. The sequence continues at coordinate 2,522 of DATGMB010000264.1, forward strand.
GTCGGACACCTCTCCAGAGTAGCAACGGCGCCCTGCCGCCAACCACGCCGCCGCCACCCGCGATGGGGATTCGTAGGGGCCGGGCATGCCCGGCCCGCACCTACTTCGCCGCCGCCGTGAGGCACTCCTCGAGCGTTTCCAACGCGAAATCGCACTGGTCGCGCGTCACCACCAGCGGCGGACAGAGCCGGATCGTGTTCTCTCCCGCCCCGAGCACCAGCAGGCCACGCCGGAAGGCCTGTTCCACGACGCAGTCGCGCAATTCGGGCGCCCGCTCCTTCGTCTCCCGGTCGCGCACCAGTTCGATGCCGATCATCAGCCCCAGCCCGCGCACGTCGCCGACGTTCCGGAATCGTCCGGGCCATTCGCGCAGGCGCTCCATGATGTGCTCGCCCATCCGCGCGGCGTTCGCCACCAGCTTCTCTTCGAGCAGCGCGATCGTCACCAGCGCCGCGGCGCACGAAACCGGATTGCCGCCGAAAGTCGAAGCATGCGCGCCGGGCGGCCAGGTCATGAGACTCGCGCGAGCCACCGTCGCGCCGAGCGGCATGCCGCTCGCAATCCCTTTCGCCACCGCCAGAATGTCGGGAACCAGGCCGAAATGCTCGGAAGCCCACATCTTGCCCGTGCGGCCCATGCCGGATTGCACTTCGTCGGCGATGATCAGGATCCCGTGCTTTTGCGCCACGCGCGTCAACTCATCGAAAAACTTGCGCGGCGGCACGATATAACCGCCCTCTCCCTGCACCGGCTCGATGACGATGGCCGCGGTCTCCTCGGCCGGCGCGACCGTCTTGAGCAGCGTGTTCTCGATGAACTGCACGCACTCCACCGCGCAGGTATCCGGCTCCTTGCCGTAGGCGCAGCGGTAACAATACGGGTAGGGCGCGTGGACCACGCCCGGCACGAGCGGCGCAAAACCGGAGCGCTGCACCGCCTTGCGCGCGGTCAGCGAGAGCGCGCCCATGGTGCGTCCATGGAAGCTGCCGTAGAATGCGATCAGCTTGTCGCGGCCCGTGGCATACCGGGCCAGCTTCAGGCAGCCCTCGACCGCCTCGGCTCCGGAGTTGCCGAACGAGACCCGCCGCGGCACCTCTCCGGGCGCGATCTCCGCCAGCTTTTCCGCCAGCGCGACCATCTCCTCGTAATAGAAATCGGTCCCGGACATGTGGATCAGCCGCGCCGCCTGCTCCTGTATGGCGGCGACCACTTGCGGATGGCAATGCCCCGCCGCGACCACCGCGATGCCGGCGCTGAAGTCGAGGTACCGGTTGCCGTCTACATCATCGATCATGCATCCTTCGCCGCTTTGGACCGCCAGCGGATAGGCGCGCGTGTACGACGGAGAAATCACGGCGCTATCGCGCGCGATCATCGCGCGGGCGTTCGGTCCCGGAACGGGACCGGCCAGATGCGGCAGGTCCGGGCGGACCTGTTCTCTGGTTTCGCTCATATCGGCTCCTGAAATATTGTGAAGTTGGTTTGAAGTCCTGCGCGCCGGAAGCCGTCATCGCATCCCGCCGCGCGCCGCGTGAAGGCGCGTGAGGACGGTTAATCGGAGCCGAATAGGCCGGGGCGGGACGTAGAGGGCGTGTACCCCATAGAACGATTGTACGGCAGGCAGTGCCGGATTCAATGTAATTTTTTCCGCTTTGGCACGGCCGCAGTCGCCTGCAATGCGTCTGCATTCTACAAATGCGCGCCGGCAAACACGTGGCACGCTGCTTGCATGGCATCTGTGCCCGGAGGCACCGAAAATCGAAATGCGACGATGGCCCGCTCTCATCCCACTGTTGCTGCTCGCAGCATGCTCGAAATCGAATGGTCCCGTTCCGGTTGCGCAGACCTCGGCCACACCGGCGCCGGCAACCGCCGCGCAGACCGCGCCCGCTCCGCCGCAGGCAGGCAGTCCTGAGCCCGTCGCGCAGCCCGCTGCCGAACCGCCAGCCCCGGGAGGGCCGCCACCTGCCGCCGCTGCCCGCCCCGAAATGGTGATCCCTGCCGGAACGGCGCTCCGCGTCCGGCTCGATACCGGCGTCTCGACACGCCGCAATCAGCCCGGCGATGAATTCACCGCCACGCTGAGCCGCCCCATCATGGTGGAGGGACAGATCGCGGTACCCGCGGGCGCGCGGCTCCGTGGACACCTGACGCAGTCCGCCGCCTCGGGGCGTCTCGAAGGCCGCGCGGTCCTTGCGCTGACGCTCGATTCGCTGCGCGTCGAAGGCAGGGAATATCCGCTGCGCACCAGCCAGGTCGAGCGCATGGGAGCGCCGCACAAAAAGCGCAATGCATTTCTCATCGGCGGCGGCGCCGGCCTCGGAGCCGCGATCGGCGCCATCGCCGGCGGCGGTAAAGGCGCAGCCATCGGCGCGCTCGCCGGAGGTGGAGCCGGCACCGCGGGCGCTGCCGCCACCGGCAAGGAAGAACTCACCATACCGGCCGAAGCCGCGCTCGTGTTCACCACGCGCGCCCCAGTGAGAATGTAACGGCAGGGCAGGCCCATGGCCTGCCCGCAAAAAGCAAAAACCGCCGAGATTCGGCGGTTTTGATTCGTAAGTGATTGAATCTACGCTGGTGAAACCGCCGATCTTCGGCGGTTTTTGCTGCCGGGCAGGGCATGGCCCTGCCCTACTTTCCGAACACCCTCTCAAAGATCCGGTCCACGTTCCGCAATTGCCGCTCGAGCGAAAACGCCTCCGCGATCTGTTCCTGGCGCAGCACGCGGCGAATTTCCGGGTCCGCTTCGATCGCCGCGCGGAAGTCGCCTTCCTCTTCCCAGGCGCGCATCGCATGCCCCTGCACGATCCGGTACGCCTGCTCGCGCAGCATGCCCGCGGCGGCGAGATCCAGCAGCAACTGGCCCGAGAACACCAGCCCGCGCGTCTGCTCCAGATTGCGGCGCATGCGCTCGGGGTACACCAGGAGCTGATCCACCAGCAGCACGGTCTTGTGCAGCAGGTAGTCGGCCAGGATGGTCGAATCCGGCAGGATGACGCGCTCCACGGAAGAATGCGAGATATCGCGCTCGTGCCACAGCGCGATGTTCTCGAACGCCGCTTGCGCGTTGGCCCGCACCACCCGCGCCAGGCCGCAGATCTGTTCGCTCGTCACCGGGTTGCGCTTGTGCGGCATGGCCGAGCTGCCCTTCTGCCCGCGCGCGAAGTACTCCTCCGCCTCCCGCACTTCCGTGCGCTGGAGGTGCCGCACTTCGAGCGCGATCTTCTCGCACAGCGCCGCGGCGAGCGCCAGCGCGGCCACAAACGCCGCGTGCCGGTCCCTCTGAATCACCTGCGAGGCCACGGGCGCCGGCTTCAGATTCAACCGCGCGCAGATCAACTCTTCCACCTCCGGCCCGATGTGGGCGAAGGTCCCGACCGCGCCCGAGGTCTTGCCGACGCGCAGGTCCTCCGCCGCCGCGCGCACCCGCGCCAGGTCGCGCCCCGCTTCCTCATACCAGATCGCCAGCTTCAGCCCGAATGTGATTGGCTCGGCGTGCACGCCATGCGTCCGGCCGATCTGCACCGTGTGCCGGAATTCGAGCGCGCGCCGGCGCAGCACCTCCCGCAGGTCTTCGAGATTGCGGATCACGATGGCCGCCGCCTGCTGCAGCTGCAGCGCCTGCGCGGTATCGACCACATCGTTCGAAGTCAGCCCGTAGTGCAGCCAGCGCGAGGCCTCCGCGTGCCCGGCCTTCGCCATCGTCTCCGCGACCGACGTCGTGAAGGCAATCACATCGTGCTTGACTTCGCGCTCGATTTCGTGAATGCGGGCCACGTCGAAGCCGGCGTGCGCGCGCAGCAGCTTCGCCGCCTCCGCCGGCACCACCCCCAGCTCCGCCAGCGACTCCGAGGCCGCCAGCTCCACCTCCAGCCACTGCTGAAATTTGTTCTGGTCGCTCCAGATCCGGCCCATTTCGGGCCGCGTATATCGAGGAATCATGAAGTCTCTCCGGAAGATGCGCCGCTCCGCTACGGCTTCGCGGCCACACCGCGCGGCCGCAGCGGCAGCGCTAAAATTGCAGAACTTCCGACGGCCGGTTCTGCCCGGCGATGGAAAGCTGCGTCGCCAGACCGCGCTGCTCGATGGATTGCGCCGCCACCATCCGCACAATCTCGGGGTGGTTGTTCTGCTGGCTCAGATGGCCCAGGATCACATGCGCCGTCGTCGAATCGAGATCCTGCATCAGGTACTCGGACATCCCCAGATTCGAAAGATGCCCCACGCGGCTCATCACCCGCTGCTTGACCGACCACGGATACGGCCCCACCTTCAGCATGTCGAGATCGTGGTTGGCTTCGAGCAGCAGCACGTCCGTGCGCCGCAGGTGGTATTTCACCGATTCCGGCACGTAGCCGAGATCGGTGGCGATCGCTATCCGCACGCCCTGCGCTTCGAAGCGGAAGCCCACCGGATCGACGGCGTCGTGCGGGATGCTGAAGCTCTGCACGTCGATATCGCCGATCGCGAAGCTCGCCCCCGCCTGAAACGACTCCACCACCGGGTCGCCGGGGCCCCAGTCGATGGCGGGCCGCGTCAGATGCGTCAGGTAGCAGGGCTTTTTCAACCGGCGCGCCAGCACCGGCAGCCCGGAGACGTGGTCGGAGTGTTCATGCGTGATCAGAATGGCGTCCAGCCGTGCGATGTCCTCCCCGGCCTCCGCCAGCCGCCTGGCAAGCTCCCGCATGCTCAGCCCCGCATCCACCAGAATGCGCGTCTTTTCGGTGGCGATCAGGGCGGCATTCCCGGAGCTGCCGCTGGCCAGCACGCAGAATCTGACGATGGCTCCCCCTCCTGAAGCATCCAGAATATCCCGTTTCGCAACCGAACAAAAGGGGGTAGGAATGTTTTCACTCAGGGGCGTATGATGAGGGCATGGCGAGCACCACGCTGCTGAGCTTCGCGGATTTCGAGCGCCTGGATTTTGGCGCCGATCGGGTTGAACTGCTGAAAGGAGAACTGATTCGATTGCCGCCTCCATACCTTGTCCACATGTTGGTGTGCCAAGCCCTGTTCACGCTGCTGGAAGCGGCCACAGAAGAAATGCGGCGAACACAGCCATCACTCCGCCTGGGCCGAGTGCACTTCGAGATGGGTTACCTCTTCCCCGGCGAGCCTGCGTCCTGGTTGCGGCCTGACGTCAGTTTGACCCACCCCGATCAGGCCAGCGAAAAATTCTATATTGGGGCGCCGTTAATCGCTTTCGAGGTGGTTTCCGAGTTCGATACCGCCCCCGCTCTCCATGCCAAAGTCGCCGAGTACCTGGCCAATGGAGCGGCCGAAGTCTGGCTGCTGTATCCAAAGAGCCGCGACGCCTGGGTTTATGTCCCTTCCGGCACCGCACGCCAGGAAACCCGCGCCATCCAGACCCCGCTCCTCCCCGGCCTCGAAATCCCGCTCGAAAAAATCTTCGCCGCGTAATTCCGCGTTCGCCGCCCGCGCCGGTTTCGTATACATCGGTGGAGGCACGAAATGAAACTGCTCGCTGCCGCGGTCCTTTCCGCCGCATGCCTGTGCGCCCAGACGCCCGATATCGGCGAGATCATGCGCCGCGTCGCGCTCAACCAGGCCAAATCGCAGGAACTGCGCACCAGCTATCAGTACCGCCAGAAACAGGTGCTGAGGCTGGTCCGCGCCAACGGGAAGATCGCGCGCGAAGAGCACCGCGAATACAGCATCCGCCCTAAATTCCGCGGCATCGACCGCACGCTGGCCGCATTCGACGGCAAATATCAGGCCGGCAGCCAATCCATCGGGTATTCGCAGCCCGGCTACAAATACAGAGACATGGACATCGACGGCGAACTGCTGAACAGCATGGCCAACGATATGCTGAACGACCACAGAGGGCGCGACGGCATTGCGGTGAACTTATTTCCGCTCACTTACCATCAGCAGCTCAAGTACAATTTCCAATTTCTGGATCGTCAGACCTTCCGCGGCCGCGATGTCTACTGCGTCCATTTCGAGCCCAAAAAGAAGCCTGGCCTCGACGATCTCGACGACAACGGCGCCGCCTGGGCCGGCGAAGCGCTGATCGACGCCGAAGAATATCAGCCGGTCAATGTCCGCACCGATCTTGCCTGGAAAGCGCCGCTTTGGCTCAAAACGCTGCTCGGCACCAATATCCGCGGCCTCGGCTTCAACGTCACGTATCAAAAATTCGCGGATGGCGTCTGGTTTCCGGTCAGCTACGGCGGCGAATTCGAAATCCGGGCGGTATTCTTCTATAGGCGGACGGTCACGATCGCGATGACCAACTCGGAGTTCAAGCGCGCCGAAGTGACCAGCAGCGTGACCTACGAGGCGGATGGAAAGTAGAGGATGTTTTGCACACGATATCAACAGAATTTCAACAGCATTTGCACAGAACCGATTTGCACATTTTGTTCACATGATTTCCACATGATTTGCACAGGATGACGCGGGAGGAGTTCCACAGCGTGGTGCAGGCCAATCAAGCGATGGTTTTCAGCCTCGCGTATCATCTGCTGCACGATCGCGCGGCCGCCGAAGAATTGGCGCAGGATGTGTTTCTCTCGCTCTACCGCAGCCTCGACCGGATTGCCTCGCAGGAGCACGCGGTGTTCTGGCTGCGCAAGGTGACGATGCAGCGGGCGATCGACGAAAGCCGCCGGCGCAAGCGCCGTCCGGTGGTGGCCCTGGAAGAAGTGCCGGAGCCCGGAATGCGCATGCCGCCCGAGGACGCATTGCTCGGCGATCTGCTGCGGCGGCTGGTGCAATCGCTTCCGGAGGCGCCGCGCGCGGTGATGGTGTTGCGGTATCAGGAAGAGCTCGAGCCATCGGAGATCGCGCAAGTCCTCGGCATGCCGCTCGGGACGGTGAAGAGCCACCTGCAGCGGTCGCTCGCGCTGCTGCGCGGGAAACTGGAGCGTAAAGGAGTGACGGAGCCGCGGCGGTAAACAGCGGCCGGACCGGAAGGACTCGGGAAGAAGGCAATGGACAAGCTGGAAGAACAATTGAAAGCGGCGCTGGCGCGGCGCCCTGCGCCACCTGGATTTGCGGATCGCGTCACGACTGCCTGCGCGGACGAGAGCCGCGGCGCAGCGGGCTGGAGCCGGCATCGCGCCGCGGCGTATCGAGCGCTCGCCGCCGGCCTGATGCTCGTGTTCGCCGGCGGCGCAGCGTACCGGCGGCATCAGGGCCAGGCGGCGAAGGAGCAAGTCCTGGCGGCCATCCGCATCACGGCGCGCCACCTCAACCGGATTCAGACCCGCGTGCGCGAGGTGCGGCCTTGAGGCGCATCGGCCTGTTGCTGGCGGCGGCCGGGGCGCTCGCCGCGCAGCAGTTCAAGCTCGATTTCGAACGGTTGGCCGCGCGCGCCTCGAACAGCGTCGATATTTCGCTGAATCGCGGGACGCTGCAATTGGCCGCGCGGTTCCTCGATGGGAGCGATCCCGATGAGGCCAAGGTCAAAAAGCTGGTCGCCTCGCTCGATGGCATCTACATCCGCAGCTTCGAGTTCAAGCGCGAAGGCGAGTGGTCGGCGGCCGACCTCGATGCCGTCCGCGCCCGCCTCAAAGAGCCGGAGTGGTCGCGCATCGCCGGCTACAAGGCAACCGAGGATGGCGAGACCGCCGAGGTCTATCTCCGCACCGAAAACCAAAAGGTAACCGGCGTGGCGATTCTGGCCGCCGGACCCAAGGAGTTCACGGTGGTGAACATCGTGGGTCCGGTGGATCTCGACACGCTTTCGGAGCTCAGCGGACACTTCGGCGTGCCGGCGCTCGAAGGGGAGCCGAAGAAGAAATAGCCGCCGCCCGAGCTGCCGCAGCCTTCAGCGTTTCCGCGCCGCGAGCACGAAGCTGGAGCAGAACGGAATGAGGTGGTGATTTTCGGGCGCCGCGTCGAACAGCAGGTTCGAAAATCCGACATAGGTTCCATGCAGCGCCGCGGTTGCCGCCGGAGGGACGGCGTGGTAATGCACCGGATAGGCGGTGAGCACCTCGAAGCCGGAGCCGGTGAGAATATGGGCGAGGCCTCCCGGTGTGTACTGGTGCCGCACGCCCACCGAGATCCAGGAGGGCGGCTGATCGCTGTGCTGCGGCAGCTCCTGCGGCGGTGTGGCGGCGAGCGCCGTTTCGAGGTCCGGAGCGCTGCCCCACGCCGTCGCCTCCCGCAGCAGCGCGTCCACGGTCCCGAGCTCCATCTCGATGCGCGTGTATTCATTCATCGAGACCACGTTGAACAGCCGGTTCCGTGAACTCACGACCAGCAATCCGCCGGGCCGCAGCATGCCGCGGCAGATCTCGAACAGCCGCCCCAGCTCCGGCCGGGTGACATACTCGATGAAGCCGAGCGCGCTGATCAGGTCCTTGCTGCCCGGCGGCCCATCGAACTCCCAGATGGAGCAACAGCGGAACCGCGCCAGGCGAGCGCCCGTTTCGCGCCGCCGCCGTTCGCAGACTTCGATCATGCCGGGGGCGAAGTCGATGCCCGTCGCCTCCACGTTTTGCGCCGCCATTTCGAGCACCAGCTCGCCCGTCCCGCACCCGATATCGAGCATGCTCCGGATACCCGGATGTTCCTGATGCACACGATGCACGCAGGCGTTGCGTTGCGCGATCACGTTCACGCGAGCGAGCTCGCCGGCGGCCCGCGACCGCCATTCGGCGGGCACGCGGTCGAAAAACGACAATGCCTCCATTTGTTGCGGCGATAGTTGCATTCACGCATTTTGGAATGCGCAAAGACGGTTTCGCCAGTGTTCCTTCTCACGCATTCGCCGCCGCCCGAATTGTGCGGGACGGCGCTTCACAGGCCTGTGCCGGGACGGGTGCGGATATTCACCGCGGCAGCAGATGTGCCTGCACCACCGCTGGCTCTGCATTAGAGTGAAATAGGGAACCAAACATCGCCTCAGACTGGAAAGACAACCTGCATGTGGTCCTGGTCGCCACGCGCAATCCCCTGAACATCGGGGCGGCGGCGCGCGCCATGGCGAACTTCGGTTTTTCGCGCCTCTGCGCCGTGAATCCGTACGATGCGGCGTTTCGCGAGGCTCGCTCCGCGGTGGGCGCGGCCCCTCTGCTCCAATCGGCGGCGCAGTGCGGGAGCGTCGCCGAGGCGGTTGCCGGCGCGGGTCTGGTCGTGGGCACCACGTCGGTGGGCCACCGCGAGTTACAGCACCCGCTGCGACGCCTGGAATACGGTGCCCGGGTGATCCGCCGCCGCCTCCAGAACGCGCCGGTAGCCCTGCTGTTCGGCTCGGAGAAATTCGGCCTTTCCAACGAGGATCTCAGCCACTGCCACTGGCTGATGCGCATCCCAACCGTGCGCCAGGATCTCTCGATGAACCTCGGCCAGGCGGTCGCCCTGTGCCTCTACGAGCTGGCGCGCGACCCCGCGGCGGTAAGCGCACGCCCGGAGCGCAGCAAGCCCGCCAACGCCGGGGAAACCGAGCAGATCGTCAGGCTCCTTCTCGACGCCCTGCGCTCGAGCGGCTACATCAATCCGGTCACTGCCACGTCGACCGAGGAAAAGGTCCGCCGCCTGGTGCTGCGCCTGCGTATTTCCGCTCATGACGCGCCGGTGCTCTTAGGCATGCTCCGGCAGATTTTGTGGAAACTGGAGAACGGCCCGGAGCGCGGAGTGTAAGGGGTTCGCGCGCGCGCTCGTGGGTGCGTACGAGAGCGTACGCTTCGGCGGCATTCGACTTGCACTGGTTTTTACAGGGGAACGTTTATGAAGAAGCTACTCTTATCGGCGGTATTATCGACCGGTATGCTCTTCAGTGTGGCTACGCCCGGGGTCGCAGGCCAACCCTACAATAATCATCATACCCAGACGTACTACTACTATCACCATCGCACGCACACGAAGAGGAACGTGGCGATTGGGGCTGGAGGCGGTGCACTGGTCGGGGGTCTCGCGGGCGGCGCGGGCGGAGCGGTTGTGGGCGGAGTGCTCGGCGGCGGCGCGGGGTACGCGTACAGCCGGTTGAGACATCACCACCATCACTAGGCCGGGCAATGCGTAAGGGCCGCGGATGAGTGGACCGCAAGGGACATACCGCTCATCCGCTGCGCTTGCATCCGAATGGCGTTATGCGTCCGCGCAGCCGTCCCAGGCGCCGCAGGCGCCATGTGTGGCTTTTACATAATGCCAGCGGCCGCCGAATTCGGGCCGCCGTTCGCGGTAGAGGCTTCCGCGGAAGCGCAGCCCGATGGTAAACCGGCCGTCCGGACGCGCCAGACAATGGCGCACGTAGGCGAAACCGGCGAGTCCGCACTGCGGCAGTTGCAGGAACACGAGGCTGCCGGGTTCGATCGGCTCCGGCGAATCGAGTCCCACGCCGTGGCGGTTCGCATTGATGCCGTGCGCCTCGAAGTAGCCGTTGGGTGCCTGGATCGCGACGGTGAAATGCGTCCGCAACCGGTCACGCTGCCGCCGTTCCACGAGTTCTCCACGGAAGCGGTTGGCTGACCGGCGAATCCAAACCGCCGCTCGAAGTATCTGCCGCACGACTCCAGCATGCGGCCTTGAGCCTTTCGATTCAAGTACTTAGTATTTGTGGAACGGTTTGTAGTCCAAACGGCCTGTAGCTCAACCAACCGTTGGGACTTACCGTACCGCCCCGAGATGCCATCCGAGAGTTCCGGACGTCAGCCAGACGATTTCGCGGCCGAACCATCGCGAACGGGAAGCGCCACTTGCGGCGGGTCCGGAAAGGAGGAAGGCGCAGGGTCCGGGGCCGTACTCCGCAATCCGGCGCGCCAGCCACGAATCCGCCGAAAGCGGCTGAGCCAGGATGACCGGGCCGGGGAATTGCGCCAGTTCCGCGCCGAATTCACGGTCCGTCTGCCGTACCGGCGCGCCCAGGCCGAAAGCTGACCGGTACCGTTCGATGGCCCGGTCCAGGTTGGGTACTGCAACTACCACGTACGCCACGCCGGCGAATTCGCGGCTGACCGGCTTGCCCTGCGGAAATGCGCGAAGATCGCGGGCCGTGAGGTCGTGGATGAGGAACGGAAAGAAAGTGCCACGCGTTTCCGTGCCGACGTTGACCGTTTCCCACTCGATTTGCACGCCATCGGGCCGCGTTCGCCCGGCGCGCACCGGCGGCCCGACGGCGACTCCGGCCTGCCGCAGCCGGGCCGCGTCCGCCGCGAGATCCGGCGAGCGGAGGGCCCACGCACACGGCATGCCCGGCTGTTTCAGAAATGCCGCCCATTCGTGCCGCGCGATCGCGTCGTCCGCGGCGCCGGGCCGGACGGCAATGGCTTCCAGATACGACCCATCCGGAAAGCTCGCCAGCGCCATCTCGGTCACGGAGTTGGCGTGCGCGCCGCCGAACACCGTCGCGATGCCGGCCGCGGCGAGGGCCGCCTGCATGGTGTTGAGGTCGCGTCCCGCCAGCGTCACGTGATCGATCTTCCAATCCGCGGCGGAAAGCATTGCCGGCACGAGCAGCATTGCAGCCAGTCTCATGAGTTCGATTGTACAGGCGGCGCCTCGTGGTGAACGGCCGCCGATGGGCCGCGGCCACGGCTCCCTTACGGCCGCGGCTCCGATACGGCGCGCAGGCGGACGGGGGCCGATGCGCTGCGCGTCTGGAACCGCGCGACGAGGCGGTACAACAGCAGCGTGCCGACGATCGCGCCGTAGAGCAGCGGCAGGCGCACGTCCGATTTCACGAGCCAGTAGTAATGGATGACGGCGGCGATCCCGGCAATGTACACCAGCCGGTGCAGACGCTGCCAGCGCTTTCCGCCGAGCCGCCGGATCCATCCTTTGGTCGAGGTCAGCGCGAGCGGGGCCATGCAGACGAACGCAGCAAATCCCATGGTGATGAACGGGCGCTTGGCCACGTCCTTGAGGATCTCCTGCCAGTCGAACAGCTTGTCGAAATAGAGATAGACGGTGAAGTGCAGGCAGCCGTAGAAGAACGCGTATAGCCCGAGCATCCGCCGGTAGCGGATCAGGTCCGGCTGCTTCAGGAGCTTGCGGAGCGGCGTGATCGCGAGCGTCGCCGCGATCATGCGGATGGCCCAATCGCCGGTGCCGTGGGTCAGCGTTTCGAGCGGATTGGGCCCGAGATCCTGCCGGTAGAGGCGCCAGGCCAGGTTGCAGAACGGCGCGAGGCACGCCAGGAAGACGGCGATTTTCATCGCACGGCTGCGCAGCATCAGTAATATTTCCTCAGGTCCATGCCACTGTACAGGCTCGCGACCTGTTCGCCGTAGCCGTTGAACATCTGGGTCGGATGGTTTTTGAAGATGCCGGGAAGCCGCTGCTCCATTTTCTGGCTCCAGCGGGGATGGTCGACATTGGGGTTCACGTTGGAATAGAAGCCGTATTCGTGGGCGTTGGCCATGTTCCAGGTGGTCGGGGGCATGCCGCCCGTCAGCTTGATTTTGACGATCGACTTGATGCTCTTGAACCCGTACTTCCACGGCACGACCAGCCGCACCGGGGCGCCATCCTGCGGCGGCAGGCTCTCGCCGTACATCCCCACGCACAGCAGCGCCAGCGGATGCATGGCCTCATCGATGCGCAGCCCCTCCACATAGGGGAACTCGATGCCCGCGATCTCCGGCCGCGCGAGCGGCATCTGGCGCGTGTCCCAGTAGCTTTGGAACGCGACGAACTTCGCTTTCGGCGCCGGCTCGACCTGCTTGAGGAGGGCGGAGAGCGAGTAGCCGATCCACGGCACCACGATCGACCAGGCCTCCACGCAGCGGTGCCGGTAAATGCGCTCCTCGAGCGGCGCCAGCTTCAGGATCTCATCCATCGAGAACTTGCGCGGCCTGGCGCACTCGCCTTCGACCGAGACGGTCCAGTTCTCCGTCTTGAAGTTCTGCGCGTTGTGGGCGGGGTCGCCTTTGCCCGTGCCGAACTCGTAGAAGTTGTTGTAGCGGGTCACGACATTCTCGGCGGTGACCGGCTCCGAAGTGCTGAACTGGCTTTTGCCGACGTTCGGCAGCCGCGCCGCCGCGCCACGCGCCGCGCGCGCCGCCACCAGCGCCGCCGGCACGGCGGCGAGAAACCGCCGGCGGTTCAGATACACCGGTTTCGGAGTGATCTCGGAGTAGCGAAGGTCCCCAGGTTTCAGAATCAGCATGGTTTCTTGATTGTATATTCGCCGGAGATGAGATTTTGGTTACGGCCGCCGTTCCGTGCGGAGCAGGACATCGGGCATTTGACTGCTTGCATACCGCGGAGGAGGAGAGAAAACACATGAAAGCCGCGGCGCTGCTATTTTTCACACTGGGCGCCTGCCTCGCGCAGGTGCCGAACCCCACGCAGATCCAGAAGCCGCTGACCCCGAATGAAACCGGTCAGCCGATGCCGATTTTCCGGGTTACGGTCGTCTCCCGAACGACCAAGGCCATTAACTATCACCATCGCACGGGCACGACCCACATCGATTTCCGCGGCACGGAACTGATGCCGCAAGCGCGCGGAACGGCGAGCGTCGACAGCCGGCTCGGCTCCACGAAGGTGGAAACGCACCTGGATCACATGACGCCGGCGAGCCAGTTCGGGCCCGAGTACATGACCTATGTTTTATGGGCGATCACGCCGGAAGGCCGGGCGATGAATCTCGGCGAGGTGGCATTGCAGGGCGACCACGCGAATTTGCTCTCCACGACCGATCTGCAGAGCTTCGGCCTGATCGTGACCGCCGAACCGTACTTCGCGGTCACGCAGCCGAGCGATGTGGTGGTCGCGGAGAACTTCGTCCGGTCCGATACGACCGGAACGATCGAACAGGTGGACGCGAAATTCGAGCTGCTGCAACGCGGGCAATATGTCTTGAACCGCGCTGCTTACCAGCCGGTCCGCATCGATCCGAAGGGGCCGCTGCAGCTCGCGGAGGCTGAAAACGCCGTGCAAATCGCGCGGCTGGCCGGAGCGGAGCGCTATGCGGCGGATACGTTTCAGAAGGCGCTGATCGATCTGCAGAATGCGCGGGGGCTGCTGAGCCGGGACGTGAAACAGTCGGAGACGAATGCCCGCGAGGCTGCGCAAATGGCGGAAGACGCGCGGATCATTACGATCAAGAAGATGCGCGAAGAGCAACTGGCGAACGAGCGTTCGGCCGCGGCGCAGCGCGAGGCGGAGGCCAAGGCACAGGCGGAACGGGCGGCGGAGCAGGCTCGCCTGGAGCAGCAGCGCCGGGCGGAAGCGGAGGCCCAGCGCCAGGCGGCCCAGGAAGCGCAGCGCATGGCGGATGAGGCGGCGGCGCAGGCTGCTCAGAAGCAGAAAGTGCTGGAGGCCAAAGCCGAGGAGGCGCGCCTGAATGCGCAAAAAGCGGAGCTCGCGCGGCAGCAGGCGGAAGCCGAAAAGAGCCAGCTCAGGGAACGGCTGCGCGCGCAGTTGAATGCCATTCTCGAAACCCAGGAAACCGCGCGCGGGCTCATCGTCAACATCTCGGACGTGCTGTTCGACTTCAATAAATACACGCTGAAGCCCGGCGCGAGAGAAAAAATGGCCAAGGTCTCCGGCATCCTTCTGGCATATCCGGGCCTGAAGATCCAGTTGGAGGGCCATACGGACAGCATCGGGAGCGATGAGTACAATCTGGAGCTTTCGCAAAAGCGCGCCGACGCGGTGCGCGACTACCTGATCTCGCAGGGCGTGCCGATGGCGACGGTGAGCGCGGTCGGGCTGGGCAAGGCGAATCCGGTTGCGTCGAACGACACGGCCGCCGGACGCCAGCAGAACCGGCGTGTGGAGATGGTGGTAACCGGAGACCCGATCGGGCTCGGCGGCGATGGCCGCTAATCACGTTTGGGGCAGGCCCTGGGCCTGCCCTACCGGGCCTCAGAACGGCTGGATCTCTTCCCGCACGGGATCGAAATCGATCCGCCGTTTCTGCATGTACGCGATGTTGCCGAGGTGCGAGGCCTGCGCCGAGCGGTGGCCGATCAGCACGTCACCGTTCGGCAGCTTGCGCGACTTCACGCAATCGAGGAAATTCTGCACGTGGTCGAGGTCCAGGTTGACTTTCTCCGGCTTGACCACCGTCGGCTGCACACCGCGCGCCTTGGGCGTGAATTCGTAGCGCCCGCGATCGATGTACAGCTTGCCCTCGGTTCCGCAGAATTCGACGGCGGCGCCGGTGATTCCCGGAACGAGCGTCGCCTCGAACGTGGCGGTGAACTGCGCCGGGTACTCGAGCAGGACATTGATCGTATCGGGCGCGGTGCGGCCGTCCTTGTATTCATAGATGCCGCCCGCCGCGACGGCCGAAGTCGGGATCTCCGAACCCAGGAACATGTGCACGACGTCGATCCAATGGGTGAAGAGGTCGGTGACCTGCCCGCCGCCGAAATCGAGGTAGGCGCGCCAGTTCCAATATTGCTGCGGGTCCCAGTCGCGCCACTTCACGGGTCCGAGGAAGCGTGCCCAATCGAGATTCGAAGGCTGCTGCGCCAGCTCCGGCGGCGCTTTGCGCAGGTGATAGCCGTTGCCGTGCCACCACGTGCGGGCCAGGGTGATCTTCCCCAGCTTGCCGGTGTCGATATACTCGTGCTTTGCCTCGAGGTAATGCTTTCCGGAGCGCTGCTGCATTCCGACCTGGCAGATGCGGTTGTTGACGCGCGCCGCCTTGACGATGGGCGGGCCTTCCTCGATGCGCAGGGTCAACGGTTTCTCGACGTAGACGTCCTTGCCGGCATTGAGCGAGTCGATGGCGATGGCCGCGTGCCAGTGGTCCGGCACGCCGATCAGCGCGACATCGACGTCTTTCTGCTCGAGCAGCTTGCGATGATCGGTGAACGATTTCGCTTTGGGAGCCACTTGCCGGGCCTTATCGATCTGGACGGCGTAAACGTCGCACACCGCAGCGACGTCGACGATGCCAGTCTTGACGAAGTTGCTCATGTCGTAGCGCCCGCGCTCGCCGGCGCCGATCAGGCCGAGTTGGATGCGCTCGTTCGCGCCGTAGACGCGCGAATAGGAAAGAGCGGTCATTGCCGTCGCCGTGGACGCGCCGCGCAGAAATCCGCGCCGGGGAATCTGGTTTTCGGACATAGCGCAATTATATTCCCGGCGGGGGCGTAAGATGAAGACATGCCGTACACGGACCTCGTCGTTGCCGGGACGTTCGCCACGAGTCAGGAGGCGGAACTCGCGGTGAGCGCGCTGCAGGCCGCCGGCATCGACGCCATCATCCAATCGGAATCCACGGGCGGGGTCACGCCGCACCTGGCATTTTCGGGCGGCGGGTTCCGGGTGCTGGTGCGCGATTTCGAGGCGGAAGAAGCGAGAGAAGTGCTGGAGCTGTGACGGGGTGCGCAGGCCGGCGGCGATGATATACTGCCCCCAACGGTCGCAAGGAGGCTGCGCCATGGTCCGCCGTACGCTTCTGGTTGGTACTCTCTTTTGCCTTGCCGCTTTCGGCGCCGATATCAGCGGCAAGTGGGATTTTCACGTGGAAACCGATGCCGGCGCGGGTGACCCCACCTTCGAATTCCACCAGGATGGCGAGAAGCTCACGGGCACTTATGCCGGCACGTTCGGCACCGCGCCACTCACCGGCACCGTGAAGGGCGACGACATCGAGTTCTCGTTCGAGGTCACGGTCCTCGACCAGAAGGGAACGATTGTCTACAAAGGCAAGATCGGCGCGGACGGCAAGATGAAGGGCGAGGTCGAGCTGACCGGCCTCGGAAAGGGCACGTGGACCGGACAGCGGCACTCATAATCCCGGCGCTGTTTGGCGCGGCGACCATTGCTTCGGGCGCCGACCCCGCCGCGCTTTATCGCGCGCATTGCGCCGCGTGCCATGATGCTTCGAGCGCCACGCGCGCGCCGGCGCCGGCGGCTCTCAAGCTGATGAGCGGCGCCAATATTCTCCGCGCGCTCGAGACCGGCGTCATGAAGGAGCAGGCCGCGGGCCTCACGGCAGCCGAGAGACGCGAGCTTGCCGATTTCCTGGGAGCACCTGCGCCGCCACCGGTGGCCGCCGCCAAGCCGGGGATGTGCGCGGAGAATCCGCCGTTCACGCCCGCGGGACCGGCCTGGAACGGCTGGGGCGCGGACCTCGCCAACAGCCGCTTCGCGCCCGCTCCAGCCGCGGGTCTGACCGCGGCCGACGTCCCGCAGTTGCACTTGAAGTGGGCCTTTGCCTTCCCCGGCGCCTTCGCCGCCAATGCTCAGCCCGTGGTTTCCGGCGGCCGCGTTTTCGTGGCGGGCGCCAACCGCCAGGTTTACTCGCTCGACGCGCGCACCGGCTGCCAATACTGGTCGTTCGAGCCGGAACTCTCCGTGCGCGCCGCGGTGAGCATCGCCACGCTGCCCGGCGATCCGGCGCGGCACGCCGCCTTCTTCGGGGACCAGCGCGCGAAGGTCTACGCTGTCGATGCCGGGACCGGCGCGCTGCTCTGGAAGACCCAGGCCGACGATCATCCGCGCGCCAAGATCGTGGGTTCGCCGGTGTATTTCGACGGCCGCCTCTACGTGCCCATCACGGCGGGCGAGGAAGGCCCCGCGATGAGCCCGGTGTACCCGTGCTGCAGCGGCCGCGGCGCGGTCGTGGCGCTCGATGCCGGCAGCGGCCGGCAGGTCTGGAAGACGTACACGATCGCCGAAGCTCCGCATGTCACCGGGAAAAACGCCGCGGGAACACCGGCGTGGGGCCCTTCCGGCGCGAGCGTCTGGTCGGCGCCGACGATCGACCCCGAGCGCCGCGTGCTCTATATCGGCACCGGCGACAATTTCTCCGAACCCGCCACCGGCACGAGCGACGCCGTGCTCGCGCTCGAGCTCGATAGCGGCAAGATTCTCTGGGCGCGGCAGCTCACCGCGCGCGATGCCTACAACGTTTCCTGCGACGCGGGTCGCAAAGCCAGTTGTCCCGCAAGCGACGGCCCGGACTTCGATATCGGCGCATCGCCGATTCTGGTGAAACTCGCCGGCGGGCGGCGCGTGCTGCTGGTCAGCCAGAAATCCGGCGTGGTCCACGGGCTCGATGCGCAGACCGGCGCGGTCCTCTGGGAGCAGCGCATCGGCAAGGGCGGCAAGCTCGGCGGCATCCAGTGGGGCTCGGCGTCGGACGGCCGGCTGATGTTTGCCGCGGTTTCGGACATCGCCTTCCTCGTGGCGGATCTGCTGGGCGGCCGCGGGATGGTGGCCGATCCGCACGCCGGCGGAGGCCTCTTCGCGCTGGATGCCGCCACCGGACGCCGCGTCTGGGCCGCTCCCCCGCCCTCCTGCGAGGGCCGCGAGAAGTGCAGCCCGGCGCAGTCCGCCGCCGTTTCCGCGATCCCCGGCGTGGTGTTCTCGGGCGGCGTCGATGGCCGGCTGCGCGCTTATTCCGCCGCGGACGGCAAGGTGATCTGGGAATTCGACACCGAGCGCGAATTCGAAGCGGTCAACGGAGTCAGGGCGAAGGGCGGCGCGATGGACGGCCCCGGCCCGGCCATCGCGGGAGGCATGCTCTACGTCTGCTCGGGCTACGGCGTCTGGGGCGGCGCGCCGGGCAACGTGCTGCTGGCGTTCGGGAAGTAAGTCGCCGCCCGTTAAAAGTACAGCTTCATCGCGAGCTGTAACTGCCGGGGCGAGTTGATCTGGCTCCCGGCGCCGGTCAACACGCCGAACGACTGGTTCTGCAGTTGCGTCGAGCCGGTGCCGAAGCGGACGCGGTTGAACACGTTGAACGCCTCCGCGCGGAACTCGATCCGCCGCGTCTCCTTGATTGGAAACGCGCGCGTGAGGGAGAGGTTCTCGTTGAGGCCGGGGAACAACCGCACCTTCGGATTGAGCCGGGTCACGTTGCCGATGCTGTTGTACGCCGTGCCGCTGCCCTGCAGCGGGAACGGGCCGGAGCCGTAGGGCACGAAAAAGTGATCGCGGCTCGGGTCGAAGCCGCCGTTCCAGGAAGGCTGCCAGCCGTCGTAGGACGTGATGTACGCGGGCACCCGTCCGCCCGCGCCGCTCGCGTAGACCGGCAGCGTGTAGGACGTGCTGATGCCGACCGGCGTGCCGCTATCGTACACATTGATGCTGGCCAGCCGCCAGTTGCCCACGATCCAGCCCGCCGCACCGTGGCTGAGATACGGGTGGCCTTTGCCGAACGGCAATTCGTATTCGCCGGCGAACTTGAAATCATGGGCCACGTCGTAAGCGCCGATCGATTTCTCCAGATGACGGTTGAAGAAGTCGGCGGCGTAGCCCTCGCCCCACGCGGTATCGGCATCCGTCAGGAGCTTGGAAAACACGTAAGAAGTCTGCACCGTGAGCCCGTGGGAGAGGCGCTTCTGCAACTGCACGCGCAAGGCGTGGTATGTCGAGTGGCCGCTGTGATCGCCCTGCCCCGCATAGGTGTCGATGTACGAATACTGCGGGAACGGCCGCAGCGCCTGCGCCACCGTGGCGCGCGATCCCCACAACGCGTTGAAGCCGGGGAACGGCGCGAAAACGCCCGCCGCATTGGCCGCCGGCGAGCCCACCAGGCTGTTGAGCACCGTGATGCTCTGCGCCACCGTGCCGAAAGCGGTCAGGTAGGCGGGATTGATCTGGTTGTACTGCAACAACTGGGTCTGCAGGTGCGAGCCGAGGACGCCGTTGTAGCCGCCTTCGAGCACCATGGTCGCGCCTAACTGGCGCTGGATCGAGAAATTGAAGTTATCCATGGCCGGCAGTTTGGTGGTCTCGTTGCCTTGAAACCATGCCACGCTCGTCCCGTTCGAAACCGAGGGATTGATGAACGGCGGCGCCGTCCATGCCGGCATTCCCTGGTCGAGCGCGTAAGTCGGCAGGATGCCGCTGGTGCCATTGCTGAAGGTCTGGGTCAGGGTGAAGCCCATGTTGTGCGTCGACCCGCTGACGGATTGGAGCGCGCCGTAGAGCCGCGCATAGGACCCGCGGAAGACGGTCTTCGAGTCCTTCGAATACGCGAAGCCCACGTGCGGACCGAAGCCTTTCGTCCACATATCCGCCAGCGTCCGGCTACCCACGCAGCCCGAGCACGAACCCGCGAAGAGCACCGCGCCCGGAATGCCGCCCGCAGCGGGATTGGGAGCCGTGGGCGAAAAATCGCTCCAGCGGTCGTTCAGGCCGGTGGGCGGCAGGTTGATGTCGTAGCGCAGCCCCAGGTTGAGCACCAGTTTCTCGCTGACGCGCCAATCGTCCTGCACAAATCCGCCGAAGTAGTAAAACTGCTGCCCGATGAACCGGACGGTGTCGATCTGGCCGCTATCGGCGAGGCCGAGCAGAAACGAGGCGAATGCGTTGCCGCCCGCATTCGGATTGGAGCCGCCGGGCACGCCCGTTTCCTGGTAGCTGAAGCCCACGCAGCCCGCTTCGCACTGGCGTCCGAAGCCGTTGTAGTGGTTGATCTGGAACATGCCGCCGAACTTGAAGGTGTGCCGGCCGTGGATCCAGGAGAAATCGTCATTGTAAGCGTAGACGGTATTCTCGCTGCCGTTATCCGCCTGGCCGCCCCAGGTGCTGTAGTTATCGCCGGTGCCGCCGGAGAACAGGTTGACCAGGTTCTCATCGCAATTCGGCACATTGGGCAGGCAGAACTTATTCTGCCATCCGCCGGTATATTCCTGTGGCGGTTTGTGGTCCTGCCGCCAGTTATTCCCGCCGGCATAGAAATGGTTCAGCATGTTCGGCCGCAGCGACCAGTCCCAACTGAATCGCACCACGTCGGTCGCCTGGACGAGGTCGTTGTACGTCGTGTACAGGCCCGGCAACGTCGGCGGCCCGTCGGGGCCGGGAGTCTGGTGCTCGCGGTCGTGCCCGTAGTATCCGGAAATGCGGTGCCGGGCGTTGAAAATGTGGTCGCCTTTGATGCTCTCCTTGTTCACCGGGTAGATCTGCGTGCCGCCGTTCTCCAGGTAATTATTGATGACATACTGGTACGATCCCGGCGACGCGCCGTTGTTCGGGGCGAGAGTGCCGCTGCTCTGGAACACCGAAAGGGCCTTCTGCGCCGCGGGGCTGAAGAGGCTCTTGGGTATCACGTTGTTGGGAAAGAGCTGACGCGTATAAGTTCCATCCCCATTCTGGGTTTGGCTGAGGGGGTTATAGATCGGGATCTGCACGCCGGCCGATGTGACCCACCTGCTGAAATCGCCGTTGTACATTTCCGCTGTGGGGACGGTGAACAACTGGCCGTTGGCGCCCGTGCGGTTGCGGAATCCCTCATAGGAGAAGAAGAAGAAGGTCTTGTTCCGCCCGCGATACACCTTCGGAATCCACACCGGCCCGCCGACGGTGGCGCCGAAGTCGTTCTGCTTGTAAATCGAGTTCGGGATGCCGGCCATATTATTAAAGAAGTTATTGGCGTCGAAGTCGTTGTTGCGCAGGAACTCGTACGCGGACCCGTGGAAATCGTTGGTTCCGGACTTCGAAACATAAGTCAGATTGCCGCCGGACGCATGCCCGAATTCCGCTTTATACCCGTTGGTATCGACCGTGAACTCCTCGATGGCCTCGATCGACGGAGAATTGGAGGCTACCCAGCTCTTGGAAAGCGCCCGGCTGGTGTTGGTCGAGACGCCATCGAGCGAGGTCCCGTAGGCCGCCGCCTGCCCGCCGCCGAGCACGAAGCCGTTGTCGCCGCCGACATTCTTCGCATCCGGCGTGAGCGCGGCCAGATCGAACGGCGTGCGCACCGTGCCGCCGACGACGAGCGGGAGATCGTTGATCAGCCGGTTCTGCAGCGTGACGCTCGTCTTGGCGTCCTCGCTTTGCACCTGGATCGCCGCCGCCGTCACCTCCACCGTCTGAGAGGC
>DATGMB010000265.1:0-23072 GCA_035293845.1 Bryobacteraceae bacterium
CCTTGAGTTTGGCCAACCCTCTGGATCGCTCCTGAAACGCCCGTTCCAACCATTCCAGCGCCCGATCGTTTTCTCCCAGCCCCACGTAGATCAGAGCCCGCGGGAAACTCGATACATAACGCCGCGTTGCGAGTTCGTCAAGCTTCTGGAGCTGCTTGCGCGCCTCCGCCCGGTGGCCGGAAACGGCGTAAGCGTGGCCTAAGTCGGCTATATATATAGCTGCGCCGCCAGACAACTCGACTGCCTTCCTGAATTCCGCGATGGCCTCCGGATACATTTGCTTCGCTTCGTAAACCTGACCAAGGCAGCGGCGAGCAACAGCAAAATCCGGATTGAATTCGAGCACCTTTTGTATGGGTGCGATCGCCTCGGCATACCGCCGCGCCTCATATCGCCGGCATCCCACGTCCACGGCAATGATCAAGTAGGCGGGATCGAGGGCATACGCGCGATCGGTTTCGGCAAGACATTCCTCGAACCGCCCAAGGTTACACAGATACTGGCCATACCCAAACCGCGCATACGCATTATTCGGGCTTAACTCTATGGCGCGCTGAAACATGATTTCCCGGCTGCGCGAATCCCCCTGTTCGTACCCATCCCGGAACAAACCACGAGCGAGGTATGCGTCGGAGCTGGTTTCATCCAACTGCACGGCTTTCTCCGCGTCCGCCCCCCCTTTCGCCAGGGCCTCTTCAGGCCCGATCGCTTCCATGGCCCCGCTACCGAGCACGAAGTAAGCCAAAGCCCGCCCTGTGTATGCCTCCGCATAACGTGGCTCTTTTTCAATCGCCTGCGTGAAGTATCGCACTGCCTCCTCCAGCGCGCGCGGGGTGCGCCGATAGTAGAGAGAGAGGCCTTGCAGATAGGCCTCGTGTGCGGCCGGGTCGATCGGTTTACTAACAAAACGACGCTGGTCCCGGGCATTCAGCTTGCCTCGCAGTTGCTCCACGATCGCCTTCGAAATCTCATTTTCCACCAACAGAATATCCCGCGAGCTGCGCTCGTAGCGATCCGCCCAGATATGCCGATCCGTAGGTGCCTCGATCAATTGCGCGGTGACTCGTACCTGATCGCCGGAGTGCACCACCGTTCCCTCCACAACGGCATCGACGCCGAGCTCGCGGGCAATTTGCGGCAGCGGCTTATTATGCACGCCCTTGTACTGCATAATGGACGTCCGCGAAATGACATTGACCGAATTGACCCGCGCCAACGCGGTGATGAGTTCATCGGTTACTCCATCGGCGAAATAGTCCTGGGTTGCGTCGCCCGACACATTCTCCAAGGGCAAGACCGCGAGAGAACGGATTCGCGAACCGGCACGATTGGCGGTCACGAGTTTATACATCACACCGGCGGCTCCAGCGAGAATAAGACAACACACCGCAACCAGGGCGATGTTCCTGCGCTTCCCGGTTGGCGGTTGGCCGGGTGGCGGAACCGGGACCTGCCTCCACGTCTCGGCCACCGGCCCGACAAAACGGTATCCCCGCCGGGGCAAAGTTTCTATGAACCGGGGCCGGCCGGCCGCGTCGTTGAGGACAGCGCGAAGGCGGGCAACTGCATTTCTGATGCCGTGTTCGAAATCGACAAATGTGTCCGCAGACCACAGTTCGGCCCGCAATTGCTCGTTGGTGACAAGCTGGCCCGGAGTCCGGAGGAGTACAGCTAACACATGCAAAGGACGGCCCTGGACCGGCAGCCGGATCCCGAAATGACGCAGTTCACCGGCGTTGAGGTCCAGTTCGAAATCGGCAAAGCGGACGATCTGATCAGAATCCTGCGCCGACACAAGCCGCGAACTCCAATTCAGTTGAGCCTACCACAACTTCTTTTGCCGTTCATGGGTGGGATGCGAGTCTCGAACCACCGTGTTTTCGCCACATTACGGATGGACAAAAGGTTGGATGCAGAAAAGTAACCGCCCCTGGCGAATGCCGCCGTACGATGTGCCGACGGGAGGGATCCACATGACGAGAAAAACGGAAAAGACGGCTGAGATGGTCTACCGATCCAGCCGGCGCAGATTTCTGAACTACCTGGGCGCCGCACCGGCATTAACAACACTCGCCGGCGCTGGACTCGTTTCCGCACCGAGTGCCCTTGCGGATACCGGACCGTTGGATCCGTCGCAGCGGCGGCATCGGGCATTTGTCATCCGGCGCGATGCGGCGATCTACCAGCGTGATGTGCCGCCGGCTCCATCAGTTTCGAACGGAGACGAGGACGCGTACCCAAACCGCATCGCCAGTTTCACCAAATGCCTGCCGCATAATGACCTGGGCGAGGTGGACCTGAATGCCTATCATGCGTACCTGCAAGCGCTGAGCAGCGGGAACTGGCCGGACTTCGAGGCCATTCCGCTGGGTGGCGCGGCCAAGCTGGCGAGTCCGCAAGCGGCCTACTGCTACTCCATGGAGGGGGCGGACGCCGCGGCAGTAGCCGCGCCACCGCCGCCGGCGTTCGCGAGCGCTCAGGCGGCTGGGGAGATGGTTGAGGATTACTGGCAGGCACTCACCCGGGACGTCCCGTTCAGTCAATACGGGACCGACCCCACGATTGCTCAAGCCGTGGCGGACTTGAATAAGCTGTCGGACTATCGCGGCCCCAAAGTAAACGGGCAAGTGACGCCCGACGTCATTTTCCGCGGCCCCACACCGGGCGATCTGACAGGTCCGTATCTGTCGCAGTTTCTGCTGAAGCCGGTCCCGATGGGCGCAGCAACGCTACCGCAACTATATCGGACGGCGATTGCCGGCGATGACTACTGGACCGGTTACGCGGATTGGCTGAAGGGGCAGCGCGGCGGCGCGAGCGGGTCGAACAACTTCGACTCGACGCCGCGTTACATCCGGAACAATCGCGACCTGGCGCTGTATCTGATGGTGGATTGGTCGGGCCAGGCGAATGTCATGGCTGCCCTGATACTGAACACCTTCGGGACGGCAGCGCTGTCGCCATCGAATCCCTATTTGCATTCGGCGACACAAGCTTCGACCATTACGTTCGGACTGACGGGGCAACTCGACCTGGTGTCACGGGTGCCCATCGTGGGCTATCGGGCGGCTTGGTGCCAGAAGTGGCTGGTGCACCGGCGCGTGCGGCCAGAGGCGTTCGGTGGACGGATTCACAATCATATAACCGGCGCGGCAAAGTATCCGATTCACTCCGATGTGCTGAATTCGGCCGCCTTGAAGGCTGTGTTCAGCGCCCAGGGGAGTTACTTGCTGCCGCAGGCCTATCCGGCCGGATCGCCGCTGCATCCTTCCTATCCGGCGTCGCATGCGGTGACCGCTGGGGCGGGAATTACGGTGTTGAAGGCGCTGTTCAACGAGTCGTTCGTGATTTCGAACCCGGTGATGCCTTCGGACGACGGATTGTCGCTTGTGCCATACACGGGCGGGTCACTGACTGTTGGCGGGGAACTGAATAAGCTCGCCTCGAATATCGCGTTAGGACGGGATGCAGCGGGAGTGCATTACCGATCGGATGGAATCGAAGGCATCAAGTTCGGAGAAGCGATCGCGATCTCCGTTTTGCGCGATACGGTGAACTTGTACCATGAGGTGTTTCCGGGGTTCAGTTTCACGAAGTACGACGGCACTCCGGTGACGATTTCTCCTCAGTACTGAGACGTAAGACAGATTCCGCAAAGACGCATCGCAGGAACAGTGGCTAAAGCCGGTGCGGCGCCGCCCGTCGGTCTCCGCAAGCGCTACCCGCCTTTCGTTGACGACACCACTTGGTGGCTGCATTGACGAGGGATATCAAACGGAATGCCGCTCGCGATTGCCGGGCGGTGACGGCGCCAATCACGCGAACGGAAAATCCGGATTTTCCCTGGGCTCAATTGCTTACCAACACCGGGCGGCCGGAGCCGGAAGTGCCCGTGGTAACGTGCTGTTCAAGCGGGCAAATGCCGCTGTAGCGAACGAAAAACCGCCGAGCCTCGGCGGTTTTTTGAGCTAAATTACAGAATCTATTGAGTTGAAACCGCCGAGCTTCGGCGGTTTTTGCTTTTTAGGAGGGATATGAACGAAGTTCTGAAGAACGATGCGGCCCAGGCGAAAGATAACTTCGATCTCGGGCAATGGCTGGGGCGCAGGCAGGCTTACGCGCTGGTCGCAGGGACCTGTTCCGCCGCTGACGCCAAATGCCTGAATGAAATTCGCGAGGACAAGAAATACAAGCGCATCGGCCTGACGTGGGAAGAGTTCTGCAACCAACGTCTCGGGATGTCGCGCTCCACGGCCGACGTGATCATCCGCCAGTTCCGCGAATTCGGCGCCGCCTACTTCACCCTGCGCCAGTTCACCGGTATCACGGCCCAGGAATACCGCGCCATCCGCCCCGCCATCGAGGACGGCTCGCTGCGTCACCGCGACGGCGCCATTCCGATCGCGGCCGAGCACGCGCCGCGGCTGCTCGAAGCCGTCCGTGAACTGATTCCGCCGCCCGAAGAACCCAAAGGCTCTGCCGATCCCGCTTACCGGTTAACGCCGCGCTTAATGGCGGCGGAAACCGCCCTGCTCGCCGCCAGGGAAGCCGTGCACCATCTGACAGCCGCCGATCTCGGAGACGCGGCTTTCCGCTACGTGGCCAAACTCGTCAGCGGCCTTTCAACCGAGATGAAGTGGGCGCGCGGCCGGCTGCGCGAGGCCACCAAGCCGCGGCGGTAAGGGAGCGCCGATCGCTGCCGCGAAAGCAAGAGAGCCGCGGCCGTCAGGGAGTGGTGTGCCGCCGCCGGAGCGCGCCCCTCCCTTACGGTCGCGGTCCGTGATCGGCTTGCGCACGCCGGTCTTGCCGTCTCGCGGCGGCCCACTTCTCGACGCTCCGTGGCAGCCGCTCCAGGGCACTGGGGGACCGGTCGTCGATCGTTAATTCGAATAGCGGGAACTCGCGGTTTCGGCGCCGCAGTCACGATCTCGAAAACGAGTTGGAACGATACAGGGCTGACCGTCGCGCCGTCATTCAAACTGGCGGATGATATCTCCGCTCTCCACGCCCGGCGTCCGCCTCCTCTACATCCTCTTCAGCACATCCTCGAGCATCCGCTGCGCCGGCGCGAAGTCGGGCTTCAGCTTGAGCGCGGTTTCGAGCTCGGTCCGCGCCTCCGCGAACCGGCTCATACGGGCCAGCATCAGCGCCATCTTGGTGTGGACCTCCGCATCCGGCGGCCGGAACTCGAGCGAGGCGCGGTAGCGTTCGAGCGCGAGCTCCGGCCGGCCGTTCTTCGCAAAATCGTCCGCCCAGAGGTACAGCGCCGCGCCAAGATGCTCGCGGGTTTTGCCGTCATCAGGGCGCTGCGCCAGCACGCGCCGGAATTCCGTCACGGCGTTGTCCCAATCGCCGCGCGCCGCATCGACGCTTGCCAGGTCGAAGCGCGCATCGGTGTAACCGGCGTCGAGCACGAGCGCCGTTTTGAACTCGTCCGCCGCTTCCTCCAGCTTCCCCGAGGTGAACAGCGCGATGCCCAGCTCGGTGGCCGCGACCGCGCTCGCCGGGTTGGCCTTGGTAGCCGCCTGGAAATACGGGATCGCGCCCGCCGCATCGCCCTTGCTCAGCAGCCGCTCGCCCAAATCGTAATTGGCCGTGAAATCGTCCGGGTACTTTTCGAGGCGCTGCCGCGCGAGGCTCTCCTGCAGCTCCGCGCGATGGTCGCCCTCCTGCACCGGCAGCACCTGCAGCCACAGGTGGCCCATCTCGTCGCTCGCGCGGTTCCCGCCCTTGACTTCCCGCGGCGGGCTGTTCGGATTGCGCGCGTTATCGGCCGAGTTGTCGTAGTGGTACCGCATCGAGACCACGGTCCCCTTCGGCAGCAGCAGCGGCTGCTTCAGCCGGAACACGCCCTGCCAGTTCAGGTCCCAATCCGGAATGCGGATCAGCCATTTGCGCGTCCCGTCCGGCAGCGTCGCGTAGCCCTCCATCAGCTTGCCCAGGTAATGCGCGTGCGGGTACACCGCCAGCACGTAGACATCGAGCGGCAGCCGGATATCGTCACTCACCAGAAAATCCTTATCGCCCGCCGGGATGTCGATCGTCGAATCGTGCTCGAGCTGGATCAGCATCGGGAACTTCGTCTGCGGCCTTCCCGTGAAGTAGAGGCCGATCATGGGGCTGATCGCCTCCGCCTTGCCCGTCGGGCGCAGGTGCACGTTCAGAATCAAATCCATGCCCGGGTCGGCGCGCCATGCCATGCCGTCGGGCTCGACCACCGGCTCGCTGCCGGGCTTCCACGAAAGGAAATGGCCGTCGGGATCGAACGTCTCTTCTTCGACGTTCAGATCCATGCCGGGGAATCCGGCGCCCGGCTTCGCCTCCTGCCGCCGCGAGGCCCGCGCGCGGTCGAGGATCACATTGGCGTGGTGGAACGCCTTCGAATCGCCCGGCCGCACTTCGATCGCCTTCACCCACCGCGTCGTCGTGATGGGCACCGGCAGGATGAAATTCCAGAAAATCTCCGCGCCGTCGGCCGGAAGCGGGAACGGCTGCGAAACGCGCAGGATCAGGTCCGGCGTGCCGAGCTGCCATTCGTCTTTGAACTTCGGCGGCGCGGGCGTCGCGCCCGCCCCCAGCGGCGCGCCGTCTTTGACCCAATCCTGGATCGCCTGAATCTCGGCGTCGGTCAGCCGGCGCTCTTCCGCAAACTCCCCGTGCCCCGCCTCGGGCAGCCACGGCGGCATGTAGCGGCGCTTCGTCACCGCGGCGATCAGCGGCGCGCGGCGCTTCACGTCGTCATAGCTCAACAGCGAAAACGGCGCCGATTCGCCCGGCCGGTGGCAGCCTGAGCAATTCCGGTATACGATGGGCGCAATATCGTGATTGAATGTGACGGTCGCGGCAGGTACGGACGCCGCAGCCAGCAACCCCATGACGATGGCGCGAACGTCCGCCATGGGGCAGATTCTAGCATGAGCGGGAGGATGCGATGAGCAACGTGGATCGAAGAGGATTTCTGACCGGCGCGGGCCTCGCCGGCCTCGCGCTGGCGCCGCAAACGGCCGCGCAGCCCCGTACCGAAAAGCAGAAGCTGGACCGGATCGCCTCCAACACCTGGCCGATCCGCTACATCTTCAAAAGCCGGACCGGCTTCGGGCGCAATCCGCGCATCGCCGAAATGAAGCAGAAATACGGCGAAATCACGATGCTCGATTTCCCGCAATTCACCAGGGACCATTTTCCCGGCGTGACCCACATGGATCTGTTCAGCGGCCTGGTCGGCGATGTCGCGGACGATTCCATGTACGTCAAGGTCCCGGTCGTCGTCGGCGCGCAGACGCGCGTCACCCAGGAATTCGACCCGTCCAGCCCATCCGGGCGGCGCTGGCTGGAGAAGCTGGCCGCCCAAATGGCCGCCACCGGCACCCGCTGCCAGCACATCTCCAACAACGCCCCGCGCGATATCTGCGAGCCGGACGCCGGGAAGCGCCGCGCCGGTATCGAGGTCGCGAAGAAATGGCTCGATGGCGCGCGGATTCTTGGCGCGAAATCCATGCGCGTTAACAGCGGCGGCCCGCGCATCCTGCCCGATCCGGAGATGTCGGCCGATGGCTATCCGAAAGCCGACGCGGTTGCCGCGTATCTCCGCAACTGCATCGAGTCTTTTAAAGAGATGGCCGATTACGGCGGCAAGGCCGGCGTCAAGGTGACGCTCGAAAATCATTGGGGCCTCACCGCCAATCCCATGAATATCCGGATCATCGTCGACGAGGTGAAGAGCCCCTGGTGCGAAGCCTCGCCCGATTTCTGCAACTGGGAGCACGAGTACCTCATGTACAACGGCCTCAAGGCCCTGGCGCCGTACGCCCACACCAACGTCCACGCCAAATACTGGAATCGCTGGAAGGATGACCAGAGCGTGGCCCGCTCCGTCCGCATTATGCAGGAGGCCGGTTTCGAGGGGACCTACGCGCTCGAATACGAGGACGGGCCGTGGGACGGCGTGGAAGGCGCGAAGTATCTGTACCGGGAAGTGCTGGCGGCGTTGTAGCCGCGCGATAATGAGGACTCCATGAAGCCGATCGTCTTTTTCGTTCTCGCCTTTTCTCTGATGGCGCAACAGCCGCCCGCGGCTCCGGGCGGCGGCCGCAAAGGCCCCAGGGGCAACCCCAAAGACACCGAAGTATGGGAGCCGGAGCCGAAGGTGGTCACGCCCGGAGCGACCGATTCGGCGCCGCCGTCGGACGCCATCGTGCTCTTCGACGGCAAAAATCTCGACGAATGGGTCTTGACCCGCGATAAATCGCCCGCGCCGTGGTTCGTCAAGGACGGCGAGATGATCGTGAACAAGGCGCGCGGCTCCGGCAATATCGAGACGAAGCGCACGTTCAAAAATTTCCAGCTCCACATCGAGTGGAAGATCCCCGAGAATGTCACCGGCCAGGACCAGGAACGCGGCAACAGCGGCGTCTTTCTGGCGTCGACCGGCGGCGGCGACGCGGGCTACGAGCTGCAAATTCTCGATTCCTACCACAACCGGACTTACTCCAATGGCCAGGCCGGCAGCATCTACAAACAGAGCATTCCGCTCGTGAACCCGGCGCGCAAACCCGGAGAGTGGCAAACCTACGATGTGGTCTGGATGGCGCCGGTCTTCAATGACGACGGTTCGGTGAAGACGCCGGCGAATGTCACGGTATTTTTCAACGGCGTGCTGGTGCAGAATCACTTCGAACTGGCCGGCGAGACGCTGTATATCGGCAAACCGTTCTACCGGAAATACGACCGCGCGCCGATCAAACTGCAAGCCCATCCCGATCCCAGCCCGCCGATCAGCTTCCGCAATATCTGGGTAAGGGAGTTGAATTAGAGCTGCGCAAGCCGGCCATCCCGCCGGCGCCCCCGCGGCTCGATGGCGGCCAGTGACGGCCGCGCTACCTCTTCAGCGGCTCCAGCTTCACGTTCGAGAACACCGCGGTCTCAAGCGCCGTGGCGACGTGCGACGATACACCCAGGCCCACGTACGCCGGGTCCTTGATCCGCACGTATTCGATCGGGCCGACCTCTTGGAGCGGGCCTCCCGGTTTTCCGGCGTACATCGTGAAGCGGCTGCCCTGGCGGACGAGGCGCAGGCGCGCCGGACCTTCGATGTTGATGAACGTCTGGTAGGTGCTCTCGTTGGCGACGCCGCGGAACTGCAGCGACGTGAGCCCGTTGCCGTGCGACACCGCATCGGCGTAGGCCGCGCCTGAGGCCAGCCCGTCGCGCACCATGAGCATCGCCTTGCGGTGCTCGGTGGGACTCGCGCCGGCCCAGGTGACATCGGCCGTCAGGCTGAGATCGCCGGACATGCGCGACCAGATGAAATAGAACGCGTCGGTCGTGTCCCAGACGTTCGCGCCGCCTCCCGTGATGCGGTATTCCTGTTTTTCGGGATCGAACACGGCTTTGCTGCCCGCCGTGGCGTCGCCGACCGGTCCCTGGTTGGTGAAAATTCCGACTGGGCCTTCCGGCCCGCGGCGCGGCTTCAACTCCGAGCAGCACGGCTTTTCGACCGGCTTCGGCTCCATCAGTTCGGCGCGGGTGAGATTCGGATCGTAGAGATTGAGCTGCCACTTGCCGTCGCGGCCGATCTTCGGCTTCTCCGGCATGGTCGCCTGCCGAGACTCGAGAATCCTTGCGGTCGCCTGCATATCCGGCACGCCGAACGCGACGTGGTTCATGATGCCGCGCGTCCGCGGCGTCGGGTTCCGGACGTTGCACATGTATTCGATCCAGTCCTCGCCCTCGGGCACGCGCATGCTGATCCAGTCCGCGGAGGTCTCGGTCTTGCCGCCGTGCCACATTTCGTCGAAGCCGAGGATGTCCCGGTAGAAGCGGTCCTCGGCGGCGCGATCGTTCACCAGGAAGCCCGCGTGGATCATGTGCTCGGAAATGCGCGTGGCGGGCATGAGGAGGCCGAACTGCTTGCCGGGGATCGAGTCCGTGAGGTACTGGACGAAGGCGATGCGGTGGCCTTCCGGGTCGCTGACCGGAAAGCTGAGATTGCCATCCCAGCCTTTGCCGACGCTGGCCGGAACCTCGACGCCCTTCGCGGCGAGGTAATCGCGCATCGCTTTGGCGTCGGTCGTCTCGAAGGCGACTTCGATCAGTCGGTCTTCGTCCTCCGAGCGCAGGGTTTCGTACATTTCGAGGTACTGGTGGTCGTTGATCTTGAACCACGCGGCGGGACCGCGGCTCGCGGGCATGGCGAGCGCGTCCGAGAAGCCGAGATCATGGCCGTAGAAACGGCGCGCGGCGGCGAGGTCGTTGGTCTTGAGAGCGACGTGCGCGATGCCGGTAATCGGCGGGCGTTTGACGCCGCTCTGCGAGAGGAGGAACGGACCCGGCGCGGCGATCAGCGCCGCGCACACAAGAATCCTGCGCCTGGTCATAGCGACCAGTATATGTCCGATCTGCTACCAGGCTCTGCCGCGGGTCGATCCGAGGGCGGCTGCGGCCCTCGCCATGGCGCGATTCTTCGCCGCGCGGCTCCGCGCGGCCGCGAGAAAATCGTCGGCCGTGATCGGATGCTCCGGCTCCGGCGCATCCTGCGGAGTGTCTGCCGGCGTGACGATCCGCCGCGGCGGCACGTGCCAGAACCGCATCAGCGTCACCACCGTGGTGATTCCGATCAATGCGCCGGCGATGACTGCCAGCGGCTTATCGAACCAATCGCCGTACTCCCACGCCAGCATGGCGAAGCGGAAGCCCACCGGAACGAACACCACGAACGCCGCCGTGTAGAACAGATTGCGCAGCCGCGGTTGTTCGTAAAGCCGGAAGATAACGTCGCGAAGCCCAGTCAAAATGAACCCTCCTTCTTTCACGGTAGAACCGGCGAAGCCGTTTTCTCAGCCTGTGTTTGTTGTATTCGGCGGGATCATTCGGGCTATTCTGCGGCCGCGCGAGACGCGCGGAGCGCCGGTTTCCGCGATAGAATGATAAAAAATTCGAGGGCACAACAAATGAGAATGGCGCTGGGTTTGGCCTTGTTGCCGTGGATCGGGATGTCGGCGGCTCTGCTGCCGGTAGCGACGAAGACCGGGGCCGTCGCGACGGAGACGGTCGCGCTTCCGAACCTCACGCCATCGGCCGCCTACAGCATCCTCTATTCGATTTCGCCGCTCCAGTCGCTCGGCCCGCAGGCGACGGTCGAAGTGGAGGTCCGGCAGGGCGCGGCGGTGTTGGCCTCGAAAACCCTGCACGCAGGCGATGCCGATTTCTACACGCAGTTCCGCGTCCTGCGAGCGGGCGCCGCGGCCGTGGCGGTCCGCGCAAAGGACGCCGGCGGGCGCTACACGTTGACGGTCAACCGCTGGCCCGTTTCCGGCGCGGTCAAAGCCGGGCCGATCGCCCGCTGGCAGGACGCCATGACGATTCCGCTCGGCGGAACAGTCTTCGCATCGGGCGATGACGAGGAGTACATCCCGCTCCCCGGCACCACGCGCAAGGCGCTGGCCGACCGCTCGCGCCGCGACTGGTACAAGTTCGACTTCACCTCGCCCACGCCGAAGCTCGTCTTCTTCCAGATCGACCTGATGGAGCGCGACCAGATCCCGGTGGACGTGGCGGTTTACCGTCTCGCCGGCGGCAAGCTCGAGGAGTACTTCGAGGGCGAAGATCCCGTGACCATGCCGCACGAAGTGCAGGCGCTGCCGGGGAACAAGTTCACGCCGCGCGTGCTGAAGGAGCGCGGCACGTACTTCATCGCGGTGCACGCCGGGCATCCCGAATATAAGCTGCGCACGCGCGTGTACGATGCGCCGCCGTACGGCGATCCGCGCCAGGCCGTCCGGACCGGCATCGATTACATCCTGGCGGCCGGCGATTCGTGGCACGCCAACACGCCGCGCCGGGGCGGCGTCTACGACCGCGTCGCGAGCGTTCACCAGGAGACCTCTCTGTGCGTCGCATGCCATACGACGCACTATCCGCTGCGCGCGCAGTTATACGCGCTGCGCAACGGCTACCCGATCGTCGAGCGGCAGCAGGTCCAGTTCCTGACGGAGCGCTTCTACAACAATCCGCGGCCGTTCTACGGCTTCGAGGACACCGGCGCCGTCTGGGCGCGGGTGATTTCGGCGCCGGCCAACGTCCTCGGCCGCATGTCGCATCTGCTCGACATCTATGAAGCTCAGGTCACGCGCGAGCCGCGCGCCGCCTTCCACGACGGCGTACGCCGGTATCTCGACCTGTATTACGCCGGGCGCGAAACTCTGCCCGCCGACGAAACCAATGGCAATACACCGCTGGTGAGCGCGCACCAAGTCGCATGGTACGCCTCGGAGACCACGAAAGACCCGCGCATGGGCGAGCTGATCGCGAATGGCGAGGTCAAGAACACGATCGACCTCTGCTACCAGACGCTGGCGCTCGCGGCCATCGACCGCAGTCGGTACGCCGGGCGCATCGCGAAGAATGTCGAGCGGATTCTCGCGCTCCAGCGCCCCGATGGACAGTGGCCCGCGCGCTTCGAGCCGAATCAGCCCGTGGCGGAATTTCAGACCGGGCACGCGCTCTGGGCGCTGCATGAAGCGGGAGTGCCGGCGACCCATCCGGCGGTGGCGAAGGCGATCGATTATCTTCTGAAACGGCAGCAGGCGTTCGGCGGATGGCTCGACCCGCTGCAATCCTACGAAAATTTCCGCACGCCGTTCCGCGAGACGCAAATGGCGGTGCTGGCGCTGAGCGCGTACTTCCCTGGAGACAAGCTCCAGCCCGGCTGGCACGCTCCCGCGGTGGAGCGGATCTCCGCCGATCCGGTCGAGGCGCTGCAGCAGCTCGACAAGGTGTGGGACCCGCCGCCGGACAGCGTGCGCCGCGAGATCGAGCGGGCGGCGCACTCCCCGGACGCCCTGGTGCGGCAGGCGGCGGTGGAAGCGCTCGGGCGTCTCGGCGTGTTCCACGACACGAAGCTGCTCGGAGATCCCAGCAAGATGGTGCAGCGGACGGCCGCCTGGGCGCTGCGGCAGTCCTACAGCCGGCATGAGGACACACCCGCGGCCGAACTCACGGACGCGCTGGCCTCCGCCGACGATCGCACGCGATGGGGCGCGACGCGCGTGTTCGCGCAGCATTTCGCGGCCATCGCCCGGCGCAAGGAGATGGCGCCGGCGCTCGAGAAACTGGCCGGCGATCCGGCCGTCGCGGTTCGCATGCAGGCGGTGAAGGGGTTGTGGCAGATGTGGTTCTGGACGCCCGATGCGGCGACGAAATCGGACATCGAGGATACGCTGCTCGCGGCGCAGGCCAAGCCGCAGCCGGAATGGGTCGCGAGCAACCTGCGGGATGCGGTGTACAACCTCGCGGACGAGAATATCCGGTATCTCTACAACAACTGGGTGGCGCTGCTGCCCCGCGCCGAAGACCGCGAGCGGGCGATCCGCGGACGGCTCGCCGTGGAGGCGCGGCTGGCCGCGAAGTTCGCGGCGGTGCTCGATGACGGTTCGGACGCGCAGAAAAAAGCATTGCTGCGTTCGCTGGCGGAGTTTCCGCTGCGCCGCGGCGACGCCTACGACACCGAGGCCGACATCACCAAGCCCGGCCCGCCGGTCTACAGCCGCATCGGCAACGACATCGAGCAGATCGCGTTTTTCGGACCATCGGCGGACCGCATGGCGAGCGCCATCGCGCCGCTGCTCGATTCGCCGGACCCGGAGATGCGGCGGCTCGCCGGGCGTGCCGCGCTATTGGTGCGCGAGGCGAAATACCCGGATGTGAACCGCATCGCGGGCCCCTCGGGCGCGCCCGTGAAGGAGCTGATGGCGAAGCTCGAGCGCGTGCCGGAAGCGGCGGACGTGGTCGCGGCGCTGAAGCCGCCGGCCCGGGCGGCGAGGACGGCGTCGGCGGCAAACTCAGGCGCTGCGCGGCCGCAGAAGAAGCTCGACGAGGCGTTCTTCCGCGGATATGTCGAGCCGATCCTGGTGAAGCGGGGCAAGGACGGCTACGCCTGCGTGCAATGCCACGCGACTCACACCCTGTTCGACGGCACCTACGCCGGGGCGATGCGGGTGGTCGATACCAACAATCCCGAGCAGAGCCTGCTGCTGCGTAAACCGACATCGAGTTCGGAGAGCGAGGGCGTGGTGAACGCTGCGACGCTGTCGCACGGCGGCGGCGTGCGGTTCACGAAGGACTCGCCGGAGTACGCCACCATCCTGGAGTGGATCAAGGGCGCGAAGGAATAGCCTGGCCTCTCGCGATCAGAACGCGATGGCGCCGACGCATAGCGCCGAGGCCGCCCAATACACCGATCGCCGGTAGTCCCCGGTCGCGGCGCAGCAGATCGCCGCTCCGACGTTGCACAGCAACAGCGTACACGGAAAAAGTTTGGAGATGTATTTCGCCAGGCCCATGGTCTCTGAAGTTTTTTCTGCGGGGTTTGGCGGGCATTTCGGCCCGCCAGTTTTCATCGTAACCTGTGAGCCCGATTTGTGCAAAAACGTCCGCCGGCCGCGCGCTACCTCCGCGCTCCCACCCGCGCGCGGACCCATCTCCGCCGCTTCCCGAGGACCCACGTCAACACCAGCCCCATCCCTGCTAGCGCCAGGCTGGCGGGCTCTGGCGTGGGGGATGACGTGTCGAACTGCGCCGTGAAGGTTGGGTCGGCAGCCGTGATCGACAGGATGCCGGCCGTGGTGCCGATCGATCCGCTCGCGAAAGATGTCGAAACCGTGGTCGGGCCGACGGCCGTGGCCAGGTCAAAGGCGAGCAGCCCGGCGCCCTGGAAGTCCAGAATATCCGCGCTGCCCAAATGCCCCAGACCGGTGCAGCCGTAAGTATGGAGGTAATCGCAACCCTGGTTAGCGAAAAGATACTGATCCGGCGTGTTGAAGTCGCCGGAGCCCACGCCCGAGATGCTGAAGGTGCCGGGCAGTCCTGCGGCGGAATGGTAAAGCCCGGTGTAGCCGACGACCGCGGTTACTTGCGTGGTATCGACGGAGAACGTGAACGTGAATGGCGCGTTCGTGAACGAGGTCGAGCCAAGCGACCCGCTCAGGTTGCCGGTCACGGACCAAAGCAGGGTTGCCGCGGGACTGGCGTGGCAGGCGAAGAGCAGGAGCGTGAGAAATCGAGCGCGAAGCCGGAGCATAGGGAAGATTAGAGCAGTACCGTCGTAAGCCAGGCCAGTTCCCAATGGTTTTCAGGGATTTCCCCGAGCGGGTCGCGCCGGCTCCGTCACGGCACGTTCCACAAAATTTGCGCAATGCTCTCCGCGGCTTACCGCCCAACTGGTCCGCCAGGGCCAGTGTCCCGTGCTATTCCTGGTTCGCCCGGTAGCGCGCGCTGTGGCTCGCGAGCGGGTTCGCCCAGGGGCTTGTTCTTGGCTTCGTTTTTGGGCGTGCAACCTGCTATTCTGCAAAGGATTACACGACAGTTTGGGTTCGTTTTGCATTTTTTGTTCAGGCCTCCCGTTCCGCAGCCATTCGCCTGTTCCTGCGTCCCGGCCCGAGCCTCAATTGGCTTCGTTCCGCAAAACGTGCCGCCGGAGCTAAACATTCTCGCGGAATTGGCGTCTAAGATGAAGAACCAGCCTACAGGGAGTATGAATGCGCTTCGCGATCGCCGCCGGCATTCTGTTTATTTTTAGTTGCAGCGCGGCCGCCCAAACCGGCGCGCCGCCGGCCTTCGAGGTCGCCTCGGTGCGCGCCGCGCCCGTCGGCGGCAAGGGCGGCGGCCGCGGGGACTTCGGCTTCGGTTCGCGGGGCGTCATAAACTCCGAACCCGGATCGTTAACTATGCGTAACGTCAACATGAGCACCGCTATCGGATGGGCATACGGCGTCAAGGAGTTTCAGGTCGTGGGTCCCGCCTGGCTCGCGAGCGAACGGTACACGATCGCCGCCAAGGCCGCCGATGCCGCGCCCGAAGACCGGCTGCGGCTGATGCTCCGCACCCTGCTGGCCGACCGTTTCAAGCTCGCGGCGCACCAGGAAGAAAAAGTGATGCCCTATTACCTCCTCACCGTCGCCAAGGGCGGGCCGAAGTTCAAGGAATCGGAGACCGAAGGCGAGCCGGACCTGCAGCCCGGCCGCGGCATGACCACCGCGACCCTGACGCACATGCCAATTTCCCGATTGGTCGAGATGCTCGAAACCATGCTGCGCGCGCCGGTGGTCGACGAGACCGGACTCAAGGGACGGTACGACGCGACCCTGAACATCGCGCAGTACGCCAGCTCGCCGGTGCAGATGGACGATATCCCGAGCTTTTTAGCGGGCGCCGTGCAGGATCTGCTCGGCCTCAAGCTGGAACCGAAGAAGGGGCCGGTACAGGTGGTCGTCGTCGACCACGCGGAAAAGGCGCCTACCGAGAACTAACCCATGCGCATCCATTCGAAGATATGCGGACTGGCCCTCTGGGCCGCTCTCAGCCTCGCAGCCTCCGAGCACCACGGGCAGGTGAAGTTCGGCGGCCTGCCGGTGCCGGGCGCCACCGTGACCGCCACGCAGGGCGAGAAGAAATTGACGGCCGTCACGGACCAGCAGGGCTTCTATTCGTTCCCGGATCTGGCCGACGGCGTCTGGACCATCGAAGTGAACATGCTCTGCTTCGAGCCCATCAAGCAGGAGGTCGGCATCGCGCCCAATGCGCCCAGCCCGGTCTGGGAGATGAAGCTGCAATCGTTCGACGCCATCAAGGCCGCGGCGCCTCCGCCGCCGGCCGCGCCCGCTCCTTCGACTACGGCCTCGGCTGCGGCATCCTCGTCCGGCGCGCCCGCGACGCCTTCGATTGTCGCGGCCAATGGCGGAGCGCAGCAGACCGCGTCCGCCGCCGCGCCGTCGTCCTCCAAAAAGAAGGGTAAGAAGGGCGTTCCGCCGCCCGCCGCCGCCAACCCCGCGGGCGGGTTCCAGCGCGCGAACCTGAATGCCTCGGATACGGGTGCCAAGACTAACGGCGACGGAGCCGGCGCGCCCGCCGGCGCTCAGGAGATGCAGGCCGCCGCCCCGGCCGATGGGTTTCTGATCAACGGCAGCGTGAACAACGGCGCCAATTCGCCGTTCGCGCAGTCGAACGCCTTCGGTAACAACCGCCGCGGCGCCCGCTCGCTGTACAACGGCAACCTGGGCGTGACCTTCGATAATTCCAATCTCGACGCCCGCACCTACTCAATCACCGGGCAGGACACCGAGAAGCCCGCCTACAACCGCCTCACCGGTATGTTGTCCCTCGGCGGGCCCATCCCGCTGATCCACGCGCAGAGCCGGCCGTTCTTCGCGCTCAACTACCAGTGGTCGCGCAACACCAACGCGACCGCCACCCCCGGACTGATGCCGACGCTCGCCGAGCGCGCCGGCGATTTTTCGGCGCTGGCCGCGCCGATCTACGATCCCACCACCGGCCAGCCGTTTCCCGGCAACGTGATCCCCACCAGCCGCATCAGCCCGCAGGCTCTGGCGCTGCTGGCGCTCTATCCGCTGCCCAATTTCGCCTCCACCCGCTACAACTACCAGGTGCCCATCACCACCAGCACCCACACCGATTCCATGCAGTTGCGCCTGAATAAGTCCATCGGGCGGATGAACCAGGTGAACGGCATGTTCGCCTTCCAGGACCAGCGCGGCGCCACCCCCAACCTGTTCAACTTTCTCGATACCAACCGCTCGCTCGGCATCAACAGCAACATCAACTGGGTGCACCGCTTCACGCAGCGCACCTTCCTGACGCTCGGCGCCAATTACAGCCGCTACAGCCCGCGCACCACGCCCTACTTCGCCAACCTCTATAACGTCTCCGGCAACGCGGGCATCTCCGGCAACCTGCAGAGCCCGGCCTACTGGGGGCCGCCCTCGCTCAGCTTCGGCAGCGGCATCAGCGGGCTCTCGGACGGCAACTGGTCCTTCACTCGCTACCAAACGGGCGGCGTCTCCGCCAATGTCTTCTGGAACCATTCGCCGCACAACGTGCAGTACGGCTTCGACCTCAAGCACCAGCAGTTCAACCTGCTCTCGCAGGCGAACCCGCGCGGCAGCTTCAGCTTCACCGGCGCCTCCACGGCCCAGGTGGTCAACGGCGTCGCGGTTCCCGGCACCGGCTCGGATTTCGCCGGCTTCCTGCTCGGCATCCCGGATACGCTTTCGCTCGCCTATGGCAACGCCGATAAGTATTTTCGCGACGCGCTCTACGACGCCTATATCCAGGATGACTGGCGCGTGAGCCCCGGCTTCAGCCTCAACTACGGCCTGCGCTGGGATTACGGCTCGCCGATCACCGAGCTTTACGGCCGTATGGTGAACCTCGATATCGCATCCGGCTTTGCCGCCGCCGCGCCGGTGGTGGCCGCGAGTCCTGTCGGGCCGCTCACCGGTACGCACTATCCCGATTCCCTGATCCATCCCGATAAGCACGGCTTTGAGCCGCGCATCGGCTTCGCCTGGCATCCGATCCTGGCTTCGTCGCTGGTCATCCGCGGCGGCTACAGCATCAGTGTGGATACCTCGGTCTACACCGGCATCGCGGTCCAGATGGCGCAACAGTCGCCGCTCTCGAAGAGCCTCAGCGTGCAGGGCAACGGACTGACGATGGCCACCGGCTTCAACGCGCCGCCCTCGAACACGGCGGACACGTACGCCATCGATCCCAACTTCCGGGTCGGCTATGCGCAGAACTGGCAGCTTTCGGTGCAGCGCGATCTGCCGGGCTCGCTGGTGATGACCGCGACGTACCTCGGGGTCAAGGGCACGCACGCGCGCCAGTATTCACTGCCCAATACCTACCCGGCCGGCGCGGCGAATCCGTGCCCGGCCTGCCCCGTCGGATTCACGTATGAAATGTCGGGCGCCAATTCCACCCGCGAATCCGGCCAGTTCCAGTTGCGCCGCCGCCTGCGCGCGGGCTTCGCGGCGAGCGCGGGCTATACGTATTCCAAGTCGATCGACGATGGCGTCCTCGGCGGCCGCGGCCAGGGCGGTATGTTCGTCGCGCAGAACTGGCTCGACCTCGCCGCCGAGCGCGGCCTCTCCTCCTTCGACCAGCGCCACCTGCTGAACGTGCAGGTGCAATACAGCAGCGGCGCGGGCCTCGGCGGCGGCGCGCTGCTGAGCGGCTGGAAGGGCGCGCTCTTCAAGGAGTGGACCGCCACCACCAATATCACGGTCGGCTCCGGCCTGCCGCTCACGCCCGTGTACTTCGCCGCCGTCGCCCGCACCGGCACGACCGGCACACTGCGGCCGGATTATACCGGCGCTCCGCTCTATGCCGCGCCCCCGGGCTTGAATCTGAACCCGGCGGCGTTCACCGCGCCGCCCCCCGGACAGTGGGGCAATGCGGGCCGCGATACCATTACCGGCCCCGGCCAGTTCGTGCTCAATGCCTCGTTCGGCCGGACGTTCCCCTGGGGCGACCGGCGCAACGTCGACCTGCGCTTTGACGCCGCCAACGCGCTCAATCACGTGACCTATCCGAACTGGAACACGACCTTCGGCAGCGCCCAGTTCGGGCTGCCCAATGCCGCCAATGCCATGCGCAGCATCCAAACCACGCTGCGGGTGAGGTTCTAACATGCGAAAAGCTCTCGCGCCGCTCCTTGCGATCCCCCTGTTGCTGGCCCAGCAGCAGCCGCCGGCTGGAGTGCCTTCGATCAAGTTCACGGCCGATTCGCAGCTCGTCGTCGAGACCGTGAGCGTCAAGGACAAGAACGGCAATCCCATCGAAGGGCTCACCGCCAAGGATTTTGTCGTCACCGAGAACGGCGTTCCGCAGGAGATCAAATTCTGCGAATTCCAGAGGATCGATAACACGCCGGCCGGTCCCGTGCAGGCGCCGACCATCGCCGATGTCGCCAAGGCCGCCGCGCCGCCGAACGTCACCGCCGTGCAGATCACGCCGGAAGCTCCCGGCGACATCAAATACCGCGACCGCCGGCTGCTCGCCATCTACTTCGATATGTCGGCCATGCCGATTCCCGACCAGCTCCGCGCGCTCGACGCCGCGCAGAAGTTCATTAAAACCAAGATGGCCAAGGCCGACCTGATGGCGCTGATGAAGTACGATGCCGGCGCCGTGAAAGTGCTGCAGGACTTCACCGACGACCGCGACCAGCTCCTCAAAGTCATCGGCGACCTGATCGTGGGCGAAGCGCAGGGTCTCGATGAGAACGCCGCCGACGCGAGCGCCGCCGATACCGGGGCCGCCTTCGGCCAGGACGATTCCGAATTCAACCTGTTCAACACCGACCGCCAGCTCGCCGCGCTCCAGACCGCCATCCGCATGCTCGGCAACCTGAACGAGAAGAAAGCTCTCGTGTATTTCGCGAGCGGCATGCGGCTCAACGGCGTCGACAATCAGGCGCAGATGCGCGCCACCGTGAATTCGGCCATCCGGGCCAATGTGTCGCTGTGGCCGGTGGATGCGCGCGGCCTCGTCGCGCTGCCGCCGCTCGGCGACGCCACCCGCGGCTCGCCCGGCGGCCAGGCCATGTACACCGGCGGATCCGCCGGCGCCATGATGAGCGGCTTTCAGGCTTCCCAGGATACGCTCTACGCTCTCGCAGCCGATACCGGCGGGAAGGCGCTGCTCGACAACAACGAGCTTTCGACCGGCATCGTCAATGCCGAGCAGGCGATTTCCAATTACTACATCATCGGCTATTACACAACCAACGCCGCGCTCGATGGCAAATTCCGCAAGATCAATATCAGCCTGAAAGAGATCGCCGCCAAGCTCGATTACCGGCAAGGTTATTTCGCCGGCAAGACGTTCAATAAGTTCACTGTGGCCGATAAGGAGCGGCAGCTTGAGGACGCCCTGATGCTCGGCGACCCCATCACCGATCTGACCATCCAGATGGAGGTCAACTATTTCCAGCTCAACCGCGCCGAGTATTACGTCCCGGTGGTGATGAAGATTCCAGGCAGCGAGCTGGCGCTGGCGCGCCGCGGCGGCGCCGAGCACACCGTCATCGATTTCATCGGCGAAATCAAAGACGAATACGGCGCCACGGTGGCCAATCTGCGGGACAAGGTCGATATCAAGCTCTCCGGCGAGACCGCCCAGCAGCTCGCCAGGCGGCCCATCGAATACGACACCGGTTACACGCTGCTGCCCGGCACGTATAACATCAAAGTGCTCGCCCGCGATGACGAGACCGGCCGCATCGGCACGTACATGAGTAAGTTCGTCATCCCGAACCTCAA
Source organism: Bryobacteraceae bacterium (assembly GCA_035293845.1). Classification (GTDB taxonomy): domain Bacteria; phylum Acidobacteriota; class Terriglobia; order Bryobacterales; family Bryobacteraceae; genus DATGMB01. Next base: position 21,120 of record DATGMB010000265.1, read on the forward strand.
TAAAGAGGATAAGCGGATTCCCATCAGCTCGGTGGTGCTGAGCAGCCAGCGCGTCGACCTGCGGGAGGCGCTCTATACCGCGGGCAAGGATAAGGAGCAGGTGGCGAATCCGCTCGTTCAGGAAGGCCAGAAGCTGATCCCGAGCGTCACGCGCGTCTTCAGCCGCAGCCGCGACATGTACGTGTATCTGCAGGCGTATGAACCGACAGCGCAGGCGCCCGAGCCGCTGGTGGCGTTCGTGACGTTTTACCGCGGCCAGACCAAGGCCTTCGAAACCGCGCCGCTGCCCGTGACCGACGCGATGAACAACCGCTTGAAGACCGTTCCGCTGCGCTTCAGCCTGGCTCTCGAAAAGCTTCCTCCGGGCCGGTATAACTGCCAGGTGACGGTGCTCGACCCGGCCGCGCAGAAAGCCGCATTCTGGCAGGCGCCCGTCATGCTGGTGCCGTAGGGAGCATGTCCAGCCGCACCATCGCCGGCTGGCGGAACCACGTCTCGTAGCCGATGATGAACCAGCCGATGGGAAAGCCGCTGTCCCGCCGGATCACGAGCGCGGGGGCGTGCAGAGCGGCGGGCACCTCGAATGTGCGGGTGGCGGAGACGGACTGGCCCGGCCCGAGCAGGACATCGAAGGGCACATCCTGCGGGGATGGCCTCGGTAGATAGCGGCGGCCGTCGGCGCCGGTCAGGTACACCGAGACGCCGTGCTCCCGCTGCCAAATGCGCAGCGCGCGGCTGAAGATCAGGAATCCGACCCGGTAGGCCAGCGCGCGCCCGGCGGGTACGGTTTCGACGCCGGTCACCTCGAGGCACCAGTCGTCCGAGCACAGCGGCTCTCCGATGGCGAGGATGCGCCGTGGGAGCACAAGCGAAACCGCGGCGACCACGGCCATGTAGGCCGCGAAGCCGAGCGTCCAGGTTTTGAGGATGGCGAGGGCGCGCGCCCCATGGCCGGCGAGCGCTGTTCCCCCGGCCGCCGCCAAGGTCACAGCGCTCACCAGCGCCAGAAGAAGGAAGAGCAGGTCGAAGATGGTCATCGCGGTGCCTCCAGTCAACAAGTACTTTACAACAAAGAGTACTTCTTATACAAGGACCTAAGCCGGCCGCTCCACCTTCCCCTCCCGGTACACCAATCGCCCGCGCTTGATCGCCAGATGCACCAGGTTCCCGCCGAGCGATCGCGCGGCCTGGCGGTAATCGTCGGCATTCAGAAGCAGCAGGTCGGCGTCCTTGCCGGGCTCGATCGAGCCGGCGCGGCCGCCGCGCCCCACCGCATGCGCGCCGTTGACGGTGGCCGCGGCAATCGCCTCCGCGGCGGTCATGCGCATCTCGAGGCAGGCGAGCGCGATCACCGTTTGCATGCTGAACACGGGCGTGAAGTGCGGGTTACAGTTGGTGGCCAGCGCGACGGGGGCGCCGGCGTCGATGAGGGCGCGCGCCGGCGCGATCGGGCCGCCGCTGTAGAGAGCCGCGGCGGGAAGCAGCGTCACGACCGTGCGCGCATTGCCAAGCAACCCGGCCTGCTCCGGCCTGAGGTGCTCCAGGTGGTCCACGCTGGCGGCACGGTGGCCGATGGCGATGGCGGCCGCGGCCGCGCAGCCGGGCGCATCGGCGTGCAGTTTGACGGGTAGGCCGCCGACGGCCGCAGTTTCCAGGTAGCGCGCGAAGAGTTCCTGCCGCGCGGGGCGGTTGTCCCACAACGCATCGGCGAAGCGCGCGGTGCGCCGCCCGTAGATCCGGGGAGCGAATTCGCTGACGATCCGGGCCGCCTCCTCTTCGGAAGCTTCGTCAGGAATGCGCAGCAGAAATGTGGGCACCACATCCGGCGCGAAGCGGCTGAGGCCGGCGAGAACGCGCAGCGCCTTGGTCTCGATGGCGGCATCCGGCCCGCATCCGGTCTTGATTTCGACGGTGCCGGTGCCATGCCGCGCCATGGCGTCCAGCCACGACTGC
>DATGMB010000266.1:0-3923 GCA_035293845.1 Bryobacteraceae bacterium
GCTCGCGGTCACGCCGTATTGGTTTTCGTTGTATCGGCGGACAATCGCGCCCAGCCGCTCGATGTTGAAGAATGCGTTTTTGACCTCGAGCGGATCGAACGTCCACTCGATGAGCCGAATGCCCCGCGCCAGCGCCTCGTCACGCTGCATCAGCTTGAGCCGGCGGCCGATTCCCGCATTGTGATACTCCGGTAACACCCCCAGCATGTGGCTGTGGAGATACGGGTGCCCATCCGGCTTCACGCCGGGAATGGCGAAGCAGAAGCCGATCATGCGGGCGCCGTCATAGGCCCCAAACACGTGCCCGCCCACTTTGCTGACGACCACCAGGAAACGCAGCGGCAGTAATTCGACATCGGCGAATCCCCAGATGACCTTCTGCAGGTTCAGCACATCCGTGAATTCTTCGAGAGTGAACAACTGACGGTATTCGATCAACGCTTGGCCTCCTGCCACAGTGCTTCCATTTCCTCGATTCCAGCCTCCTCCAGCCGCTTGCCGCGCTCGGCGAGCTTGCGCTCGATGTACCCGAACCGCTCCCGGAACTTCGCATTCGTTTTGCGCAGCGCCTGCTCGGGATCCACCTTCACGAAACGCGCCAGGTTGACCAGCACGAATAACATATCGCCGAGTTCGCCCTCGAGCTCGGTCTGCGACGCATTGCGGCGCGCCTCCTGAAACTCGGCCAGCTCCTCGTGCAGCTTCTCGATCACCTGTTCGGGGTTCTCCCAGTCGAAACCGGCCCCCGCGGCGCGCGACGCAATCTGCTGCGCTTCCACCAGCGCCGGCATCGCCCGCGGAACCGAAGCCAGAATGCTCCCGGCCGCGCTCGCCGGCTGATCGCCCGGCTTGTTCCCGGCGGCCTTCTTCTCGGCGGCCTTCACCTCGGCCCAAATGTGTTTGACGTCCTCGGGAGTCGCGGCCGATTCTTCTCCGAATACGTGCGGATGCCGCCGGACCAGCTTCCCGTTGATCGCGTCCAGCGCGTCCGCGATGGAAAACAGCGATTGCTCCGATGCCATCTGGGCGTAGAAGACGGCCTGCAGCAGAAAATCGCCCAGTTCCTCAGCCAGATCCGGCCAATCGCGCCGGTCGATGGCATCCAGGACCTCGTAGGTTTCCTCCAGCGTGTAGGGTTTGATCGAATCGAAGGTCTGATCCCGGTCCCACGGGCAACCTTCGGGGCCGCGGAGCCGGGCCATGATCTCGACCAGACGCTGGAATTTTTCGCCGGCATTCGTCATTGTGCGGGGAGTTCTTCCACTGTAGCATCCGGCGCCCTGCGCCACGCGTTCGGGAAAACGGTAGGATAAAGGGGCGTGGAGGGACTCCGCTTCGAGTGCCAGCCCGGCTGCACGGCCTGCTGTGAACAGCGCGGATTCGTGTACGTGACCGATGCCGATATCGTGCGCGCCGCCGAATTTCTCGGGATGACATCGGAGGCCTTCGAGCGCCGGTTCGTTTTTCGCACCAGCCGTCGCGCCAGGCTGCGCGTGCCGCGCGACGCTTCCTGTCATTTTCTGGTCGCCGGCGGCTGTTCGATCCACCCGGCCAAGCCCGTTCAATGCCGCATTTTTCCCTTCTGGCCGGAGTTGGTCGAGAGCCGGCGGGAATGGCACAAGACGGCGCGATACTGCCCCGGCATCGGCAAGGGGCCGCTGGTCCAGATTGAAGCCGCACGCGAGCTGGCACGCGAGATGCGTGCCGCGCACCCCGCCCTGTATTGAGCTTCGGACCGGGCTTCGGTACGCTGGAATTCGTGGGAAAAATTGCGTTTTTTTGTATTGCCCTGGGTGGTGTTGCGGCTGGTTTGACTCTGGCCGCGCAGGACGATCCGGCTCTGCCGGACGGGCCCGGTAAGGCGGTGGTCGTCCGCGTCTGTACGGCTTGCCACGAGTCGGCAACGTTCACGCAACTGCGTCTGAGCCGCGAGGAGTGGACTCACGAGGTCGCCGGTATGATCGAGCGCGGCGCCCAGGCGAACCCCAAAGAGGCGCGGGTAATTGTCAATTATCTGACAGCCCATTTCGGGCCGGCGAAGCCGCCGCGGAAGTAGCCCCGTCACGCAGGCCGGGTCTTCCGCACGGTCCACTTCGTACCGGCAAAAATGCCCTATATGTATGAATGACCGCACCGGCCGGCGGATCGAAACCGTTGCTGCCGTCGCAGCAGCAGGTCTTTCCGTGCTACTGGCGATTGGCGCTCCAATTGCGTTCCATACGCTTGGAATGGCACTCATTCTGGCGACGGCCGCCTTTCTGGTGCTGATCGCGATCACGGCTTTGGGCTGCTGGTGGCTGGAACGGCCGGGGCGCGATACCGACGATCTGGGCAGTTGCCTGCGGCGGCACGCCATCAGACATCCCGAGACCACTGGCCTGCCGCGGAGCCGGTTCCGCTCCCGTCCGCTCAGCGAACAGGATCGCCGCGGCTTTCTTGATGCCTGGGGCTCGGTGCGGGATCACTTCGAAGCCGATCCCAACGCCGCCGTGGTTTACGCCGACGTCCTGGTTTCCGCCTTGTTGCAGCAGCGCGAGACGCCGGAAAGTGCCGCGCAGGGCCGGCGCTGGGATCAGTATCGGATCGCGCACGAAATTGCCACCCGCCAGGCGCAGCGGCCGATGTCCCGCGAAGATATGGCCCGCGCTTTGGGGCTCTACGCGGTGCTGTTTCACGAGTTGCTCCCGTGCGCTCCGGCGCCCGAGGCCGAAGAGGGGCGGAAGTGCCGCGAGCGCGGACGTGCTCCAAACCGTGTTTCGACGCCCCGCACGCAATGGCACAAGCACGCGCCTCAGCATCCCTTCCCATAGCAAGACCGCCCGGAAAAATCGTGCCTGTTCTCGCGTGGCCGCCGGGACTGTCCGCCCTGCGCCGGGCGATCCGGCACAGCCGGCGTGCCGCTGGCGGCATCGGTACAGACAGTGGCGGCGGGGACGCGCTAGCCTGTTGGCTGTACGCGATTCCCATTTGTTGGAGGGCTTTTCGTTATGGCAAGGTTGCGAGAAAACATGGGGCCGACGGAGCAGAAGATCCGCATGGCAGTTGGTTCGGCGGCGGCAGCCGCGGCGATCTTCGCGCCGCTTCGGTATAAGTGGAAGGGCGTGCTGGCGGCCGCCGCATTCGACGGGCTGTTCACCGGAACGATGGGCTACTCGCCATTCAAAAGGGTGTTTGGCCTCGGCCGCTGACGGTTTCCGGCAGCTTCTGTGCCGCTTCGGCCGCGGCCGGGCGGCACAGGATTCCATTCGGCCGCGGCCGGCCAGGGCGTCCTGCTTGCGCCAGTCGATGCTCACGCCCCGGCGCATTGCGCACCAGCCACGCGCCGCGCCAGCTTCCACATCCCGGCAAACGCAAGCAAGCAGGCGGCTGCCGCTCCCGCCGCCTCTGCCACCGTAGCGGCTTTGCGCAGGCGTGCCTGGGATTTCCGCGCCCAGGGTTTTCAGCAGGCTGGGCATCGCGGGGCGCAGTACCGGATGGCCGCGACGAAGAAGACGCGCGGGCCGCGGCGCCGGGCGTCCATTCGCCCCCGTTCAGAAGGAAGATCCGATGGAAGAGTGGTGCTGCTATGGCCGGCCATTCCAGGCTGCTGACGCAGCGGCGATGGTGTCGCCTGAAATCCATTGCATCGGCGCTCGCGGCACAGCCGTTAGGAGTTTGCGCACCCGTTTGCGTGACTCGGGTGAAGGCGCACCGACATGCGTGCCGGCTATGGCTCGATCAGCCCGGCGCGGATCGCGTACCGCACCAGGTGAGCCGTATCGTGCACGTTCAGCTTGTGCATGATATTCGACCGGTGCGCGGCGGCCGTCTTGAACGAGACTCCCAGTTCCTCCGCGATCTCCTTCGTGGTCTTGCCATTGGCGATCAGGATTAGCACCTGCGCCTGGCGAGCGGTCAAAGCGAATTTGGTACGCACTGCTACA
>DATGMB010000267.1:0-5183 GCA_035293845.1 Bryobacteraceae bacterium
TGAGCGAATTGCTGAAGCGGCTGGGGCGCCGATGAGCCTCGACGTGCTCGCCATTGCGGCGCACCCCGACGATATCGAGCAGACCTGCGGCGGCACGCTGATCCGCATGGCGGACCAGGGCTACCGCACCGGCGCGCTGGACCTGACCGCCGGCGATATGGGCACGCGCGGATCGCCGGAGTTGCGCGTCGCGGAATCCGAGGCCGCGGGGCGCGCGATGAAGCTGGCCTGGCGCGGCAACATGCATTTCCCGGATGCGCGCCTGGAGAACACCATCAGCGCGCGCATGACGCTGGCGGTGAAGATCCGCGAGCTGAAGCCGCGGGTCGTGATCCTGCCCTATTGGCAGGCGCGGCACCCGGACCATTACCGCGCCTGCGAGGTCGGCTACGAGGCCTGCTTCCTGGCCGGTCTCAAGAAGCTGGACGAATATTCGGAGCCGCACCGGCCGCAGAAGATCCTCTATTCGAGCCTCTACGCGGATGTGAAGCCGAGCTTCATCGTGGATATCAGCGCACAGTTCGACCGGCGGATGGAGGCGCTGCTGTGCTACGCCTCGCAATACGGCGAGCACGCGGAAGGCGCCGGGCTATTCCCGACGGAAACGGAAATTCGCGAGCGGCTGGGGGCCGTGGCGCGGTTCTACGGGCAGCAGATCGGGGTAAAATACGGCGAGCCGTTTGTGGTCAAGGAAGCGATCCGCATCGACGATGTGGTGGGCATGCCGGTACGGTCGATTTGAGGCAGGTGGCATAAAATATGCCACCTGCCTCCCGGAAGTTATTGATTTTAGGACTGCGGAGAAGGACAAGTGGCATATCATATGCCACCTACCGCTCCGCCATGGCCGCTGCGAGGTAATCGCCGAGCTGCGCCGCGGTGAACTCGTTGCCTTCGAAATCGGCTTCCAGGCGGCCTCCGCGGCCGATGACCAGCGTGTGGAGCGAGTGCGTGAGGAACCCCTCGTCCTGCCAAAAATTCAGGCCGAAGCGCCGGGCGGCGGCCTTGATCTCCTCCGGCGAGCCCGTGAGAAAATGCCACGAGCGTGGGTCCGCCTTCCACGTCGCGGCATAGCGCGCGAGCACCGGCGGCGTGTCGTGCACCGGGTCGAAGGTGATGCTGAGGAGCACCAGGTCGCGGCCGAGTCGCGCGGCGAAGCGCTTCGCGATCTGGCCGAAATTGTTCGAAAGCCGGAAGCAGTAATCGGGCAGCGGGCAGGCCGTGTAGATGAAGGTCAGGGCGACCACTTTGCCCCGGAATTGCGAGAGAGACACGCGCGCGCCGGTCTGGTCCGTGAGGGTGAAATCGGGGACCGGGTCGCCCGGATGCAGCGTGGCGCGGGGCGGCTCCAGAAGCGCCAGGCGGCGCGCGCGCATCTGTTCGGGCTCGGTAGTTTCGAAGCGGTGCGGGTGGATAGCCTCGGCATAACTGCGGTCCTTTTCGACGACGAGTGTGAAATCGATATAAGCGCCGGGCCGGAGGTTGGCGAGTTCTTTGCCGTCGCGCACCGGGTACGCCATGGACATCGCTTCCATATAGCCGGGGATGGCGTTGCACGAGGCGACGAACGTGCTGTGCGCGGGATCGACCTGGAGCACGATGCCGGTGACCGGGTACTGCGCGGCGGCGAGCGCCAGGGCGAACGCCACGAGCAGCGCGCTACTTCGCATGCGCGCCTCCCAGCTTGAATGGCTTTCGCTGGATTTTGCGGTACTCGCGCGCGAACTGCCGGATCTCGATCGCCTGATTCTTCGCCACGCCGGTAAATCGCTGCGGTTCGGGATCGCCGGGCCAGTGAATTTCGAGCGCGAGAATCTCCGCCGACCGGCCCAGGCCGATGTGCTGCTCGAGCGGCGAGCAGCCGAAGGAACCGCCGCTTCCGACCGTCCGCCAGATGGCGCGCGGCTCGCCGCCCGCGTTCTGCACCGTGACCTTGATCTTCGCGCCGATGGCCGGCCGGTTGGCCTTGACGCCGACGAGCCGCACGCTCAGCCAATCGTTGCCGTGGCCGGGATTCTCGAACAGACGGAAGGCGTGAGCATCGCCCGGCACCGCGCCGCCGACGACCTCGAGGATATCCTCGTCGCCGTCGTTGTCGATATCCGCGAACGCGACGCCGTGGCCTTTGTGCAGCTCGCCCGTGCCCGAGGAGGCGGTGATATCGGCGAACCGCTTGCCTTGCTGGTTGTGCAGCAGGACGTTCGGCACGATGGAGGCGTAGGAGGGATCGCCGGTGCCGAGGTAGATATCCGGGTAGCCATCGTTATCCACGTCGCCGAAATTCGAGCCCATCGGCATGAAGAGCTTGTCCAGACCCACTTCGGCCGTGACGTCGCGGAACGCGCCGTTGCCGAGGTTGCGGTAGAGCTTCATGGTCGCGGCGTTGTGCGGCAGGCCGAGGTAGGTTCGGGCGGTCTCGTCGACGGACATGATGTAGCTGTTGACGAGCAGGTCGGGCCAGCCGTCGTTATCGTAATCGAAAAACCAGGAGGGGAAGGCGTGGCCCGGACCGGGGACGCCTGCCTGCTTCGCGACTTCGGTGAAGGTGCCGTCGTGGTTGTTGCGGAACAGGGCTCCGTCGCCGCGATAGTTGGCGGCGTAGAGGTCGGCCCAGCCGTCGCCATCGAAATCGGCGGCGGCGACGGCTTTGGTGAACGCGGCGATATCGGTCCCGGAGGAGTGGGAAATATCTTTGAACGTGCCGTCGCCGTTGTTCAAAAAGAGCTGATTGGGACCGTTTTCGACCCCGATGTAGAGGTCCAGGAAGCCGTCGTTGTTGACATCCGTCCATACGGCGGTTTGGGTGGAGGTGGGCTCAGCGAGGCCGGCTTCGCGGGTCACGTCCGTGAAGGTGCCGTTGCAGTTGTTGCGTAGCAGCGATTTCCGCATCGGAAGCTGCCAGCCGCCGCGGAGGACCAGGATATCGGTGCAGCCATCGTTGTTGTAATCGGCCTGCACCATGTTGAGGCCGCCCAACTGCCCGGCGAGCCCGGCCTGCGCGGTGCGGTCGGCGAATGTGCCGTCGCCGTTGTTGTGGAAAAAGCGCATGGGCGCGCAGAAATCCTGGCTGGAAGCGACCACATCGAAGAGCCTGTCGCCGTCGAAGTCGTCCACGATCAGGCCGCCGGCAAGGGAGGTAAAGTCGAGGCCGGCGAGCGGCGCCACGTCGCGGAAGCGGCCGAGGTCTTCGGTGGAGGCGAATGCGGAAGGCGGCATCAGGTACTCGTGCGGCACGCCGGCGGGCCACGCCCCCAGGGTCATGTAGGCGATGTTGAGCAGCCAGCGGACCTCGAGATCGCGGGGGCGCTGCTTGAGTACGGCGAGAAAGCGGCGGACGGCCTCTTCGGCGTCCGCGGTCCTGGTGTATTTGAATTCGGGGCGGATGGGGAACAGGCAGCGCTCGCCGGGGTGTTGAAAGACGCCGTTGACCGCGTCGGAGCGGTGCAGGTGCCCGATGCCAAGGAGCTCATCTAAATACGGAACGGTCTGCGGCGATTGCGCCGCGGCAAGGCGCGCGGCAGCTTCCCATTGCGGGATGGCCTGATCCATCTCGCCGGTATAGGCGTAGATCTGGCCGAGGGCGACACGGAGGGAGATGGCGGTGCTGGCGGGGCGGTCGGGCTCCGGCGAGGCCACCAGCTTTTCGGCGCGGGCGGTGACGTCCGCCAGAGACTGGCGGCGCACGGCACACATTTGCGCGGGATCGAGGTTCCAGCCAGCGGGCTTCGGCCAGTTCGCCAGAGCGGCTTCGGCTTCGTTGAGGCCGGAGATGTCGAAATCGAAATGGATGCTGCCTTCGGCGCGGAGGGCGGCCTGGCGCTCGCGGGCCGTGCGGTCCATGCGGGCGACTTCGGCGGTGGTCAACACCTTGGCGATGGCGTACCCGGAGGGCAGCCGGAAGACCGGCGAAAGCTGGCCGGGCGCGAGGCCGCGGATCGCGGCGCGGATCTCCTCGCGGAGCGATGCCGGATCGACCGTGCCGAGCAGGCCGCCATCGGCGGCGGTGGCGTCGGTGGACTTTTCACGGGCGAGCACGGCAAAATCGGCGCCATTTTCGAGCTGGCGGCGGATTGCGGCGGCTTCGGCGGCGGAGTTCACGACGATGAGGCGGAGGGGGACGGCGGCGGCCGGAGGCGGGGCGTCCTGGTTGAAGGCCAAAAACGCGAAAAGCAGGGGAAAAAGGAACATCCGGTAGGGGTATCGTATCATTCAGGGAGAAAACGATGAAAATTGCGCCTTTTGCCGTCGTTTTGCTTGCAATTCGCGCGATTTCGGCGCAGCCGGAGGCCGCACCCGGGTTCGAGGTGGCTACGGTGAAACTGGCGCCGCCGCGGGAGGGGGATGCGCGGCTGGTCGCGATGGATACCGATCCGGCCGCGGTGCGGTACACCAACGTCACGCTCAAAAACCTGATCGCCATCGCGTACCGGTTCGACGACCGGCTGATCGCCGGCGGCCCGGGCTGGCTCGATACCCAGCAATACGATCTCGCGGCCCGGCTGCCGCCCGGAACGCCCAAAGACCGCGTTCCCGGCATGATGCAGACGCTGCTCGCCGAGCAGTTTCACTTGACCGTCCATCGCGAGAGCAAGGAACAGCGCGTGTACTTCCTGGTGGCGGCAAAGGGCGGTCCCAAATTGAAGGAGGCGCCGAAGGCGGAGCCGGGGAATCCGGACGTCGATCAGGTACGCGGAGACCGCCTCCCGATTTCCGTTTTCCGCGGCCGCATCGTGGGCCATGCGATGCCGCTCGGTTCTCTGGCGGCGGTCCTGGCGCGGCCGGCGGGGTACCAAGTGGTGGACCGCACGGGCCTGGCCGGACTCTTCGATATCGACCTGAAATGGAGGCCGGACGAGGACACGAAAGGCGACGGCCCAGGTCTCTTCACCGCCATCCAGGAACAGCTCGGATTGAAACTGGAGCCGGGGAGGGCGCCCGTCGAGACGCTGGTGATCGATCGCGCGGAACGGATTCCGGCGGGGAATTGAACCAGGCGGCCCGAACTTCCTTATGGGCCGACTCCGGTTTTAGGAAGCCGGGGTCATTCCCTGCTATACTGATAACTTGAACTCCCATGCCGAAACGCACCTTTCAGCCGAATAACCGCCGCCGCGCGAAAACGCACGGGTTCCGCTCCCGCATGGCTACCAAGAACGGCCGGGCCGTGCTGTCCCGCCGGCGCG
>DATGMB010000268.1:0-29428 GCA_035293845.1 Bryobacteraceae bacterium
GCCGTAGAGCACGAGATAGACCTGGCCACCCTTCAGACTGATCGGGTTCGGCACGTACTGGCCGGCGGCGGCTTGCCAGACGGCCGGATTGGCGACAGTCTGCGAGCCATCGGCGTTCACATAGAGAACCTGCCCGGCGAAGGCACCCTGGCCATTGGCGTTGGCGGTGAAGATGGCGGGCGCGCTCGCGGCAACGTTGACGACCGTGCTCACGGCGGCGCCGCCGGGCAGCGTGAGCCCGAGAGTTGCCATGCCTGTGGCGGTAGACGCGGGAAGGATCAGGTTGACCTGTCCGGCCGAGGCGAACGCGCCATACAACAGCGCCGGGCGGGCCGTGCCCCCGCTATCGGTGATGTTGGCCGAGACGCCCGCCAGCAACGTGCCGAGCGGCAGCGTGGCGGCGGTATCGCCGCTCAGACCGGTTACACCGAACAGGCTGACGATTTCATCGGGCGCGAATGCCGACCAGAGATTCGCGGCCGCGCTGGTGACGGCCGGCAGCGGCGCCGACATGCTGCCGTTGAAATTGCCGTCGCCCGGGTAGACCGCGGCGATGGGCCGAGCCAGCACGGTCGAGGCGGCGCCGGCGGAGACGGGCACGGACGCAGTTCCGTTCGCCAGCGTGGCGGAGGCGACCACGTTGCGATTCGCGGTGTCGATAAACTGGACGCTACCCGTAGGCATCCCCGCGCCGGGCGCCGCCGCCGAGACCGCGGCGGAAAGCGTCAGCTTTCCTCCCACGATGGCGAGGGAAACGGTCGCGGTGGATGACGCCGGCGAAACCGCGATCGCGATCTGCGCGACCGAGGAGCTCCAGATGCTATCGCCGCTGTACTGCGCCAGGTAATACTCCGTGCCGATGGGGAGATTGGTAAGCGTATAGGAGGCGCCGCCGGAAGCCAGCGGCGCACTGCCGAGCAGGGTGCGAGGTCCGGCCGGTCCGGCGCCCAGCAGATAGAAATTGACCTGGCCCGTAGGCGCGGCGAAGCCAGCGGGCGGCGACGACGGACCGACGGCCGCGGTGAGGGTGACCGGCTGGCCGTAGACCGGCGCGGGCGCGTTCGCGGTGAGAGTGACGGTGCTCGGCAGCGCGTTGACGGTTTCGGCGACGCTCGCCTGGGCGGGCGGGTAGATCCCGCCGCCGGCGTAACTCGCGGTGATTACGTGCGAGCCGGCCTCCAGCGCCGAGGTGCGGAAGACCGCCGTGCCGTTCGTCAGCGGGACCGTGCCGAGCACAGCGCCGCCATCGAGAAACTGCACGGCTCCGATTGGGATTGCGGCGAGGTTGCCACCGGCCGTCGCGGTGAACGTGACGGTCTGGCCGAGCATAGCGGGATTCGGGCTGGCAGTTAGTGTGACGGAACTCGCCGGCGGGACGAGCGAGCCCGCCACCCGGAAATTGGCGGCGCCAGCGACCGGTGCGAAGGCCGCGTTCGAGCCCGTGGCGACGAACAGCGTGGCGCCGGCGAACGCGCCGCCGGTCAGGATGCCGCCGGGAAAGTTGGAGTCCGGCGCGTTCGCGTAGACATAATACTGCGTGCTCGGCTGCAGGACGACGCTCGCGGGGAAGACGTAGGCGCCACCGGAAATGCCGGTCGAGGCGGCCAGGAACCCGGCGGCCGCGCGCGGGTCGGCGCCTGTCCGCACCAGGGATTGCGAGCCGCTCGCGGCGAGGCCCCCCGGCGTTCCGGTGTACGGCACCGTGAACAGGTAGGCCGTGCCCGCGGCGGTGGGCGTCACGCCCTGGTCCGAGAAGAAGCTGAATGTAATGTTGGTCCAGGGTCCGCCGCCGGGCGTGGTGAAGGACTCGCCGTAGTAACTGCCGCTGGAACCGGGCGTCGTGCCGGCGGTGTTGATCACGATGCTGGGCTGCGCCGTGAGGACGAGCGTTCCGTTGACGAAAGTGAACGAGTAATTGGCCGCCGCGAGCGTCCCCAGCGCCGGAATGATGGGGTAGTTGCCGGCGGGCGAGTTCGGCGTGGCCGTGGTGGTCAACGTGGGCGCGCCGGTGACGGCGGCGGCGGTGTCGCCATTCACGAAGCCGGTGATTGCGGCGCTGAACGCCGGCAGCGGCTGGCCGATGGCGCTGGTGGCGTAATTCGCGGTCACGGTGAGAACGGCCTTGTTGACCGTGAAGGTCTGCGTGACCGGAGTCGCCGCGTTGTAGCTGGAGTTTCCGGGCTGCGTGGCCGTGATCGAGCACGTGCCGGCGGCGAGGATCGTCACGCCGGTCCCGGATACAGAGCAGACGGCGGGCGTATTGGACGCGAAGGCGACCGCAAGCCCGGAGCTCGCCGTGGCCGTCAGGGTGAACGGCGCTGCGCCATAGGTCAGATTCGGAAGGGCGGCGAAGACGATGGTTTGGGAGCCGGAGTTGACCGTCTGCGTGAGCGGGCTGGAGGTGGAGCCCGTGAAATTGGTATCGCCGCCGTAGACCGCGGTGATGCTGTGGGGGCCGGCCGCAAGCGTGGAAGTGCTGAACGCCGCCGCGCCGCCGCTCAGAGTGGCGGAGCCGAGGGTCGTGGAGCCGTCCTTGAAGGTGACGGAACCGGTCGGAGTTCCGGAGCCGGGGGCGATTGCGGTGACGTTCGCGGTGAAGATAACGTATCCGCCGAATGTGGAGGGATTCGGCGCCGACACGAGGGCGGTGCTGGTCGACGCCTGATTGACCGTCTGATTCGCCGTGGCGGTCGAGGCGGTGAAGTTGGCGTCGCCACTGTAGGACGCGGTGACGGTGGAGACGCCGACGCCGAGTGAGCTTGTGGTGACTGTGGCGTTGCCGCCGTTGAGGGTCGCGGCGCCGATGATCCCGGAGCTGCTGCTGAAGGTGACGGTGCCGGTCGGAGCGGCGGAGGTGGATGCGGTGACGGTCGCAGTGAACGTGACGGATTGGCCGAAAACCGAGGGGTTTGCGGTGGACGTGACCACGATATTTGCGGCAGCGCGGTTGACGGTTTCGGCAATTGGACTGGACGTGGAGCCGGCGAAATACGTCGCGCCGCCATAGGCGGCGGTAATGCTGTGGCTGCCCACGGCGAGCGAGGAGGTGGTGAATGCGGCGGTGCCGCCGCTGACCGTCGCCGTGCCGAGGGTCGTCGAGCCGTCCTTGAACGTGACCGTGCCGGTTGGTGTGCCGCTGCCCGACGGGCTGACCGTCGCGGTGAACGTCACGGACTGGCCGTAGGTGGCGGGGCTGGGCGACGCGGACAGGGTCGTGCTGGTGTTGGCGACCACGCTGATGCTGCCCGAGACGCCGCTGATCGAGCTGGTTACTGTATCCGTGGCCGTGATGGTCTGGGCGCCGGCGGACCGCAGGGTGGCGGTGAAAGCGGCTGTCCCGCTGGTCAGCGTGGAATTCGCGGGCAGGCTTGCGGCGCCATCCGTGCTGGTGAAGTGGACAGTTCCGGTATAGCCGGTGGCAACGTTGCCATAGAGATCCGTAGCGGTTACGGTGAATGCGAATGCGGATCCGCCGCTGGCAGTGGGGGGCGCCGAAATGACCAAGCGCACGGCCGGGCCGGGCAGGACGGTGATGGCGCTGGAAGTTCCAGTAATCGAGGAGTTCACGGTATCGGTTGCCGTGATAGTCTGGCTGCCCGCCTGCTTGAGGGCGACATTGAACGTGCCGGCGCCGTTGGTGAGGGTTGCATCGCCGGTGCCGTTGACGAAGCCGGGGTCGGTGCTGGTGAGGTGGACGGTGCCGGTGTAGCCGGGGGCGACGTTGTTCGACGCATCGAGCGCCGTGACGGTGATCTGGTTGGTGGTGTAGGACTGGACCGGCGACGGCGCGGAGATGCTGAAGTGGGTGGCGGGACCGCTCGCGAGGTAGCACAGGGTTACGAGGCCATTGCCGCCGCGGACGCCGCTCTGCGTGTACGGGCTGAGCGGCGCGGTGATGCTGTAAGAGCCGCCGCCGCCACCGCCAGCGATGAAGACCCCAAGGCCGCCCGCGCCGCCGCCGTTGTAGCCGCCGCCACCGCCGCCCGGCGATGCGGCCGCGCCGCCACCCCCGAAACCTCCATCGGCGAATCCGGTGAACACGCCGCCCGTGCCGCCGTTGATCAGGGCCGAGCCGCCGGGGACCGTGTTAGCGGCGGCGCCGCCGGTCAGCAGTCCGCCGCCGCCGCCGCTGTTCGTAACGGCTCCGCCGCCGTTCCCGCTGGTTCCGCCGAGTCCGCCAGTTTGGTCTCCGTTAACGCCGTTCGAAGCGCCGGCGGTACCGGCGCCCGTCGGGGCAAGGCCGGGGATTCCGCCGGTCTCCAGGCCGCTGCCGCCGCCACCGCCGGCGGCGACCAGTAATTCCGGGGCCGAGCCGGTGTTGACGCTCTCGAGATTCGACGCGCAGGTGCCGCTCGAAATGGCGTAGACGAACGATCCGCCGCCGCCGCCGCCGGCCCCGTTCGGCGCGCTGCCGCCCTGCGCCCCGACCAGAATGCACAACGTCTGCCCGGGGGTGACGGAGACGGTGGACACCACTTCAGCGCCGCGACCGCCACCATTGGAGCCATTGCCGCCCTGCGCGCCCAGGGCATCGATGGTGACCTGGCTTGCCGGGACGGTGAAGGATTGGATGGTACCGCTCGCGGTGCCGGCGGCCGAAGTATTCGTGAATGTCTGCAGCGTGTTCGGGCTCGAGCAGGAATACGATTGTGCCAACGCTGTGCCCACCGGCAAGGCGAGCGTTAGGGCGAGAGCGAGGGTGCGCGGCATCCGGAAAGATCCCCTTGGTACGGTAGTTATAGAACGTACATTGTACCCGCTGTTGTGTGCATTTCCGAATACAATTGCCGGGGGATGCGGGTGGTCCCACACAGTCCGGAGGCTGATGCGAAGGCCGGCAGGAACCCCCGCAAAAGTGGCAGGCGCGCGGCACAATTGCGTTAAGCTATTGCAATAGATGACAGTCGATGAGATCCGTGAGTTGATCAACCTGGCCGCGGAGACCGGGATTGCCGAGCTCGAAGTGCAGCGCGGCGATGCCCGCGTGCGCATCCGCCGGGCCGGGTTCGCGAACCCGCAGGAGATCGTGCTGGCGCCCCCGGCTTACCCGGTCGCGGCGGCCGCAGCCGCTGCCCCCGCCGTGCCCGCCGCACCCGGGCCCGCTCCCATTCCCGCCATCGAGAGCACCCAGCAGCGGGAGGATGCCAAGGCCGCGCCGGATGCCAACATCACGCTGGTGAAATCGCCGATCGTTGGGACGTTTTACGAGAGCCCCTCGCCCGGCGCGCCGGCGTTCGTTTCCGTGGGCGACCGCGTGCAGCCCGGCAAAGTCCTGTGCATCATCGAATCCATGAAGCTCATGAACGAGATCGAAGCTGAAACGTCGGGCATCATCGAGCGCAAGCTGGTGCTCAACGGGCAGCCGGTCGAGTACGGGGAGGCCCTGTTTGCCATCCGCGCGGTTTAACAAGGTCCTCATCGCCAACCGCGGGGAAATCGCCGTCCGCGTCATTTGCGCCTGCCGCGAGCTGGGAATTCAGACGGTGGCCGTCTATTCAGAGGCCGACCGTTACAGCTCGCACGTGCGGTTCGCAGATCAATCCATCTGCATTGGCCCCGCCAAGAGCGCGCGCAGCTATCTGGATATCGCCTCGATCATCAGCGCCGCCGAGATCACCAATGTGGACGCTATCCACCCCGGCTACGGCTTCTTGAGCGAAAATGCCGGGTTCGCGGAGGTTTGCGAGACCTCCGGGCTGAAATTCATCGGCCCGCGGCCGGACGTCATCCGCATGATGGGGGTGAAGGACCAGGCCCGCGCCTTCATGAAGCAGATGGGCGTGCCGATCCTGCCCGGCTCGCCGGAAGTGCTGAAATGCCCGGAAGAAGCGCAGGAATTAGCGGAAAAAATCGGCTATCCGGTGATTTTGAAGGCTTCCGCCGGCGGCGGCGGCCGCGGCATGCGGATCGTGCATAAGCCGGAGGAAATGGCCGGGCAGTTCGCGCAGGCGCAATCGGAAGCGGGCGCGGCGTTCGGCTCCGCCGACGTGTACCTCGAAAAGTACATCGGCGCGCCGCGCCACATCGAGTTCCAGGTGCTGGCCGATGAGCACGGCAATGTGGAAATCCTGGGCGAGCGCGAATGCAGCATCCAGCGCCGCCACCAGAAGCTGGTCGAAGAATCGCCGTCGCCCGCGGTTACTCCCGAGCAGCGCGCGGAGATCGGCCGGGCGCTGCGCAAGGCGCTCTGCGCCGCCGGCTACACCAACGCGGGGACGGTCGAGTTCCTGATGGACGAAAAGGGCAACCTGACGTTCATGGAGGTCAATGCCCGCGTGCAGGTGGAGCACCCGGTCACCGAGTTCGTCACCGGCATCGATATCGTGAAGAGCCAGATCCGCATCGCGCAGGGCGAAACGCTGGCGGAAATTCTGCCGGGCCCGATCGAGATGCGGGGGCACGCCATTGAGTGCCGCATCAACGCCGAGCACCCCGAGACGTTCGTCCCCTCGCCCGGCCGCATCACCGGCTTTCACGTGCCGGGCGGCATCGGCGTGCGGGTGGACACCTGGGCATACACGGATTGCGTGATTCCGCCTTACTACGATTCGCTGGTGGCCAAGCTGATCGCTTACGGCAACGACCGCGCGGAGGCCATCCGCCGGATGCAGCGGGCGCTGGGGATGTTCATCGTGGAGGGCATCCACACTTCGATTCCGCTGCACCAGCGCATTATGGCGGATGCGGACTTCCAGAACGGATCTTTCGATACAAACTTCATCAAGCGCTTCGGGAAATAACCCGATCACTGCGGGAATTTCGGCCCCGGCGTGAGAAACAAAAGGGTTGCGCCGTACGTCTCATGTAGTAGAGATCCCCGTGGCAGCACCAACACTTTCACGCAAGAAGTCCGCTGTGCCGGAGGTTCGCTGCGCGAACTGCGGGCACACCGAAACCCAACACGGGCGCACCGGAACGCGGCCCTGCCTGGCAACCGTGGGCGAGCTGGCCGATATCGGCTTCTGCGCCTGCGACGAGTTCAAGCCTGGAAAGATCCGAGCGGCGTAACCGTCGCGCGCGCTTTTGAGACGGCGCGCGGTCACGGCAGCAGCACGAAGCGCTCGATTTCTACGCGTGCGCTCTTATCGGCGCGCACGCGGGCGCGGTGGAATACCACTTTCAATTCGGCAACCGGCGCCATGCCCGGCGGGATCGCGAAATCGAGCGATTCCGGGACGGCCAGCGCCGGGTCCTTCTGTAGGTCGGGCTGCGAACGCACGGGCAGATCGCCCAGGGAGCGGAGGTCCGCCAGCACTTCGAGCGAAATCGTGCCGGGGTAACGGTCCGCATTCCAGATCTCCACGCGCAGCTGGGAGCAACAGGCGAAGTCGACAGGGACATCGAAGCGCTGGATGGCGTCCATATTCAGCGGCGTGCGCGCCACGGTGCGGAAGGCGATCGCCGTGGGGCTGCCGCGCTCCAGGATGGAGGTTACCGGCGGCCGAATCTGCGGAAACTGGTAGAGCAGGTAGCGGCCATCGAACGGGATGGCGTAGCTGCGGGCAGGCGCCAATCCGGTTCCGCCGGCACGCGGCAGCGGGGCGACGATTCGGGTGACCGGGCGGACCTCCGGCGTGAGGATCACGCCGGGGAAGGCGCCTTCCGGAGCGATGCCGGTGACGGCAGGTTCGGGCAGCGCGGGCCGCTGCGCGGATTTTCCCGTGTCCTTCTCGCCGAACAGCTCGCGCAGGACTTCGCGGGCGCTGGCGGCCGCGCCGGGCGGGGCGGAATCGGCCAGCCCATCGCCGCTGCCGTGACCGCGCCGCGTGATCCAGAGGCCGCCCGCGGTCAGGGTGGCGCCGAGCAGGATGGTGGCCGCCACGCCGAGGAAGGAACGCGGCAGGCTGGGCGCCGGACCATCGGCTACGGCCCCGCTCACCAGCGCAAACAGCGTCACGATGGCGGCGCCGGCGACGATCCAGAAGCCGGCGGCGAGCGGCTGGTGCTTCCAGACGGAAACGAGGCCCCACTGCAGCGCGGCCGCGGCGGCGATGCCGCTGGCGAGCTCGCGGGTGATGGCCGGCCGCGGCGGCGCGTTTTCGCCGAACATTCCGCGCGCGAGCGGCGGGGCTTCGGCCGGGACCGGCGAGCCCGCCATCCATTCCGCATAAAACAGGCGCGTAGCCGATATCACCAGCGCCAGCGCCGCGGCGAGGGTCGCGGCCGAAAGGTGCGCCAGCAGGATGCAGGCCGGCGCGAACCACACCGCTACGCGCGCGGTGCTGATGACGCTGTGGGCCATGCGCCGGCTTTCGCGCGCCGGCAGCATCAGGAAGAGCAGCAGCGCGATCCCGGCGCTCCACGCCCAGGCCAGCACGGCATAGAACAGCGCATTGCCGAGCATCGACGGCAGCGGCCGGTACATCAGCCCGCGGCCGAGCACCGAAAACCAGAGAATCACCGCGGTGGCGAGCAGGCTTACGATCTGGGCCGCCATGCCGAGGCGGCCACGGAGCGGCTGAAACGAGAGCGGCACCGGGTCTGCTTATCCGACACCGGGCCCGGCGCCGGGGTTCCCTGCGCGCGGAGAATTCTACGGGGCCGGCTGCGCCGCGGCCGTGCCCCTGCCCGGGCGCGGGCTGGCGAGCGTCTGCCGGGAGATCGCCTGTGACGGATCGAACTTCCCCGCCAGAAGATCGTCGACCGTGGGCGCCGATTGCGGGCTCATCACGAACAGGCGGAACAGTCCCGCGGGCGCGCCTGCTGGCGGCGGGCCCAAGATCAGGGCGTTCGCCGCTTCCACCATCAGCGCGATCCCCATCGGGCGAAGCTGGTTGCCGATTCCCAGGTCGCCGCCGAGGTGATCGTTGAACGATTGCACCAGCCGGACGCCGAACTGCGTAAGGGCATTCACCGCGGATTCCGGGTCCGAGGCCGCCTGATCGCGGAACTTCGCAAGCTGCGTGGCCGCGCCCACGATGCCCTGGATCAGGTCGAATTCGAACTGGAGCAGCGGCCGCAGAAACGTCGGAAGGGCAGTCGGATCGCCGGTCATGGCGTTGCGCAGGATGCGCTCGATATTGTCGTTGTTGAACGCGTAGGAACTGGCCCGGTTGGCCAACTGCGGGACGGCGGTCAGCAGGGCGTCGGCGTTTCCCATCACCTCACCGAGCTTTTCGCGGAACTGCGGCGATTGGAACCGGACCGTGAGCTGACTGGGGTCTTCGAAGTTGCCGAAGTCGATGAAATAGAGAGTGCCGTTGCCCGTGGCCGGCGGCAGCGCGGCGTATGCCAGCACGGAATCGGAGAGCGGTCCCATGTCGTACTTGTTCGGGCCGTCGAAGAAGCAGAACGGCACCAGGCGGCGCAGGCTCGCCTGCATGGATAGCGAGAGGCTGACGTAGGCCGGACCGCGCGGGTCGGCGGGCGCGGTATACCAGCCGGCGAATACGTCCGGCGGCAGCGCCACATCGAGTTCCAGGAGGGTCTTGCCGAGAATTCCCGGCTGCGGCGGGTTCACGGCGTCGAGCAGAGCCGTGGTCCAGGCGCCGAGGGCGGCATCATCGGCGAAGACGCCGCGAAGATATTGGTCCGCCAGAGGTCTCAGTTCGGTGGTCAACTGGACGGCGCCCATACCGAGCGACGCCTTCTGGAGCGTGTAGCCGCAACTGACGGACGGCTGGCTGAACTGCGCGACGCCGGTGGTGGCCACAGGAAACTGCGCCTTCAGCACGAGCTTGCTGTCGGAGACGGCGCGGGCGCCGAAGAGGCGCTGGGAATCCGTGACCTCATCGCTCGAATCGACCTGGTACATCAGCACCCGGCCGCCGTCTTCGACCGGGGAGACGCGGGCGAGCGAATCGGCGACGTCGCCGTGCTCCAGATTGACGAACGGCAGGCTGAGGTCGCAATGGCTCTGGCGGTTGATGTCGTGCGTCAGGGCGGCGGTGTTGAGGGTCACGCCAGGGATCGGCCGCAGGAGCAATTCGCGGAAATCGCCGTCGATGGCTTTGGTGAGCGCGTCGAGCGGGGCCTGGGTGAGATCGAAAACGGCGTCGATCAGGGCGGTGCTGCTGGAGGACGCCTGGTAGCTGGCGGCGAAGTCGATCTCGTACTTCTTCTGGATCGCCTCGGTGGCTTTGGTGTAGAACTCATCCGCCTTGTCCAACAGAGCTTTCAGGGCCGCTTGGGCCTTCTGAATATCGGCGGAGACGAGCTGGGCGGTCGGATCTTTGCCGAGGAAGTTGGCGATTTTGGCTTGCAGCCAGCGATCCAGATTGAAGCCTTCCACGTCCTCGGCCGCGTTCTTGATATTGTCGAGGCCGAGATTCTTGGTAGCGTAATCGATGAGGGTTTGCAGGGTCTGGCCGTTGAGGATGGCGAGCGCTTTGCCGGAGAGGTCCTGCACGATTTTCCAGTCGCTGGTTCCGCTGACGGCGGCAAGCGCCGTGGTGGGCACGACGGATTCGATCCACTGGCCGATGGCGGTCTGGAAGAAGGCAACGTTTTTCAGCGCATCGGCGATGGCCGCTTGCACGTCCGCCGCGCCCTTGCCCTGGATGTCCTGCAGGAATCTGGTCAGCTCCGCCACGTCCGGGTTCTTCTGGAGGATGGAGGCGAGCATGGTGGCCGGCTTGTGGGTCAGGGCGTTCCACTGCTCGACGAACTCCTTCACCTTGGCCTGGCCCGCGGCGACGATCTGATCGGGGCTGATGCCGGTGAGATCCTGAAATTCCTTCATGCCGCGCTGCTCGATGAACTTCGCGACGCTGGCGGGGCCGACGGCGCTCGGGTCGGCGAGATCCTGGACCAGCTGCGCCACATGGATGCCGAAGACGGCGGAGATCAGGTCATCGACCTTCTTTCCCTGCTGGAACACCTCGGGTAATTGCACCTGCTCGCCGGCGCTGGCATTGAGCGCGAAGTTCCAGCCGTTCTTGGCGAGCTTGTAAAGGCGCAGGCGGATGGCCGGGGCGTCCGTCTCGCGCGAAAGCGCCATGGCGTACGTGCCGCTCGCCGAAAAGCCGAGAGCGGCATTGGCGGCGAGTTGCACCTTGAGGCCGAGATCGCCTTTGAGCGCGCCGCCGGGGAACTGGCGCAGCCAGGAATAATCGTAGCCGGCCTGGACGCCGAGGTTCAGGGCGATGCTGCCATCGAGCTCGGTAACGATCCAGGTGCGGGGCGGGAGGCGGTCGAGACCGTCGAACTGGTTGGGCAGAATCCAGCTCTTGATGGTCCCTCCTAGCACGTCAGCGGCGCTGGCGCTGTCCGGGAACTGGCGGATGACGGCGTAGGCCGCATCCTTCGAGAACGCGCCGCCGAAATTGACGCTCGCGCCCGTGCCGAGCGCCATCGCGCCCTTGGCCGAGGCGGTGGCATCGTAGCCGCAGCGCAGCATCAGGAAGCGCGAGCCGGGGGCGGCGGTGAGGGCGATGCCGCTGGCGATGTCGCTTTCCGGGGATAAGTCGTGCCGCAGGTCGGCCGGATCGACGTAGATGCCGGCCTCGAAGAAACCATCGGCGCTGGCCTGGAAGCTCACGTTTCCCTTGCCGGTAGCGGAGCTGAACGGAATCGATTCGCCGGTGCTGGCGGAGAGCGTTACGCTGCCCAGCGGCAGTTTGCCGGGCGGGAAGGTCGCGTTGGCAGCGACAGCGAGGAAGACCGAATTGTCATCCGGTCCCTGCAGGGTGAGTTGGACGTCCGTGGGAACGCCCAGGAACTTTTTGTCCAGCGAGAAGGCAGGCGGCAATGCGCACCCCTTTCCAGGCGATAGTGAGCCATCGGGGAGGGCCGTTTCAAACCCGATAAGCCCGGTCTATCTCGGATCTACGATACAGCCCGTGTCAAGTGCGGGGCCGGCGCGGGCCGCGCCGTTGTACGATTGCTCTTATATGAACGCGCTCCTGCTGGAACAATACAACCATCTCAAACTGGTCGACATGCCGCTGCCGGAAATCGGCCCGGAGGACGTGCTGATCCGCGTGCGCGCCTGCGGCATTTGCGGCAGCGACGTGCATGGAATGGACGGCTCGACCGGCCGCCGCATTCCGCCGATCGTCATGGGCCACGAAGCCGCCG
Source organism: Bryobacteraceae bacterium (assembly GCA_035293845.1). Taxonomy (GTDB): domain Bacteria; phylum Acidobacteriota; class Terriglobia; order Bryobacterales; family Bryobacteraceae; genus DATGMB01. The sequence goes on from DATGMB010000268.1 coordinate 12,019, forward strand.
GGACTGTGGAGCGCACCGGTGCGCAGGTGACCGATCTGCGGCCGGGAGACCGCGTGACCTTCGATTCGACGATCTACTGCGGCCAGTGCTTCTACTGCACGCGCGGCGAGGTCAACCTGTGCGACAACCGGCAGGTGATGGGCGTCTCGCCGGGCGAATACCGGCGGCACGGCGCGTTCGCGGAGTTCGTCGCGGCGCCGCGGCGGATCGTCTACCGGCTGCCTGAAAATCTCAGCTTCGAGCAGGCGGCGCTGATCGAAGCGGCGGCGGTGGCGGTGCACGCGGTCAATATCACGCCGGTGCGGCTCGGGGATCGTGCGGTGGTGGTGGGGAGCGGTATGATCGGTGTGCTGGCGCTGCAGGCGCTGCGGGCGGCAGGCTGCGCGCATATCACCGTAATCGATCCCGTCGAGAGCCGGCTGAAAATGGCGGCCGGTCTGGGTGCCGATGATGTGCGCACCTCGGGCGAGGGCGTGCGCGATGCGGCGGTGGCGCTCGAATGCGTAGGCGCGACCGAGCCGATCCAGACCGCCATCTCCGCGGTCCGAAAGGGCGGCGCGGTGACGCTGGTGGGCAACTTTAAGCCGCTCGCGGAAATCCCGCTGCAGGCGGTGGTGACGCGGCAGATCCGGCTGCAGGGCTCATGCGCGTCGAGCGGCGAGTATCCGGCGGTGATCGAGCTCATGTCGAAGGGCGCGATTCGCGTCGACCCGCTGATCAGCGCGGTGGCGCCGCTCGCGGAAGGGGCGGAATGGTTCGGGCGGCTGTACCGGCGCGAGGGGAATTTGATGAAGGTGATTCTGCGGCCGTAGGGAGAGGCCGCGTTTAGTTGCACAGCCGGCCCGGTGATTGCGCGAAGCGGTGCGGTGCTTATGCGAATGCCCTTCCGACGTCTTGTTTTGACCGTAGTTATTGCAGCGGCTTTCGCATTCGTGCTTGCCGCCGGTTTTGGCCAGCGCCTGGCCGGAATATTGGGCGGCTCGCCCGGCCACCCCATCCGCATTTTTCTGCAGTCACGCGTGAGAGCCGCGACTCCGATCCCGCCTTATACGATTGTCCGTGCACACTACCTGACGAGCGGTCCAGGCAATACGTCGATTTACCGGCACGGCGGGCAACTGGCCGGCAGCTCGGTCGACGCTTTCGACACCGACGGCTCGCGAGTTTTTGTTTTCAGCGCCTACGAGCGGACCGACGACGCCGGACACAAATCGCCTGCCTGGGACTCAGTCTCGATCGTGAACATGAAGACGCGCCAGAGAATCGATGGGCGGCCATTCCTCAATGCCCACTCGACCTACCCTGTCGACAGCAGCAACGAACAGGCCCGTGCTGCCGTTCAACCCACTCCGGAATCGGACTGCCTGCTGACGTCTGCCGGCCAGCAAGCCTTCCGAAACCGCAAACTCACCGGCCATGAAACGGTGCTTGGTTTCGATACCGTGATCCTGAGCACCCCTGACGGCGACACTCGGGATTGGCGCGCCCCAGCGCTAGGGTGCGCCCTGCTCCAGACCATCCGGGTGTTCCGCAATTCCGCCGGGGCAATCCTCTCCACCAACGAGCAGATCGCTGCGTCGGTGACCGTCGGCCCGGTCAATCCACAGCGATTCAACCCTCCTGGAGATGAGCTGAAGCCGTCTGACATCTACAAGCGCCAACTCGCGCTTTGGGCGGGGCCCTGGGGATTGAATGCCAGCGACATGCTCGTCCAGGAGGCTGCAAAGCTCGCGAAGCAGGACTTGGCATATGCGGTGGCAAACGGCCTCCCGCCACAGTAGAGCCGATACCGCGAAATGAAGCACCGCAGGAGGGAGCCGACCAGCATGCGGCACCCGCTCTTCAGGAATCTCTACTATTCCTATTGACATTGAGGTGTATAGCGTTTAAACTCTGAGAAGAATGTTGGTGACAGACCCCTACTTCCCAACTCTTTTTCCCTCCCAAGCGCCCCGTGTGCGCGCTTCCTTCCGTCGTTATTCCTGTTGTCGGTAACCCGCTTAAACCAAGTCAATAGACCCCCGGGCGGTTGGGGTCAACCTATATTTCCAAGGAGCAATCAGGATGCAGGCGAGCACATTGTTTTCGAGCGAATCCTCTCTCAATCCTTTGGCCGGATTTCCCGGAGAGAACGGCTACAGCGCGATCACACCCCTTCTGGATCTCGCGCTCACGGAAGCGAACGCGCAGGGCGCCTACCTCTATTCGGTGGACCCGCAGAAGGCCGAGGCGCGATTGCTGCTGTGGTCGGGGTTATCCCCGATTGCCTCGACCACGCCGCTCGAATTGCGGGGCCGGGACGTCCGGAACGCGTTTTCGCGAACGGCGCCATTGGTGGTCCACGAGAATGCTTGGGAGCACCCGAGCCTGGCGCCGCTGGCCGAATTCCGCAAAAACCGGCTCGAAGGGGCAGTATCGATTCCGCTACTCGAAGCGGGGCAGGCCGTCGCCTTCTTGAACGTTTGCCGCTCCGGACGGTTGCCCGTAAAACCCCGTGAGTTCTCGTTTCTGTTGAGCCTGGGCATCCCGGTTGGCGCGTTGCTGGCGGCATCCATGGCGCGGCGGAATCTGGAGCGCGAGGTGGAACGGCTCACGCAGCAGTTGGCGGATCGAAAGCTGCTGGACCGCGCCAAGGGCCTCATTCAAGCGCGCTTCGACTGGACAGAAGAGCAGGCCTATTTCTGCATTCGCAACCTGAGCCGGCGCACGCGCACGCCGATGCGGGAGATCGCACAGGAAGTGATCGAGAGCGGCGCTTCGCAGATCTCGCACGAGGAGTTGGGTCGATGAGGAGCGGCGCGGTCTCCCCCACACGCAAGGAGTTCCTGATGGCGTGGACGGCGGCTGCTTTGTTGCCCGGCGCGATGGCCGCGGAGACGGCGGGTCATAGGCTGCTGATCGTGGTCGCGCATCCGGACGATGAATACGCCTTTGCGGCCACCACGTTCCGGCTGGTGAAGGAATTGGGCTGGACCGCGGACCAGGTCATCGTTACAAACGGCGAGTCGGGCTATCGGTACGCAGACCTGGCCGGGATCTTTTACGGCGCCGCGCTGGCCGATGAAGCGGACGCCCGGGCGCACTTGCCGGCAATTCGGAAAGAGGAGGCGAAGCGGGCCGGGAAAATCCTGGGAATCCGCCGGCACTATTTTCTCGATCAGCGGGACCTCGGGTTTCAGACCGACGCCGCTCAGGCGGACTCTCGCAACTGGGACCGGCCCAAGCTGCACGCCTTTCTCGCCGATCTTCTGGCGCGCGAACAGTACGACGTGGTTTTCACACTGCTTCCGGCGGCGCAGACGCACGGCCACCACCGGGCGGCGACGATTCTGGCCCTGGAGGCGGTGGCGGATCTTCCAGCGAGCCAGCGTCCCCTGGTGTTCGGCGTGGAGGCGCACGCACGGCAGACTCCAGCGGCGGAGTTTCGCGGATTGGAGGCGGCTCCGGTGACGCGGACAACCCAGGCAGACCCCGTCTTCACGTTCGACCGCACCGTTTCGTTCGGATACCGGCGCGCGCTCAACTACCAGATCGTCGTGAATTGGGTGATCGCCGAGCACAAGTCGCAAGGCCTTTTCCAAATGGACTCCGGCAAGTACGACCTGGAGCAATTCTGGCTATTCGAGGTGAGCGGCAATTCCTCGACGCGGCTCGAAGCATTCCGGGGAATCGTCACGCCGCCAGGTCCACAGGCCGGAGCGCGCACGGCGACGGGTGCCCGCCTGTAAAGGTTCGCCTCGCCAAGACTCTCCTCAGTTGACTTTCACAACCCCGGTAATTTATTCTTACGATTCGCTTTGCCGTTTTTCCGGGCATCCCCTTCGTATGCGAGACAACCGCCAGCAGGCCACGGAAACCCTCGAACGGTCGCTCGATTCCACACTCGATAGCGTGGATTCGGCCGAGGAACTGGTTGTCGCCGTGGCGCAGCGCGCCGGATTTGACGAAGACGACCTGATGAAGATCGGCATGGCGGTGCGGGAGTCGATGGTCAATGCGGTGGTCCACGGCAACCGGTACAACGCCAACAAGAAGGTCCGGTTTTCGGTGGCGCATCACGGGCACCGGCTGACGATCCGCATCGCGGATGAAGGCGAAGGCTTCGATTTCGAGAATCTTCCCGATCCGCTGGCGCCGGAGAACCTGATGCGCACCTCGGGGCGCGGCATCTTCCTGATCCGCTCGTTCATGGATGAGTTTGAAATGCGTCGCCTGGAGCGGGGCGGGACCGAAGTTACTTTAGTCAAATATATGGTGTCCAAGTAGATTTTGGCCGTGAGGAGGCATATTCCGTGAGCGTAAAGTTGAACACCCGGCAAGTCGGGGATGTGACCGTCGTGGACGTAGCGGGGCGGATCACGCTGGGCGAAGGATCGAGCGCCCTGCGCGACGCACTGCGCGACATGATCAACAAGAACCAGAAAAAGATCCTGCTCAACCTGGGCGAGGTGAACTATATCGACAGCTCCGGCATCGGCGAGCTGGTTTCGGGGTTCACCACGGTCACCAACAGCGGCGGACAATTAAAACTTCTCAACCTGAATAAGCGCGTGAAAGACCTGCTGCAGATCACCAAGCTGTATACAGTCTTCGACGTTCACGACGACGAAGCGCACGCGGTCCGCGCGTTTCAGTAGGCTGATTTTTCACCGCAGAGACGCAGAGGGCGCAGAGCTTTCGCAGAGATGAACAGGAGTTCATGATCTTCTCCGCGTAGCCTCCGCATTCTCTGTGTCTCCGCGGTGGGTTGGATACCACGTCTTTTTGCAGGCTCCCTCCGTCTCTATGCTAGATTGAGTTTTAGGAGACGGTTTGTTTCAAGCTCCCGCTGCATTTCTATTACAAGTAGACGTCTGGGAATTGTTCCAGTCCGGCGGCGTCGCGGAAACCGCGGTGCTGGGATTCCTGGTCTGCTTTTCGATCTATTCCTGGACCATTATTTTTTCCAAGTGGCAGGCGCTGAGCGGCGCCCGCAAGACGAATTCGCGCTTCCTGCGCGCCTTTCGCAAAGCCACTGGCATGGACGCGGTGATGGTGGCGAGCGAGCAGTTCCGGCCATCGCCGCTGGTGGCGGTATTCGATTTCGGCTATGAGGAAGTGGAGCGGCAGGTGAAAGCGCGCGGCGCCATCGCCAACCGCTCGTCGCTCGAGCGCTCGCTGCAGATCGGCGTCAGCGAGGAGCTAGCGAAGCTGGAGCGCAACATGAACTGGCTCGCGACCACTGCCACGGTGACGCCGTTCATCGGCCTGCTCGGCACGGTGCTCGGTATCATCCGCGCGTTCGTCGCGCTCAGCTCGCAGGGGAGCACGAGCCTGCGCGCGGTCGGGCCGGGTATCGCGAGCGCGCTCATTGCGACCGCGGTGGGCCTGTTCGCCGCGATTCCGGCGGCCATCGCGTACAACTATTTCGGCCACACCATCCGCGAGATCGGCGCCCGCATGGAGGATTTCGCGCTCGAATTCCTGAACCTGGCGGAGCGCACCTTCGGCGAGGCGGAAACGCGGCAATCGGGGAGCGGCCGGCCGGGGTTCTAGCCATGGCGATTTCGACCAGCGGAAACGGCAACGGCTTCGGCAACCGCCGCCGCGGCTCGACCGGGACGCTTTCGGAGATCAACGTCACCCCGTTCGTGGATGTGGTCCTGGTGCTCCTCATCATCTTCATGCTGACGGCGCACATCATGGATTTCGGCCTGGAGGTGGATGTTCCGAAGGTGAAGTACACCAAGGAGAGCGCGCAGGATCTTCCGGTCGTAACCATCCGCAAGACGGGCGACATCTACCTCAATGAGCAGATGGTGAATATCAACGACCTGAAGACGGAAGTGCAGCACCGCTTCGGCAACGGCAAGGCGATCTACGTCAAGGCGGACCGGGAAACGATCTACGAGCCCATCGCGCAGGTAGTGGCCGAGTTGGGCGCGGACGGATTCCAGGTGCGGCTGGTGACGCAGCCGGAGGACGCGGCGGATTCGGCGAAAAAAGGCCGGCGATGAGCGCGCGCACGGACATCCTCGACGAACCGGAACGGCTGCGGGGGCCGTTTATCGGGTCGCTGGTGTTTCATGGCGGACTGGTGGGAATCTTCGCCGCTGCGACGACGTTTCACTTCCTCGGCGGCAACGTGATTCAGTTGGGCGACCCGCACGGCGGCGGGTTCGGCTCGGTCGCGGTGACGGCGGTGAACAGCATCCAGCTTCCCAACCGCGCTGAGTTAACGAATCCGGTGGCGAACGATACGAAGTCGCAGGTTCCGACGGCGCCGCCCAAGCTGAAAGCGCTGCCGAAGCCCAAGGTCACAGCGCCAGACCCGGATGCCATCCCGCTGAAGAGCCACGCCGCGCCGAAGCGGGTCGCGCAGGCCGCTTCCCAACCGAACAAATGGGAAGCGCAGCAACACTACCGCGACAACCAACTCTACAGCCCGACGGGAGCGGCGGCCAGTTCCCCCATCTATCAGATACAGGGCGGAGGCGGGGTAGGGCTGGGGACGGATTCGCCGTTGGGAACGCAATACGGTTACTACGCGAACCTGCTGCTGAACCTGATCGGCCAGCACTGGCACCCCACGACGATGGATGCGCGCACGCTGACGAACCAGGCGGTGGTACAGTTCACGCTGCTGCGCGATGGCTCGCTGCAGCCCGGTTCGGTGCGGCTGGTGCAGTCGAGCGGCAATCGCGATCTCGACTACTCCGCGCAGCGGGCGCTGCTCGATATCGACCGCTTCCCCCCGCTGCCCGCGGGCTTCCCGCGCGACCGCGCCGATCTGCAGATTCATTTCGACCTATCGAGGCATTAGCATGAAACGGATTCTTTGCGCTGCGGCGGCATCGGCCGCGGCCATCTGGATGCTGGCAGCCCAGCAGAACACACTCGATCTCGGCGTGCTCCGGAAGGGCGGCGAAATACCCGCCATCGCGGTGCCGGATCTCCGCGGATCGGGCGAGGCGCAGGCCTTGATGTCCGGCTTCAACCAGACGCTGTGGAGCGACCTGAACACATCCGGCGTCCTGAATATGCGGTCGAAGAGCTTTTATCCGAGATTCACGCCGCAGCAGCCTGCGGATCTGACGCAGGCGCCGCCGCCCGCTCCTCCGCCGCGTTACCGCCGCGGCCAGGCCGACACGCTGCAACAGGCCGCCAACGGAAGCGGCCATTGGTTTACGGACTGGTCCGGCCCGCCGGTTCAGGCCAACTATCTGGCGTTCGGCTATGCGGCGCCGCAGAACGGCGTGTTCGTGCTCTACGGCTGGCTCTACGATCTGCGCAATCCGGCCAGCCCGCAGGTGATCGCCAAGCGCTATCCGGAATCGCTCGACCAGAACGGCGCCACCAAGGCGGCGCACGAATTCGCCGCCGATATCCTGGCGCTCTTCGGAGCTTCGTCGCTCGCCGGCACGCATATTTACTTCGTTTCCGACCGCACGGGCAGCAAGGAAATCTGGGCCATGGACTGGGATGGCAAGAACCAGCACCCGATCACGCGCTACGGTTCGACGTCGATCGAACCCGCGATTTCGCCCGATGGCACCCGCGTAGCATTTACTAGCTTCGCTCACGGAAGTCCTGGTATATTTGTGTTTTCGGTAGATACCGGCCGGGACTTGCGCTTCTATAACCAGCGAGCTTCCGTGAATTCGTCGCCGTCATTCACGCCCGATGGGAAGCAGATTATCTACTCCTCTTCCGCGCCGAACGACAAATGCTGCCGGATCTTCCTCTCGAATTTGGACGGTAGCGGCTTCCGGCCGATCACCTCGGGCGGATTCATCGACACCGAGCCGAAGGTCAACCCCAAGACGGGAACCGAAATGGCGTTTGTCTCCGGCCGTTCTGGGCCGCAGCAGATCTATCGCGCCAACCTGGACGGCTCCGATATCGTGCGACTGACCGACGGCACGGGTGAAGCGGGCAACCCCGCGTGGAATCCCGACGGCCAGCACCTCGCCTTCGCCTGGACGCGCGGCTACGCGGCCGGCAAATGGAACGTGTTCATCATGGACGTGGGCTCGCACGAGTACAGCCAGTTGACTCACGACCAGGGCCGCAACGAAAACCCGTGCTGGGCGCCGGACGGCAAGCACATCGTGTTCGGCTCGACGCGCAGCGGACGGTCACAGATTTATACCATGCTGGCCGATGGCACCCAGGTCCAGCAATTGACTACGGCCGGCAACAATGACAGGCCCGTTTGGGGCAAGTAGCTTGATGAATTCAGCAGTACAGGAGAGATGTTCATGTTGACCAGACAGAAGTTGACACTCGTGGTACTGGCGCTCGCGCTGACGGTTTTCGCCGCCGGCTGCAAGAAGAAGGTGGCCGCCGCGGCGCCGCCGCCACCGGTTCAGCCTGCGCCGCCTCCTCCGCCGCCTGCGCCGCCCGCGGCTCCGACCGTGGCGCAGTTCAGCGCCGAGCCGACCAACATCCAGCGCGGGCAGTCCTCGACGCTGCGCTGGGAGGTCAGCGGCAATGTGACCAGCGTTTCGATCGACAACGGCATCGGCCCCGTGCAGACTACGGGTAACCGCCGGGTGTTCCCGAACGACTCGACGACGTACACCCTGACCGCCACCGGTCCAGGCGGGAACACTACGGCGTCCGTGACTGTGAGCGTGACCACGCCTCCTCCGCCACCGCCGCCTCCGCCGCCGGCCACCACGGGCGGCACGCTGCCGGAACGCGTCGGGTCCCTGCAGGATGCCTATTTCGATTACGATAAGAGCGATATCCGCCCCGACGCCCAGCAGGCGCTGACGCAGGATGCCGCGGCGCTGAAGAGCATCCTGGCGGACTTCCCCAATGCCACCATCATGGTGGAGGGGAATTGCGACGAGCGCGGCTCGGCCGAATACAACCTTGGGCTGGGCGACCGGCGTGCGGACGCCGCTAAGGATTACCTGACGCAGCTCGGCGTGCCCGCCGACCGCCTCAAGACCATCAGCTACGGCAAGGAGCGCCCGGTGTGCACGGAAAGCAACGAATCCTGCTGGCAGCGCAACCGGCGCGTGCATTTCTCGGCGGGGCAGTAAATAATAATTAGCAGTGAGGCCTGAACGGGGCAGGTGATCCGAAGCGGACAAGCGGACTGCCCCGCCGGTCTCGGGAGGCTTACCCAATGGACCGAAGCATTTTGGTGGCGGGCGCGGCGGCCGCGCTCCTGCTGATCGCCAATTATTCACCGGCGCCGGCCGCCAGCAAGGAAATTCTCGAGCTGCAGCGCGATGTTGCCACGCTCCAGGACCAGATGCGGCAGCTCCAGCAGTCGCAGGACCGGCAGCTCGCGGAAATCAAGACGCTGGTGCAGCAATCGCTCAGCGCGGCGAATGACGCCAACCGGAGCGTGGCCGTCATTCAGAACGGGTTCCAGCAGAATCTGCGCGACCAGGAGAACAAGGTGGTGACGCCGGTGGTTGGCCTGAATACGCGGATGGACAACATGTCGCAGGACATGCGAACCCTGCAGCAGGCCGTCAGCGACCTGACCGCGCTGCTCTCGAAGATGCAGGCCCAGCTTACCGATCTGAACAATGCCGTGAAGGTGATGCAGGCGCCGGCGGCGCCGCCGCCGGGTTCGGCCGGTTCGCCCGGAGGTATCGGCGCGGCGCCCGGCGGCATGCCCGGAGCCATGGCCGGTGGACCCCCGCCGAGCGATACCCCGACGATGCCCGCCAGCGCCCTATACGACAACGCCAATCGGGACCGCCAGGGCGGCAAGCTGGATCTGGCGCTGCAGGAGTTTTCCGACTACCTGCGCTGGTACGGCAACACCGAGCTCGCCCCGAATGCGCAGTACTACATCGCCTCGATCCATGCCTCCCAGGGCGATTACGATACGGCGATTCGCGAGTACGATATGGTGCTCGAGAAGTACCCGGACAACAACAAGACCGCGGATGCGATCTACGGCAAAGGCGTCGCGCTGGCGCGCTCCGGCCGCCGTACCGATGGCGCGAAGGAGTTCCAGGAGCTGATCCACCGGTTTCCCACCAATCCGCTGGCCGGCCAAGCCTGCACGCAGCTCACGAACATGGGGTTGAAGTGCCCGTCCACAACGACCCGCACCACCGCCCGGCGTAAGAAAGCCGGCGAATGACGGCCGCGCCCGAGGATCTCGCGGCGGTCCTCGATCTCACGCTGCTCGATCCCGATCTCGATGATGAGCGGGTCGTGGCCGGCATCCAGGAAGCCCGCCGGTACGGCGTGGCGTCCGTGACCGTGCGGCCGTGCGATATCGACCTGGCCGTGCGGTCGCTCCAGGGCAGCGCCGCGCGGGCCGGAGCGGTATGCGGATTTCCGCACGGTTCACAGAATACTACGGTCAAGCTGTACGAGGCGCGCGATCTGCTGCGGCGCGGCGCGCGCGATATCGCGGTGGTGATCGGCATTTCCCGGCTGCTTTCGCGGGAGTTTCAGCACGTTCAGACGGAGCTTTCGCAGCTTGCCGAATCCTGCCACGCCGAGCGCGGGCGGCTGACGGTGATCCTGGAAGCCGGATATCTCACCGACGAACTGAAAGTGATTGCCTGCGCCTGCTGCGAGCGCGCGGAGGTGGACTTCGTAGCCCCGGCGACCGGCTTCGGCCCGGCCATCGATGTGGCGGCCGAGCTGAGCTTCCTGCGCCGGCGCCTGCCGGAGGAGATCGGGCTGCAGGCCGGCGGCATCCACAGCCTGGACGAGGCGCTCGCCCTGCGCGAGGCCGGGTGCTCCCGGATCGGGACGGCGACTCCCGGCGCGATTTTGGACGAATGGAAGGCGCGCCAGGCCGCAACGCAGCAAAGCTGACGCCGCAGAGGCGCGGAGAAAATCGAACACCGGCCTACCCTCCTTCCTCGGCGTCCCGGTGCCTCGGCGGTGAATTCATGTAGCAGCCACCCGTCCGGTCGGAAGGGTGCGGAGTGACCCGTGTTCCCCGTGTTATTCTGGACTGTCCGATGGCGCAGACGAGGTTGTTTCCGCGCATTTGCATTGCGTTGGGCCTGCCAGACGTACAAACCCTCCTAGATCACGCCCGGCGCGAGGCTGCCGCGGGCGAGACCTTTCTGGAATTCCGGCTGGATTTCCTGGAGGACCCCGCCAAAGGCGTCGAGGCGATTCCGGCCTTCCTCGAAGAATTTCCTGAGTGCACCATCCTGGCGACCTGCCGTCGGCACCAGAATCACGGCAAGTTCAACGGCAGCATCGAGGAGCAACTCGCGATCCTGGACCTGGCGGTGCGGCACGGCGCGCACGCCATCGATGTAGAAATCGAAAGCGCGGCGGCCGCACAGGAGCGCTTGGCACAGTTCCGCGGCCGTACCCAGATCGTGGTGTCCTACCATAACTTCGAGGCCACCCCACCGATGGAGCCCATTCTCAACCGGGTGATGCGCGTGCCGGCGGATGCCTACAAGGTGGTCACGACGGCGCGCAAGCCCTCCGATAATGTGCGGGTCCTGGCCGCCGCCAAGGAGGTCACCAGGCAGCCCCTGGTGGTCCTGGCCATGGGCGAGTTGGGCTTTCCCACGCGCGTGCTTTCGCCCGTCTTCGGCGGCGCCTTTACGTATGCCGCGCCGATGTGCGCTTCCGGCACCGCGGCCGGACAGGTCAGCGCGCGCTCCCTGCGCCATCTGTACCACGTCGATAAGCTCAAGAAGACGACCAAAATTTTCGGAGTGATCGCCGATCCGGTGCGGCACTCGATTTCTCCGGCCGTGCACAACCGCGGCTTTCAGGCGCGCCGGCTCGATTCGGTGTATCTTCCGTTTCTGGTTTCGCCCGCGGCGCTGCGCGATTTCTTCTCCATGGCCGAGCGCCTGCCGCTCGCCGGTTTCAGCGTGACGATTCCCCACAAGCAGAAGATCATCCGGTATCTGGATTCGGTCGACCCGCTGGCGCGGCGCATCGGGGCGGTGAATACGGTCTGGCGAAAGGCCGGGAAGTGGCGGGGCTCGAACACCGACGCCGCCGGGGTCACCGGCCCGCTGCAGCGGCTGATGCGGCTGCAATCCGCTTCCGTGCTGATCGTGGGCAACGGGGGCGCCGCTCGCGGTGCGGCCTGCGCGCTGTTCGACGCCGGGGCGAAGATTTCGGTTGTGGGCCGGAACGCCGACCGTGTCCGCGCCCTCGCCAAGATCTGCGGCGGCGAGCCTCTGCTGCGGGAACAGCTCGCGGGCCGCAAGTTCGACGCCATCATTCATGCCACACCGCTCGGCATGTACCCGCACGTGAACGAGTGCTTCTTCGAGGGCGAAATCCCCGGCGAAGTGGTCTTCGACATGGTTTATAACCCGCTCGAAACCGTGCTGATCCGCCGCGCGCGCCAACAGGGCAAGACGGTGGTCCCGGGCCTCGAAATGTTCATCGAACAGGCCGCCCGCCAGTTCGAAATCTGGACTGGCGAAACAGCGCCGCGGGCGGTGATGCAAAAGGCCGCCATCGAAGCGCTCGAAAACCACGCCAAGCCGGCGCGCGTTTCGGAGTGATGCCGGAGATCACGGTTGTGGGCGCCGGGGTGTTCGGCGTCTGGACCGCGTGGCATCTGCGGCACGCGGGCGCCGCGGTGCGGCTGGTCGAGGCCTGGTCGCCCGGGCACACGCGCGCCAGCTCCGGAGGGGAGACCCGCATCATCCGCATGGGCTATGGCGCAGACGAAATCTACACTCGCCTGGCCATGCGCTCGATGGAACTGTGGAAGCAATTCGGCCACGGCCTATTCCACCGCACCGGCGTGCTCTGGATGGCGCGCGCGGACGATCCGTACTCGGCCGCCACGGAGCGCACGCTGCGCGCGGCCGGCGTGCCGTGCGAAATCGTCGAGTGCGGTGAACTGGCCCGCCGGTGGCCGCAGATGCGGATCGGCGATCCGCGCATTTTCGGAATCTTCGAGCCGGAGAGCGGGGCTTTATTCGCGCGGCGCGCGGTGGCTGCCGTGGCGGCCGATGCTGTGCGGCTCGGCGTCCGCTATGAGACCCGCGCCATCGCCGCCGATCCACTGCCTGCCGGCCCGACCGTGTTTGCCTGCGGCGCCTGGCTGCCCAAGCTCTTTGCGGGCCTGCTGGGAGGACGCATTTTTCCTACCCGCCAGGAGGTGTTTTTCTTTGCGCCGCCGCCCGGCGATGGGCGTTTTGGACCCGCCGCGATGCCCGTCTGGATCGATTTCACCGATTCGCGCGGCCCATACGGGTTTCCCGACCTCGAAAGCCGCGGCTTCAAGCTCGCCTTCGACCGCCACGGCCCGCCGTTCGATCCGGATGCCGGCGACCGGCGCCCCAGTCCCGAGCTCCTGGAGGAGGCCCGCCGATTCCTCGCCGAGCGCTTTCCCGATCTGCGCGACGCGCCGCTCACGGAATCGCGCGTGTGCCAGTACGAGAACACATCGAGCGGCGATTTCCTGATCGACCGCCACCCGGAGCGCCCGGACATCTGGCTGGTCGGCGGCGGCTCGGGGCACGGGTTCAAGCACGGCCCGGCGGTAGGCGAGCTGGTTGCACGGATGGTGCTGGAGGGAGAGCTGCCGGACCCGCGATGGGCGCTGGCGGCAAAGGCGGCGGTGCAGCAGCGACGGGTGTGGTGACGGCGCATGCCATAATCGAACCGTGCCCGGCCAGCTCTACGTCGTCGCCACCCCCATCGGCAACCTGGAAGACATCACCTACCGCGCAGTTCGCATCCTGAAGGAAGCCGACCTCATCGCCTGCGAAGATACCCGGCAGACGCGCAAGCTGCTCGACCATTACGGCATCGCCAAACCGACCGTCAGCTATCACGAGCACAACGAGGCCGAGCGCGCTGCCGAACTGGTGGAACGCATGCGCGCAGGCGCCGCCGTGGCCGTAGTCTCCGATGCGGGCGTGCCGCTGGTCTCCGACCCCGGATACCGGCTGGTGCGCGCGGCGGTCGAGGCCGGCATTCCGGTGGCGCCCATTCCCGGACCCTCCGCGGTTCTCGCCGCGCTGGCCGCCTCCGGTCTTCCCACCGACGCCTTTCACTTCGCCGGATTTCTGCCGGCCAAACCGGTGCAGCGCGCGAAGATGCTGGAGGCGCTCGCTGAGGAGCACGCGACGCTCATTTTCTTCGAAGCGCCGCATCGCGTGCTCGAAGCGCTGCGGGCGATCGAAGAGGCGCTCGGCCCGCGGCCCGTAGTGGTCGCGCGCGAGCTCACAAAACTCCACGAGGAGTTCCTGCGCGGCACTGCGTCCGAAGTGCGGGCGCAGATGGAAGGCCGCGAGACGGTAAAGGGTGAGATCACGATCCTGGTGGGCAAAGCCGCTGGTCCGGCGCCGGATGAACGGCCGATTGAGGAAGCGGTCGAGGAACTGGTGCACGGCGGCTTGCCGCGCATGGATGCCATTAAGCAAGTGGCGCGCCGGCGGGGGCTTTCGAAACGGGAGGTATACGAGCAGCTTCTGCGCAAGTAAACGCGGCACTCCGGCGCCTGCGCCTGGCCATGAGTCCGAGGGCGAGTAAGGCGCCGCCGATGAGCACGGACGTGCCCGGCTCCGGCAGATCGAGGTCCGCCGGCAGACCGGTGCCGGTGTACGGGTAGTACGTCGTGGAAACAACGGCCGCCGTGATGGTAACGCCGCTGTTGAGAAACAGCCCGGGGCTGTTGGTATTGTTCCAGCCGCCGCTCGATCCTGAAAGCGAGAAGTTATTGTTGAGGGTGATCGCGAAGTGCCCTACATCGTTGCATCCGGTAGCGTCGGGGGTCGTCGAGCAGCCCGAAAGCAGCGGCGGAATACCGTCATGCAGACCGGCTTCATCCGCCGGCGTTACCGTACCGGGCGCCGGAGGCTGGTTGGTTCCATAGAAGGCGATCCCTAGTTGCCCGGTGGACTGGACATACTGCACGTTGCAATTGTAAAAGAACGGATTCAGGTTTCCCTGATCGCAGGTGAACGCCTGCGCCACCACGCTGGGGTCGAGATTCGGCTGGATGTCGATATCGAAAAGCAGTTGAGTGATGTTCTGCGAGGCGCCGTTATAGAATCCGAAAACTCCTCCGCCACCGCTGAGCGGGACGAAATTCACGCCCTGGTAGATCATCGAGCTGAAGTCGCCCTTCTCTACGCCCATCGCCGGGTCGTGAATGATGCCGTTCGCCTGCGCGCGAAACCCGCAAGCCAGCAGTAGCGCCGAACCCAACAGGATGTAAGTGCCTGGCCTCCGATGCCGTTTCACGATTCACTCGGTCCAGTGCCGAGTTTCTATTTCATCGTCACCCAAGCGAGGGGGTCAGTCAATGCCATTTGGGGGTAATTTCGAGGTTGGGAACTACCAGTACCAGGACAATAACACTTATTTTGTAAGATTAGGCGCAATTTCCCGCAGCATTGCGGCGAATTCAGGCCGCGCCCGTAAATTGGCCAGTTCCGGATCTTTACGGGCCTCCAATACGGAGTAGCCGTTGCTCAGCGCCTCCCGCAAACTGCGGAGTGCCTGATCGGGTTGGCCGGCCAGCGCATAGATGGCCGCTTCCCGGTACATCAGATCGTTGTACTTGGGATCGATCTGCCGCGCCTGGCGGATGAAAGCCTCGGCCTTGGGAAAATCGCCCTCTTTGGCGTACGCGGTGGCCAAGGGGCCCAGCGTATTCTGGTCCTGCGGATTGGTCTCCAGCTTCTTCAACGCCAGCTCGATCGCACGGTCATAAGCGGTGGACGCTTTCGGCTGCTGGTTGGACCAGCGGTAGGCATCGCCGAGATTCACATACATGTACGGCTCCTTCGCGCCCTTATCGATGGCCGTCTGGAAGGCGGCCACAGCCTCGGTGAAGCGGCCCTCAAAAAAGTAGACGACTCCCAGCGACGAGTAATAAGTCGGTTTGGGATTGATCTGAATCGCCTTATGGAACGCTTGGATGCTGCTCTCCATTTGCTCCAGCCGGTAGTACGCCTTGCCCAGATTGAACCAGGCGCTGGGATTGCCGGGATCGAGCGTAGTGGCCTTCAGCAATACGTCCCGCGCCTTCTGGTTCTCGCCCAGGTCGAGGTAAGTGGCCCCCAACAGGAAGTAACTCGTGCCGAGGTAAGGATTGACACGAATCGCCTGTTGGAACGCCGCAATCGCCTCCTGCTTCTGGCCCGCCGCGTCGTAGGTTGCGCCCAGCCGCCGCAGCACATCGTCGGAGTTCGGCGCCAGCTTCAACGCCTGCTGCAACTCGTGGATCGCCTCCGGCAGGCGATCGATCGCCTTGTAGATCGTCCCGAGCGAGGCATGCGCCTCCGGCAGATTCGGGTTGAGCCGCTCGGCCTGTTCCGCCGCGGACTGCGCCCGGTGGATATCGGCCGGGTCGTTAGTCTCGCGGTAGATCTTCAGGCTGGCGTCGGCGATTCCGGCGTAGGCCAGGGGAAAATAGGGGTCCCTGTCTTTCGCTGCCTCGAACATCCGCAGCCCGTCGCGGTAGTCGGCCAGCGAGGCTTTCACCCGGATCTTGGATGCGGCCTGGAGGTAGAGGTCGTAAGCGGCCTGATCCTGCGTCGGCCGGAGCGCGTTGCGGGCGTTCTCTTCGTTGGTGCGACGGATGAGCAGGGTATCGGCCAAATCGTTGAACACCTGATCTTCGAGCCGCAGCAGGTCCTGGCGGACGCCGCGGAATTCGCGGTGGAGCAAGGTGCGGTGCGCCGCCACGTCGTCGGCCGTCAGGGTGATGCCGAGCTGGTCACCGGCGCCCTGCAGCGTGCCGCGCACCACGACCGCAACGCCGAGCTTGCGGGCCAGCGCGCCATCATCCAGCGAGCCGGCATCCGGCGGTGCCGGCGCGAGATAAACGTTGTGGAGCCCGGCGAGCTTCGCGCGCACCGCGTCCACCACGCCATCCGCAATATACTGGAGCCCCTGCGCCTCTCCGACGACGCGCAGCGGCAGCACCGCCATCCGGTACTGAATGCTGTCCGCCGCCTTCGCCCCTGGAAACATGGCCTGCAGCCCGTGCCGCGTGCCGGGGATCGCGGCCAGCGCGCCCGCGAGTGCCATGGCCGCGGCGGCCGTCCAGAGCAACCCGCGGCGAGTCGGCTTGGGAATCTGCAGGCTGATGGTTTCATTGGCTGCTCGCGCGCCCACGGAGGGAGCGTGGCGGGCATCCAGATCCGCCAGGATTTCGCGTGCGCTCTGGTACCGCCGGTCCGGGTTTTTTTCCAGGCATTTCAGGATGATGTTCGCGATGTAGTCTGGCACCTCTGGATTGGCCTGGCGCGGATCTCGCGGCCGTTCGGCCACCCGCTGGTACATGAGCTGCATCGCCGATTCGCCGCGGAACGGCATCTCGCCGGTGAACATCTCGTAAATCATCAATCCGAGCGAGTACAGGTCGCTGCGCGAGTCCACTTCCCGCGCCTCGACCTGCTCGGGCGACATGTAGCGCGGCGTGCCGAGAATCTGCCCGGTGCGCGTGCCCATGCTGATTTCGGCTTCGAGCGATTTGGCCAGG
>DATGMB010000269.1:0-14979 GCA_035293845.1 Bryobacteraceae bacterium
CGAGACGGAAACGAGGAGGCAACATGTGCGATCAGGATCATTTTGAGCAGGACCGCAAGGAATTCGAAGCTCTCGGGCTGGTGACGCGCAAGCAGTTCGGGAAATTGCTGGGCGCCGGTGTCGCGATGATGCTGCCGCGGGTGGCGGGCGCCGTCGCGGTGAGCGAAGCGGAAGTGAACGTCACGACGCCGGACGGCACGGCGGATTGCTACTTCGTGCATCCCGCGAGCGGAACCGCGCCGGGCGTTCTGGTGTGGCCGGACATCTTCGGGCTGCGGCCGGCATTCCGGCAAATGGGCAAACGGCTGGCGGAGTCGGGCTATGCGGTGCTGGTGGTGAATCCGTTCTATCGCACGAAGAAGGCGCCCACCGCGGAAGCCGGAGCCGCCACGCCGATCCAGCAATTGATGCCTCTCGCGCGCAGCCTGAACGAGACCACGCACATGACCGATGCGAAAGCCTTCATCGGATGGCTGGACCAGCAGCCGGCAGTGGCCAGGAATCGCAAGATGGGCACGCAGGGTTACTGCATGGGCGGGCCGATGGCGCTGCGCACGGCCGCGGCCGTCCCGGACCGCGTGGGCGCGGTCGCCTCCTTCCACGGTGGCGGGCTGGTCACGGATCAGCCGAACAGTCCGCACCTGCAGGCCGCAAAGAGCAAGGCGCAGTTCCTGATCGCCATCGCGGCCAATGACGATGCGCGCTCCCCGAAGGACAAGGACGTTCTGCGGGAGACGTTCGAGCGGGCGAAGCTGCCGGCGGAAATCGAAGTGTACGCCGGGGCGGCGCACGGCTGGTGCCCCCCGGATTCCTCCGTGTACAACGAGCCGCAGGCGGAAAAGGCCTGGAGCCGCCTGCTCGCGCTTTACGGCAAGGCGCTGGCGTAAGCCGCGCGCGACCGGCTGGCCGGCGCTGTATCGCCGCGGTTGACATCGGCGTATCAGCGTATCAGCCTGGAAATATGAGGACGACGGTTACCCTGGATGACGACGTATACGAGGCCGCCATGCACCTCTCCCACACGTCCGGGGAGCGGCTGGGGAGAGTTCTCTCCACACTCGCCCGCCGCGGCCTGAAGCGGGAAGTCGCGCCCCCTCAACATTCGAAGCGCCGTTTTCCGGTCTTCGATGTTCCCGCCAACGCTCCTGTCATTCCGGCTTCCCGCATCCAGCGCGTGATTGATGAAGAAGACCTCTTCTGATCTCCTGCTGTTGGACGTGAATGTCCTGCTTGCCATCGCTTGGCCTAACCACCAGTTCCATGCGGCCGTAACGGCCACGCTTGCTTCCGGGAATCCTTGGGCGACCTGTGCTCTGAGGCAACTCGGGTTCATCCGCCTGTCTTCGAATCCCGCCGCCGTTCCGGCCGCCAAGAGCCCACAAGCGGCCGCAGACCTGCTGGCTCGCCTGGTCGCCGATTCGCTGCATGTCTACCTGCATGAACTGCCGGCTCCGGCTTCCGAAGGAATCCGGGGCGTCTTCGGCGCGCTGCTCGGGCATCGGCAAATCACCGACGCCTATCTACTGGCACTCGCGGCGGCTAATGATGCCGTGTTGGTCACTTTCGACCGCAGACTGCAGAGCACCGGAGCCGGCAAGGTAAAAGTCCGGCTCCTTGGCTGACGCTCCACGTGAGCGCATGCCGTGCCCCCCGGCCGGTAATATAGTGGGAGTCATGCGCCTGGTTTGCCTGTTCGCGATTCTGGCCGCCGTATTGAACGCCGCGCCAAAACTGAAGGACGCATACGCGCAGGTCAACGGCGTGCGGCTGCACTACGTCCGCGCCGGCAAAGGGCCGCTGATTGTCTTCCTGCACGGCTTCCCCGAGTTCTGGTACGAGTGGAAAGCCCAGCTCGCCGAATTCGGCAAGGACCATCTGGCGGTTGCGCCGGACATGCGCGGCTACAATCTTTCGGAAAAGCCGGCAAGCCTCGACCAATACCAGATGCCGCTGCTGATCGAAGACGTGCGCGCGCTGGCGGCGCACCTGGGCTACAAGAAGTTCGTTCTTGTAGGGCACGATTGGGGCGGCGCGGTGGCGTGGGCCTTCGCGGCGGTGCATCCGGAATGCCTCGAAAAGCTGATCATCGTCAACGCGCCGCACCCGGCGGTCTTCGCGCGGCTGCTGCGGGAGGACACGGCGCAGCAGAAGGCCAGCCAGTACATGCTGCTCTTTCGCAGCCCGCAGGCGGAGGCCGCGCTCACGGCCAATCACAATGCCATGCTGTCGCAGATCGTGCTCGGCCCCGGTCTCCGGGACGGCTACTTCACCGAAGTGGACCGGCGGGCGTATCTGGCGGCATGGTCGCAGCCCGGCGCGATCACGGGCGGCCTCAATTACTACCGTGCCATGCGGGTCGGCCCGCCCGCGCCCGGCGCTGCCGCGGATACCGCTGCGGGCGATTTCGCGCGCGGGCAGTACCTGGTGAAGACCCCGACGCTCGTCATCTGGGGCGAGAAGGACCAGGCCCTCACCATCGGAAATCTGGACGGGTTGGAGGAGTTCGTACCCGGCGTCGAAATCCGGCGCATGCCGGACGCGACGCACTGGGTGATTCATGAAAAGCCCGCGGAAGTGAATGCGGCGATCCGGGAGTTTCTCGCGAAATGAGCGGGAGACTGATCGGCGCCTGCGCGGCCGCGGTTTGCGCGCTCGCGCTGCTGGCGCAGAACGCGCCGCCGCCCGCGCCGGGCACGGCAGCGACATCACCCACGGCGCCCGCCGCCGCGCCGCCGCTCGATTACGTCTGCCCCATGGACCCGGACGTACGCTCGGCAACGCCCGGCAGGTGCCCGCGCTGCGGCATGACGCTGGTCCTCGGCATCCCGGACGGGATCGAATACCCGATGGACCTCAGCATCACGCCGCGCGTACCGCGGTCCGGTGAGCGGGTGGACCTCACCTTCCGCATCCGCGATCCGCGGAAGGGCACGCCGGTGGCGAAATTCGAGGTCGTGCACGAAAAACTCTTCCACCTGTTCGTGGTCAGCCAGGACCTTTCGTTCTTTCTCCACGATCACCCAGTCCCGGAGGGCCCTGGCACCTTCCGCTACGCCGCCGTGCTTCCCAAGAGCGGGATGTACCGCGTCCTCGGCGATTACTATCCCTCGGGCGCCACGCCGCAGCTCACCGCGCGCACGTTTTTCGTGCCCGGCGGCCGCATCGAAACGGCGAAGCTCGCGCCCGATCTCGCGCCCAAGCGCACCGCGAACCTCGACGTCGAGCTCACGACCGAGCCGGCGCGCCCACTCGCGGGATACAAGACGCTCCTGTTTTTCAAGCTCAAACCGGACAACGGCATCGAGCCGTATCTCGGCGCCTGGGGACACATGCTGGCCGCAAGCGATGACCTCATCGACCTGATCCACACCCACCCGTTTCTGGCCAACCCGCCGCAGATCCAGTTCAACGTAATTTTTCCGCGCGCCCGGACCTACCGCTTGTGGGTGCAGTTCCAGCGCAACGGGGTCGTGAATACAGCGGTGTTCACGGTACCCGTCGAGGAGCTCAAGTGAGGGCGTACGGGCTGGCGGCGGGCCTCCTGCTGCTTGCGGCTTCGACCGCCGCGCACGACGTGATCACCACACCCATCACGTTCTCGCGCGAAATCTCGCGGCTGTTCTACCGGCGCTGCGTATCGTGCCATCGCGAGGGCGGCAGCGCATTTTCCCTGGCCACCTATGAACAGGCGCGGCCGTGGGCGATGGCCATCAAGGAGGAAGTGCTTTCCCGCCGCATGCCGCCCTGGGGCGCGGTGAAAGGGTTCGCCGGCTATCGCGGTGACCAGAGCCTCACGCAGGAGCAGATCGAAGTGATCGCCGACTGGGTGGAAGGCGGCGCGCCGGGAGGCGACGAGAAACTGCTGCCGAAACTGCCCGACTTCGCGCCGCCCGTACCCGAGCCGATGCCCGCGGGAATAACCGTGGAGGGCTCGGCCGCGCTCGCCTCAGCCGTCACGCTCGCGGGCATCCGCGCCGGAGCAGTCAGCGAAGGCGCGACCCTCATGGTCACCGCCACTCGCCCCGACGGCGGCATCGAGCCGCTGCTTTGGCTATACGACTTCAAGTCCAGGTTCGCGCGCACCTATTGGTTTTCGTCGGCGCTGCGGCTGCCGAAGGGCACGACGGTTCAGATAGCGCCAGCGCATGCGGGCAGCATCGTGCTGATTACCGGGAAGACCACGCCAGCCACGAAGCCTCGCGATTGACTCCTGGCTCCTGGCTCCTAGCTCCTGTCTCCGCCTTCAGAACTGAAATCTCGCCCCCACCTGCATCGCCCGCGGGCCGCCCGAGCCGAAGATCTGCCCGATGCGCTGCGTGGGCTGCCCGAAGGCGTAGGTCTGCGCCGCGGCGTTCGTGTTCTGCGTGTCCAGCGTATAGTTGTAGCCGCTCGGATTGAAATAGTTCAGCACGTTGAACATTTCGCCGAACATCGAAATCGTGTAGCGTTCCTTGAAGGTGAACTTCTTGGTCAGCCGGATATCCTGCGAATCGAAGAAACGCCCGAGCGAGAAATTCGGCGGCAGCGCCAGCGGCGCGATGGTCTGCCCGCGCGCGTCCTTCTTGCCGGCGTACGTGCTGTTGAAATTGGACACCGCCTGCCGCAGATCGGCCGCGCTGCAGCCGGCGTTCAGGCAGTTATAGCCCAAGCCCGGCAGCGCCATCGTCGTGCCGCCGCCGCTCCCGGAAAGATCCACATTCTGGATCATCGCGGCCACCGGGCCCTTGCTCGCCATCGCCGAAATCAGGCCGAACTGGAACCCCCAGGGCAGATCCACGACGCCAGAGATATTCAGACTGTGGCGCGAACCGGAGGGACCGTAGGATGCCTGATAATTGTCGAGATTCCAGATCGTGGTGCTATAGCCGTGGTTGGCCTGCAGCGCATAGGACGCGGTGAACTGAAAGCGCCGGGTGAAGCGCTTGTCGAGCCGCGCCAGCAGGCCGTTGTAAATGGTGCGGCCGTACGGCGTCCAGAACGTGATGGTGCCGTTCGAGCATTCGACGCCCGGCACGTTCGCCTGCGCCGGCGCGCACTTGGGAATCACCGGCGTCTGCACGCCGTTGATGTAACGGTTGAAGCGGTTGGCATCGAGGTATCCGAGGTCTACGTGGTTGAACACGCGCCGCACGTAATCGACCGTCAGCACCATGTCGCCGCCGATCTGCCGCTGCACCCCGATATTGGTGTGCAGCGAATCGAGGAGCGGATAGTGCAGCGGATAGAGCTCGGCGCCGGTCTTGCTGATATCGATATTGCGCACCGCCAGGCTGTTCGAGGCCTGCGCCGAGAGGGCGGCGGTCACCGCGGGGATCTCCGTCTGATAAATCTGGAGAAACTGGCCCATCGTCAGGTTGGTGAGGTGGCCGTAGGGGAGGGCCGCGCCCACGGCAACGGGAGTGCCGCCGGTGCTGAGATCGATAATCCCGGGAAACAGGTTGGTGAGCCCGGAATCGAGGTACTGGATGCGGCCATTGCCCACCGGGCCGATGTACGCCCGCTCCTGCAGCCGCTGGTAGAGGAACTCGGTATCGTAATAGACGCCGGCCCCGCCGCGGATCACCGTCTTGTTGCTGTTGGCCGGCTTCCACGCAAAGCCCAGGTTCGGCATGACGTTGCCGTGGTTGTTCTGAGTCCCGCTCAGGTCGTTCCCATAGATCGGCGCCAGGAACTGCGGCTTGGTCAGATCGTGGTTGAAGAGATTGGTTTCCATCTCCCAGCCGAGGCCGTAAGTCAGAGTGAAGTCGGGCCGGAGGCGCCAACTGTCCTGCGCGTAGAGCCGGAAGCGCGTGTTCACCCTGGCGACATCCAGGTTGTACGGCGGTGGCTGCGACGGATCGCCGATGCCGATCACCGCGCCGAGGAATGGCAGGTTGAGGAAGTCCTGATAAGTCGTCACCCGCCTCGGCAGTGTCGGGAAGAGCAACTGGACGGCGGCGGGGAGGCTCTCGACCAGCTCCGGCGAAGCCACCGACGCGCACATCGGATCGCAATACCCCCAGAAGCCAGTTCCGGGCGCGTATTCGATCTGGCCGCCGAAGCGCAGCCGGTGCGCCCCGTGCTGCCAGTTGAAATCATCGTTGAACTGGAATTTGCGGAGGTCGCGGCCTTGCGTGGCATTCGTCGAGTGCCCGATCGTCACATTCGACCCGTTGACCCCGATCTGCGCGGCGATCCCATCCGTCCCGATGCAGCCCCCGCAATCGGCCGCCGTGGGGAACAGGTTGCGGTTGTGCCAGTACTGGTAGTTGAAGCGGAAATCGTTCACCAGCGTGGAGCTGAGCGTGCTCGTCACACCCAGCACGCTCTGGTCGCTCCAGTTGGTGTTGACGACCCAGTTGGACGGAAACAGATTGGTATTGTTGGTCGGGCCGTCGGCCGTGTTGCCATCGTGCGAATAGCGCGCAAACAGGCTATGGCGGGAGTTCAGGCGATAATCGAACCGGGCGCTGAGCGTCTCGCCATGGTAGGGGCTGCTGTAAATGCCGGCGAGCGCGCTCATGCTCGGCAGGTTCGGCTGCACCGTGACCGCGGAGGACTGGCTCTGGTGCTCGTAATTGAAAAAGAAGAACAGCTTGTCTTTGACGATCGGCCCGCCCAGCCAGAAGCCGGGGTTGCGCCGCGCAAAGAACGGGTCGGGGTTGAAGGGATTCCGCTGCAGGGCTGGATACGCGGCCATGTTGTGGTCGCGGAAATAGAAGTAACCGCTGCCGTGGAAATCGTTGCCGCCCGAGCGCGTAACGATGTTGACCGCGCCCACGGCGGTGATGTTCGTGGAGAGATCGAAATTGACCGAGGAAAGCTGGAATTCCTGCACGATCTCCTGCGAAAAGTTCATGCCCGGACCGGTGCTTTCGATGCTGTCGTTGATGTTGCCGCCATCCACCGTGTACGCCGTGCGTCCCGAATCGCCGCCCAGAATCGAAACCGAAAATTGCGTGTTGTACTGCGAGGTGCTGGCCGTACTCACGGAAACGCCCGGCTCCAGCATCGCCAGGTTCAGGAAGCTGCGGCCGTTGAGCGGCAGTCCCTGGATCTGCTGCCGCGTGATCACGCCATCCACCGTATTGCGGTCGTAATCGAGCTGCGCCGCGGTCCCTTCCACGCTGATGATTTCCTTGTTGGTGCCCACCGCCATTTTCAGGTCGACCGTGGCCGTGCTGCCCGCCTGCACCGTGGCGTTGCTCACCAGCACGCGAAACCCCGGCATCTCGCAGCGGACTTCGTAATCGCCCGGCAGAAGCGCGGGGGCGCTATACAGACCCTCGGCGTTCGAGACTACGGTCCGCGCAAAATCGGTCGCGCGGTTGGTGATCGTGATCTTTGCGTTCGCGATCACCGCGCCCGACTCATCCGTAACCGTCCCCGCGACGGTCCCGGTCGGCGCTTGCGCCAGTAGCAGGCTGCCCAGGGCCGCCAGAAGCAGTCCCGGCAACATCAACGCGGAAGTCACTCGCGACATCTCCCCTCCTCGAAGCGCAGTCCCCCTCACGATCCGGCCGCAGACCCTACCGGACGTTCGGTGGAGAGATATATCAGAGCCGCCCGGGGAAGTCAATCCACACAATCGTAAGCAGCGGTTGACACGGAAGGGTTCCGAATCGTACCGTCCGGTTATGGGCCCCTGCGGGGGCAACCCCCGGCCGGGCCGAATTTCGCTGAGGTGCATGGTTGCCGAAACTGATCCGAATCAAAGAACCCATACCGGTGGAGGGCAAGGGAAAGCGCGCCAGCCACATCTACCGCGCCGCCGCGGAGATCATGTGCGAGAAGGGCTACGAAGCCACCTCGATGAATGACATCGCGGAAGCCGCCGGCCTCACCAAGGCGGGCATCTATCACTACATCCGCGGCAAAGAGGAGTTGCTGTTCGAGATCATGAATTACGCGATGGACGCCGTCGATACCGGCGTGGTGGCGCCGGCCCGGGAGGCAGCAGACGCCGAGCAGCGCCTGCGCATCATTGTCGAGCGCCACACGCGCAGCGTGCTCGAGGGCGTCGGCGCGCTCACGATCGTGCTGGAGGAAACCACCGCCCTGACGCCGGCCCATCGCCGCGCGATCACCGCCCGCAAGCGCGCCTACTTCGAGTTCATCCGCAACACGCTCGAATGCCTCGCGGCCGAGGGCAAGCTCCGTCCGGTCGATCCGACCGTGGCCGCCTTCAGCCTCCTCGGCATGATCCTGTGGATCTCGCGCTGGTACCGCCGCGACGGCCGCATCGCCGCGGACCAGGCCCTTCGGGATTACGTGGAGATCGGGATGAACGCGGTGCTGCGCAGATCGTAAACCTGGGGATGCCTTTCACGGTTGCGGCCGGGATCTCAAGCCCGCCAACCGGCTCCTCGACAGCGGCGGCGCCCCGAAAAACGCGGGACTTCGGCGTGCGCAAGTACTGCATCTAGCCCCCGCGGGCGCGACCGCGACCTCGCAACCGAAGCACTCCGGCTAGAACGGGTTAGTCACTTAGTGGCAACGTGGTTACTGTAAGCGGGGATCTCTTTCACCGGCTCCTGCGCCCTTCGCAGCGCCTGCCACCAGATGTACAGCCAGCCAATGTTAGACATCACAGCCAACAAGTCCGCCGATGCCCAAACAGGATACCACCAGATGCGGAGCGCGATGCTCCGCAGTGCGTCACAAATCGCATCGCCCGCGAAATTGATACCGAACCCCCCCGCGAGCAGCAGCAGGGTGTGGTCCCTCTCAGGTGACGCCAGGAGCAGCGCCCACAACACCAGATCCAGAACTGTCGCGCAGAAGGTGACATCGCGCGTCAAGGGGGTCATCCACTGCACAACCTGTACATGGGAGTTGTAATGAATCGCGAAGGAGACGAGTACGAAGAGCGGGACCCCCGCCATCAAAACCCTGCGGATCAGGTGCCGGGCAGTTATCTTGGCGCTCGCCTTGTAAATCAGGTTGGCCACGGTCACAAGCGTCAGCGGATAGTAAATCCCTTGAGAAACGGCATGCAGCACCTGGTACCATTGACCCGTCTCTGGAACGGCCTGGCGGCCGCGATGAAACGCAACCGAAGTCGGCACCTGCGCCACGGCCGTCAGAAGTACCACCACGGTGCAAGCAAAAACCAATGGATAACGTCGCACCCCGGCGCGCAATGCGGCCGAAATGACAAGGACGATGAGGGGAAACCAAACCAGATAATTGACGATCTGGAGCCAATAATCGGCCGTCCGCATCCAGTGTTCCATGGAGACCTTATTCTAGCGTCAAGAACACCCATTGTGAAAGACCGGACGGAAGCTGCGACTCGCTGCTGAGCGAGCTTCGAAGCGGTTAGACGAGAGCGACCGAGAGGCCGAACGGATCAGGCGGGAAGTTCGGGTCCGTTGCCATCGCCAGCGAGCTGCTGCCGCTTGGGCCGCTGCTGCTGCCGAACGGATCAGGCGGGAAATTCGGGTCCGTTGCCATCGCCAGCGAGCTGCTGCCGCTTGGGCCGCTGCTGCTGCCGAACGGGTCAGGCGGGAAGTTCGGGTCCGTCGCCATCGCACTCTTCGGCAAATCCACAAAGCTTCCCGGCGCAGTGGCCGTCTTCCCATACGCGGCGTTCAAGCCCACCGCCAGAGCGAATGCCAGCACAATAGCGGCAAAAACGAATTTGTTTTCAAGAGCTTTGCGAATCATAAACGTGCCTCTCTCCTTGGTGCGCCTGTGGCGCAGTGAACTCCTAGTGCCTTTCAGTGTGGGAGGGTACACTTTCCCCCTTATAGATATCAGGTGAATCCCTGATCTGGGTAACAAAAAAAGTTCTATTTAGTGATGTTTTGTACTCGGAACGTTTGTACCAAGCATCTACCGGAGGGGGACCGGGGTGCGGCGCTGCTCGGCGGGGTAGTCCAGGCGCATATCGGCCGTCACCTCGTCCAGCATCTCCATGGTTGCCGTGCGCGTTTCCATGGCGAAGCAGGTGAGCAGCAGGTTGTCGCAGATCGCATTGATCAGCCGGGGGATGCCCTGCGACCGGAACGTGATTTCCTCTATGATTTCCCGGGAGATAAACGTCTGATTCGGAACGCCCGCGCGGGCCATGCGCGAGTCGATATACGCCGCCGCGTCGTGGACATCGAAGCCGCGGAGCACGCACCGCAGCGCGATGCGCTGCTTGAGCTGCCGGTATTCGGGGCGCTCCAGCTTCTCATCGAGCTCCTGCTGGCCGGCCAGGATGATCTGCAGCAGCTTGCCGCGCCGGTTTTCGAGATTGCCGAGCAGGCGGATCTCCTCCAGCACATCCCACTCCAGGTTATGCGCCTCGTCGACGATCAGAACCGTGGTTCGGCCCGAAGCCGCCCGTTCGAGCAGCAGGCTGTTGAGGGCGAGCAGGACCTCGGTCTTCGAAAGCCGGTTGCACCGGAGATCCAGGTCATACGCCAGCATCTCGAAGAACTGCTCGACCGTCAGGCGTGAATTGAACAGCGACGCGAAGGCGATATGCTGCGCGTGCAGGAAATCGCGCAGGCATTCGAGCATGGTGGTCTTGCCGGTTCCGACCTCGCCCGTGAGCACGATAAAACCCTTGCGGCTCTGCACACCGTAGATCAGGTTGGCCAGCGCTTCTTCGTGTTGCAGGCTCCGGAACAGAAAGCTCGGGTCCGGGCTCATATTAAACGGGTTTTGCGTGAAACCGAAGAAAGCGTTGTACATACCGGGAGGGAGCAGGACTCCACGCAATCTTATCATGCGGCCCGGCAAACAACCTGCCGGCCAGTACTGGTATTGATCGAGAGGGCCGCGGTTTAGGCCGGAGGCTGTGGTTTCTCAGCCCTCTCCGGCTTCTCGGCCGGCGGGCGGGCCGCTGCGGCGGCCTTGGTCGGGCTGATCAGGATATGGGCGTTGCGGCCTTCCATGCGCGGCTGGCCTTCCACACTGCCGTAGCTGGCCAGATCGGCGGCGAAACGCATCAGCAGCTTCTTGCCGAGATCCGCATGCGCGATTTCCCGTCCGCGGAACTGCACCACGGCCTTGACCCGATTGCCTTCCTGCAGGAAGCGGATGGCGTGATTCTTCTTGAAATCGTAATCGTGCTCATCCGTGTTGGGCCGGAATTTCAGCTCTTTCACCTGTACAACGTGCTGCTTTTTCTTGGCCTCGTGCTGCTTCTTCTTCTGCTCGTACTGGTAATGGCCGAAATCCACAGCCTTGGCGACCGGCGGGACGGCGGTCGGCGCCACCAGCACCAGATCGAGCCCCAGCTCCTGCGCCTTGCGCAAGGCCGCGGAGGTGGGCATGATCTCGGTGGTGCCGTCCGGAAAGACCGCGCGGACTTCGCGCGCGCGGATCGACTCATTCACATTCTCTCTGCGATTCTGCCTGCGAGGAGGAAAGTTTCTACCTGGATACATTGGTTAAGCGGAATGCGGGACGTTGGGACAAACGGTATCGGGCGAGTGGCCCGTCGGGATTCCCGGGCTGGGAATCGAAATGGTGGTGTGGACGCAAGACAAGCGAATAATAATTCAGTTTCCAGTGTACACCCAAATGGACCAAAAATGTCAAGCCGGGCGTGATAGACTTGGCGGCATTATGAAACCGGCACTGCTCCTTCTGGCGCTTGCCGCCGCGCTCGTGCCCCCGCTCGCCGCCGCCGACGAGTTCACCGTTTATGAGCTGCTCGCGCCCGCCACCCATTCCTTCGACATCATCTACGACGTGACACAGGCGCGCCAGGGCGCCGCCTATTTCTTCAATCCGATTCGCCCCGGCTCGGTCGCGGCCAACGAGCGGGTGGTCGACCGCGCCACCGGCCGGCCGCTCGAATGGCAGATCGTGGACGGCCGCGCCGCCAAAGCCGAGGGTCAGGCGGGCAGCCGCACCGCCGACGATGCCCAGTTCCTGCGCGTCAAGCTGCTGCATCCGGTCGCCAAAGGGGCGGAAGCGCGCATCCGCATCTACAAGACCTACACCGACCCGCCTTCGTACTACCAAACCGCCGATGGCTTCGTCTTCGATCGCCCGCTCGGAATCAAGCGCAACATCGTGGTCCTGCCGCCCGGCTACGAACTGGTCGGCTCGGCTTCGCCCGGCATCGTCTCCACGGACCCGGACGGCCGCGTGCGCATCAGTTTCCTGAACGACCGCGACGACCAGCTCCCGGTGCGGATTACAGGAAGGAAGCTGAAATGAAACGCCTGATCTGGCTCGCTCCGCTGCTGCTCGCCGCGCAGTTCCACCGCGCCGAACAGGACCGCGAAATCCGCTACTGGCTGCTCGATCCGGCCACGCACCAGTTCCGCATCTCCCACGACTTCACCGTCACGCGCAAAGGCCAGGCCTCGGTGCACAGCTTTGTCCGCGCGGGCAGCACGGTGGCGCCGGACTCCAAAATGTACAACCTGGATACCGGCGAGCCGCTCCCCACGCACCTGGTGCGCGGCAGGGATGTAAACGCGCTCGGCTACTACCCCACACCGGCCGATCCGGAGTCCGCCGTCGTGCAGGGCGATCTGCCGCGGCCCGTCGGCGAAGGCGAATCCGTGCGGATACGGGTCGAAGAAACCTACACCGATGCCGCCGGTTACACGCTGCAGAACGGCGAACTGGTCTGGACCAGAACCCTCGGCCGGCCGCTGAATTTCGTCACACTTCCCGCAGGCTGGATGCTCGCCAGCGTCAACACGCCCGCCGTGATCTCGCTCGATGCCGGCGGGCGCGTGATACTGCGCTTCACCAATCCGCGGAATGACGAACTGGCCGTCACCATCCGGGCGAGAAAGAGACCCGGCCGCGAATGAAGCGCCTGCTGCCGCTCCTGCTCCCGGCGCTCCTTTCCGCCCAGACGATCGCCCTCCGCGCCGGCCGGCTGATCGATCCCGACTTCGGCTCCGCGGCCAACGACCAGATCATCCTGGTGGAGCATGGGCGCATCCTGACCCTCGGCCCGAATCTGCAGGTCGCGGTGCCGGCCCGCGCCGAAGCGATCGATTTGTCCCGATATTCCGTCCTCCCCGGATTGGTCGCTGCCCACAGCCGTCTGGCGCCCGATTCCGCCGCCCTCCGCGCCATGCTCGCCGCGGGCTTCACCGTCGTCCACGGCGAGGGCGATGGAGGCGCCGCCCTTGCCGCCGGTGAACAGGTCGGACGCGCCGGGACCCAGGGCCCGGCCTTCATCGCAGGTGCATGCCGTGGGGATGCCGGGCCGTACACCGCCGGTTATATCCGGAACGCTTACGCCTACAAGGTGAAACTAGCATTCGCCATGCCGTCCGGAGACCGCATTCCCGGCGACTTTCTTGAGGCGTGGAAGGCCGCCGGTATCCCGGCGCCGGAAATCCTGCGCGTCATCACCATCAACGGCTACGAAGCCTGCAACCTGCTCGATCGCCGCGGCCTCATCAAGCCGGGCTTCCCCGCCGATCTGATCGCCGTCGAAGGCAACCCGCTCGAAGACATCGACGCGCTGCGCCGCGTGCGGTTCGTCATGAAAGATGGCGCGGTGTTCGAGCGCGATGACGCGGTCCGGTAGCGCGATCACGGCCGCGGATAGAGAACGCGACACCGATGAGGCCCGTGGCAAAGAGGAGAATTGTGTCAGGCTCGGGCACGGGCGAAGGCGCCGGTGCATACGTGTATGTGACGGCGCCGCTCAGCCGGCCCGTGAAGTCGTTACATCCGGAAGGAGTGGGCGCCGAACCGCGACAGGCAGTAAACGGAGTCGCCGTCAGGTGCACCGTTCCCGCGGTTTCGAAGTCGGTCCAGCCGGTGATGGGCACCGCGAACGTGCCGGATTCGGTCTGCTCCGCCCGTCCCATCATCGTTGGGAACGTAATGGTGTCCAGCAGCGCGCCGCCATCGAAAATCTGAATTCGGCTGGATATGGCGTCTCCCTGCACGAGAACAGCGGACGCCGCGAACGAAAAATCAATCGCGTTCAGGGTCCCCAGCGTGGGACTGAATCCCTGAACGGGCAAGTCGAGATGGTTGCCGGTCAGAAAATCGATTCCGGCCAGGCTGTAATTGTATTGGATCGCCGCCGTGGATACGGAGGCCGGCAATGCCCCCACCGACGCGGCGAGACAGATCAGTAAACGGAAATTGGCTATCTTCATTTGGCCCTCGACCGGGAAGCGGCGAATCCGGCCGGATTCCCTCATCGACGGAGCGCTGCATCCATCCGCATCGCGCCCCGATCGGCGCTCGCCAACCGAAAACCGCCTGTAACAGGCGGCGCCACCCTATTAAAATGAATGACTTGGAGACAAAAACCGCCTGCTGGCAGGCGGTTTTTCGTTGGCCAGGCGGTCAAGATGCTGCATACGCCTGGCCCGGCATGACTCTCCTCGTGCGCACAGGTGGAGGATAGGCGGAACTTGGGCTGCGCCGTTTACCCGGCCCTTGCGGCCGTGGAGCGAAGTCCCTGCACCGGTGCCGGCAATCCATTACCTGTGGCCGCCATCCGGTATCTTCGAATCCAGATACGCCAGGTAGCAGGCCAGCAGCCGGTACCCGGCGCAGCAGTTCCTTGTGGCGCGCCGAGGTGTCCGGTTCGCCCTCTATCGAACATGCCGAGATGGGCGGGCAGCGGGGGGCATTGCCGGAACGCAGTGTCACGCCGCGCCGGCGACCGCTCCCTACGCCATCGGCGGCTCGAAATACATCTGCGCCAGCTCGGGCTTTTCGCGGATTGCCTTCCGCCAGTACGACCGCGCCTCTTCCTCCTGTCCCATCGCCATCATGGCGTGCCCCAGGTTGAGGAGCGCTTCGGCGAACTGCGGATCCTCGGTGAGCGCCTTCTGATAGAACGCCACCGCGTCGCCCGCGTCGCCGCGCTTCTGGCAGATCAGGCCGGCGTTGTAGTACAGCTCGGGGCTCTTCTCACCGAGCTCGATCAGCCGCTTGTGCAGCTTGTAGGCTTCCTCGTAATTCTGCTGTTCGAGAGCCAGGGCGGCCAGGCCGCGCACCGCGTCGGAGGAATCGGGACGCATGGCCAGAGCCTCCTGGAAGCTGCGGCGGGCCGCTTCC
>DATGMB010000270.1:0-5397 GCA_035293845.1 Bryobacteraceae bacterium
GGTCGAGCTGGAATTCCTGCAGGTGGAAAAGGTCTAACGTATGGCGAAGAAAGTTACGGCTCAGGTGAAGCTTCAGATTCCCGCGGGGAAGGCCACGCCGGCGCCGCCGGTCGGCACCGCGCTCGGTCCGCAGGGCGTCAATATCATGGATTTCTGCAAGGCCTTCAATGCGAAGACGTCCGGCAAGGATCAGGAAGGCCTGATCATCCCGGTGGTGATCACGATTTATTCGGACCGCTCGTTCACGTTCATCACCAAGACCCCGCCGGTGCCGGTGCTGATCAAACGTGCGGTGAACCTGGCCAAGGGTTCGGCGGAGCCGCACAAGACGAAGGTCGGCAAGATCACGCAGAAGCAGGTGGAGGAGATCGCCAAGATCAAGATGCCGGACCTGAACTGCTTCGACCTGGACGCGGCCATGCGTTCGGTCGCCGGGACGGCACGCAGCATGGGCGTGGACGTCGTCTAGCATTGACGGGCTTGGCGGCGGTTTGAAACAATAGAAGTTCTGCACGATGTGCGGATGTGGCGGAATTGGCAGACGCGCTAGATTCAGGTTCTAGTGGGGGCAACTCCGTGGAGGTTCAAGTCCTCTCATCCGCACCACCATTTTTTCAAGCACACGGTAAGACGAGGGCCGCTCGGATGAGCGGCCTTTTTTCTCAGGTTGCCAGTGTTGAGTGACTTCAGGAAATGCGCCGGGTGAAGTGCCGACTGAGAACACTTTCACGGACAATCCGAGCGTTCAGACGATCTTTCGGCTTCTGCCATAACTGCTCGGTGGTGTCCTCGCACCGCGGTACTGATTGACTGCCGCGTCGCCGATCAAAATAGTATCCGCGCGCTGAGTTGAAACTCCCGTCCGGGGGTGCTCGCTTCCGTGATGCTGCCGAATTGGGGCGTATTCACGAAGCGGTTGGGCGTCCCCCAATTGGAGTGATTCAGCGCGTTGAATGCCTCGGAGCGCATTTCGAGGCGCCAGTGCTCGGCTACGGCGAAGGCGCGGGTCAGGGCCAAATCCATCGTTTGCATGCCGGGTCCATAGACGGTATTGCGTCCGAGATTGCCGAAGGTGTATGCGGCCGGAGTGGCGAAGGCGGCGGGATTGAACCATTCGCTCGTGTTGTGCGTTCCCGGTCCGAACACCGGCTGTCCGGTGGCGTTGGCGCGGACGGGATTCTCGCCGACGACCGTACCGGCGTTGGCCGTATCGCCGTAGACCGAGATGGTGAAGGGAAAGCCGCTCTGGATTTGATACAGCGTGGAGAACCTCCAGTTGCGCGTCAGAGCGCGGGCCACGCGGCTCGCGCCAGCCGGCGGAATTTCGTAGACGACGCTCGCCACAAAGCGATGCCGGATGTCGCATCCGGGGCCCTTTTCGGCATCCAGATCGCTGTTGTTCTGGGGGACCGCGGCCTCGAACATCGGCGAGCGGAAATCGGGAGCGTCGGTCAGGTTCTTGGAATAGGTGTAGTTGGCCAGGAAGGTGAGGCCCTTCGAATAGCGCCGCCGCACCGTGAGATAGCCGGCGTTGTACCAGCTTCGGGCCGTATCTTCCAGCATATTGACGGTGCTGACGGGAAAAGTCAGGCTGGTCATGGCGACGCCCGCCGGAATGACCGTCCCCGGCAGGAATGTGGCCGTGGGGTACGGCCGCCGCGGCTGCAGCAGTCCGGGCCCTGGCTGATCGTTGTTGATCAAATGGGCGCGCTGCAGGTGGAGGCCGTGCTCGCCGTGGTATCCCACCTCGATCGTGGTGTCGGGCCCAACGCTCTTCTGGACGGAGCTGCTCCACTGCTGGATGTATTGCGCCGGGGCGTGCGGATCGAAGGCCGAAAAACTCACGACCGTGCTGCCCAAGACCGGCTGC
Source organism: Bryobacteraceae bacterium (assembly GCA_035293845.1). Lineage (GTDB taxonomy): Bacteria > Acidobacteriota > Terriglobia > Bryobacterales > Bryobacteraceae > DATGMB01. The sequence continues at coordinate 1,871 of DATGMB010000270.1, forward strand.
GGAAAATTGAAGCCGTTGATCCCCGGGGTGAAGTTATCGCTCTGCTGGGTGATCGGAAACACCAGCGGCACATTGTGCAACTGGTTGCACCACGTGTTCAGGTCTACGGGCGTGTAAAAGATCCCGTAAGCGGCGCGCAGCACCGTGCCGCCCTTTTCGAAATGGTGCGCGACTCCCAGCCGCGGGGCGAAGCGAAGCTTATTGGGATACCATAAGCCGCGCGGCATCCCGCTCTCGCCTCCAATGAAGGCCTGAAGCCCCGTCGCCGTCTGGTAAAGGTTGCTCCAGTGGCGGCTCACGTCGACGAGCGGCGCCATGAATTCGTACCGCACGCCGGCATCGATGGTCGTGTGCGGCGTAATGCGCGAGGTGTCCTGCGCAAATGCGTCGGCCTGCCACTGCCGCAGATCCATGGTGGGCACACCGTTCTGCACCTGACGCGTTGCAGGAAGGCCGAGGAGGAAACTGGCCAGGGCGTCGCCCGTCTTATCGTTGGTCGCCGTTTGGGTGGTGAATCCGTTGGTGAAGGTGTAGAAACCGCGGCTTTGCACCAGGGCCCACATGGGCCAGATGAACCAGCGGTAGCTGCCGCCGAACTTCAGGCTGTGGGTGCCGCGCTGCCAGTTCAGAGTGTCGCGGCCCTCGATGATGGTGTCCCACATGTGCATCGGAGTCGCCAGCCAGGAATCGCCAAAGGCGGAATAGCCTTGTACATTGAAAGACGGGGCTCCCCAGGCCCCCGGCCCGCCGAAGTTGACGCCCGTAATTCCCAGGGCATCGACGATGTCGTTCTTTCCGTTGTTTTCCGTGTAATGGAACATGGCCAGCCGCGACAGAGAAACCGAAGCGGTATTGACTAATGCCGGTGAGATAACTTTGGTCCAGATGATCGCCGCGTTCTGGCCCCGGTTCTCGTGATTAAATCCATAACCCGGAAGATTTTGCGGATAGAATCCACTTTCGCTGGTGATCGAGTAGCGGGCATTGAGGAAGTCGCCCCCATCGAAATTGCGGTCCACCCGGATGGTTCCCTGGTCCGTGATCAACCGGGAATCGCGCACATCCAGCAGGTTGTTCGAATCCTGTCCGCCGCTGTTGCCCAGCACCGTGGGCGTGCCCATCATCGTCATGCCGCCCATCATGCCGTTATCCATGTTGGGAAGCGGTGTGTAATCCTGCAGCATCTTGTACGCCGCGGGATAAAGCCGGGAGGAGGGAATCACATTGCCCGGAAACGGCGAGCGGATCACTTGGGGATTGGCGGCGCTGACGGGCAGCGCGGGATTGTAATTCGGGTTGGGCGAAGCACTCGAGGGATCGAAAATATTTACGCCGCTCTGGCTGAAGTCTCCGGTATCTTCGGCCGCGGTGGGTACCGTATCGACCGAGGTGAGCGCCTGCGTCTGACGGTACCCTTCATAATTCGCGAAGAAGAACGTCTTAGTTCCGTAGACGGGCCCACCCAGAGAGCCGCCGAAATTGTTCTGCACCAGGTGCGTGGTCCCCGGCATTTCATCCCACGTACGCGCATCCAGGGCGCCGTTGCGCAGATACTCATAGGCCGTGCCGTGGAATTGGCTGGTCCCTGCTCTGGTGATAATGTTGATCTGGCCGCCGCCGGCGCCGCCCATCTCCGCGCGATAGCTGCCGGTCTGCACCTGAAACTCGCGAACGGAGTCCGGAGAGGGGCTGAAGTTCTGCGTGTTAAAGGTGGGGTCGGTGTTCGTCACGCCATCCAGCAGAAAGTAATTTGCGTTGGGCCGGTTGCCGCCGATCGTGATCGCGGAGGGCTGGCCGGGACGCCAGTACAGCGGGTTCATGGTGCCGGTTTGGGCGCCGTGACCCTGATGAGCGCCTGGGACGGTCAGGGCAAGGTCGAGCAGCAGGCGGCCATTGAGCGGCAGACCCTGAATCGATTTCGGCTCGACCACTTCGCCCAGGCTGGCATCCTGGGTCTTCAAGGTTTCGGCCGTGGAGGTGACTATGAGTCCTTCCCGGCGGGTGCTCAATTCCATGCGGAGGTCGAGCGCCATATTCTGATTGACTTCGAGTGTGACGTTGAGCGAGAGCGCGGCGAACCCCGGCGCCTCGGCATCCACCGAATACGCGCCGGGCGGAAGTTCGGCCGCCTGGAATAGCCCTTCCCGATTCGACAGGACGGTGCGTGTTGCCCCCGTGTCTTTCGCCTTGATGGAGACGCGCACCCCGGAAACCGGAGCATGCGTGGGATCCTCGATCCTGCCGCTGAGGCTCGCGAAATTGCTCTGCGCATATAGCGCAGACGCATATAAAAAGACGACAGAGACAACTCCCCCTCTGAAGAGCATCATGGTGGAGCTATTTTAGGGTTCGGACCAGGACGGTTCAATAATCTAAATCGAGTATTGGCCGCTCCGGCCGGCGCGGCTTCCGGACTCAGCGGCTCTTCGCGAAATTCCACGCGTGCTCGACGATGGTCCTCAGGTCCCCGTATTTCGGCTGCCATCCCAGCGCGATCCGCAGCCTCTCCGCGCCGGCGACGAGCGCGGGCGGGTCGCCGGGGCGGCGCGGACCCATCACGTAGGGCACTTTTTTGCCGGTCACCTCTTCGACGGCGCGCACCACTTCCATAACGCTGTGGCCGTTGCCGGTGCCGACGTTGAACTGGTCCGAAGCGCCGCCGCGGAGCAGGTGCTCCACGGCAAGAATATGCGCCTGGGCGAGGTCGCTGACGTGGATGTAGTCGCGGATGCAGGTGCCGTCCGGGGTGGGGTAATCGCTGCCGAAGAGGGTAACGGGTTCGCCGGTCCGCACAGCGCGCAGCAGCAAGGGAATGAGGTGCGTTTCGGGCTGGTGTTCCTCGCCGAGGCGGCCCGCGGGATCGGCGCCCGATGCGTTGAAATAGCGCAGGCAGACGCTGGTCAAGCCGTGGATCTCATCGAACCAGCGCAGCAGGGTCTCGACCATCACCTTCGATTCGCCATATGGGTTGACCGGCTGGATCGGGAAATCTTCCAGGATCGGGGTCGCGTGCGGCGTGCCGTAGACCGCGGCGGTCGAGGAGAACACGAGGTGCTTCACGCCGTGGGCGGTCATGGCGTTCAGCAGGGAAAGCGAACCGCAGACGTTGTTGTGGAAATAGCGGCCGGGCTCGCGCATGGACTCGCCAACCGCTATGAAGGCGGCGAAGTGGATGACGGCCTCCGGCCTGTGCTGGCGGATCAGCTCGGAAAGCGCGGCCTGATCGCAGAGGTTCAGCCGGTTGAGGCGGCCGGCGGGGACATTGTGTTTGAAGCCGTGGGACAAGTCGTCGACCACGGAGACGTCATAGCCCTGCTCGAGCAGTAACTGCACGGTGTGGGAGCCGATGTAGCCCGCGCCGCCGGTCACGAGAATTCTGCGATTGGCCATAGACTTTTATCTTAGCGGCGGGGGGTGCGTTTCAGAGCCGCGAATCGTAAGCCTGGCGTGCGGCGCCGCCCGAAAGCACGCCCTTACGGCTGTGGTGCGGTGAGGGCTCGTGTACGCCACAGCATGCGGAAGCCGCG
>DATGMB010000271.1:0-10080 GCA_035293845.1 Bryobacteraceae bacterium
TCCCTGGGCGACGTCCACAGCATGATGCTCTATCCGGTGATGAGCTCCCACCGCGACGTCGCGCCCAAGCACCGCGAGCGCATGGGCATCCGCGATAACCTCGTGCGGCTGTCGGTAGGGATCGAGGCCGCCGAGGACATCGTCGCCGATCTCGACCAGGCGCTCGGAGCCTAGCTCAGCGCCGCCGCGCGCCGTGCTCGACCGCAATGATCCAAATGTCGGCCCGGCGCAGACGATAAACAATCAGGTAGCGGCCAACTCCCAATTCACGGCCGCCGCCCCAATTCCCCCGGCGCCTGCTCGCCCCGCACCGCCACTGCAATCCCGCTCCGCTCTGCGGCGCCACCCGATCCGACCCGCGAAGCCACCCGCACCGCTCCGTGCCGCGGCGGCCGGCGGACCGCTGGGCAGCCCCAATTCCTCCGGCGCCGGCCCGCCCCCGCACCGCCACGGCCATCCCCGCTCCGCGCTGCGCCATCCGCTCCGCACCGCGATGCCACCCGCCCCGATCCCCCGCGCGGCGGCCCCATCCTCCTCCACGCCGCCGCCCTTACGCCGGGTTCGGCGGCGTGAGCACCCGCAGATCGGTCAACGGCTCGAAATCCGCGGCGTTGAACGTATAGATGTACCGCACATCGTTGGCCAGCATCGTGGCCGCAAGCAGCAGGTCGAAAACGCGCGCCCGCGCCACCGGGTGATCCTTCAACAGCGCGAGCCACCGCGTGTGGACATCCGGCGGCGTGGGCAGAACCTTGATGCCCGGCAGCCTGGTGATCGCTCGCAACGCCTCGAGCGCTTCGGGTGGAGTGTGGGGCAGCGACACCCGCTTCGCATTCGTCACGATCGAGAAGAATTCGGCCAGCACCTGCGCAGTGACACACAGGCGGGCCGTGGGTTCGGTGGCGGATTCCAAAAGCGCCCTGGCTGCCCGGTGGTGCGCCGAGTCCGTGAACAGCGCGAACACCAGGATGTTCGTGTCGAGAACCGCGGATTCATCGGACATCGTCGTAGATGTCCTCGCGCCGCAGATCGCTCAGCGGCCTGCCCGGCCAGTTCGGCAATCCGCTCTCGGGGCGGGCAACGCGGCCGGCTGTCTGAGCCAACACCCGGTGCACGAACGCATCCAGCGCCAGCCCTTCCAGTTCTGCGGAGGCCTCGAGTTTCGCGGCCTCCTCCGGCGTGAGTTCGACGGTCAGCCTCATCTCCGCCCTCCAGCCACTATTCTATTCACTGCCGCGCCAGCGCGTTGAACAACAGCTTGAACGTCAGGTAACTTTGCGCGCGATACTGCGGCCGCATACCGAACAGCACCACATGTCCCGATCCCATCGGCGCATCGATCAGCGCCGCCTTGCCGGCAATCACCTTCTCGCCGACCAGCCAGCCCGAAGCCAGCAGCCCCGAATCCGGGTATCGAGCCACAACCGGCAGTGCCGTATCCCACGCCGGGCTTTGTTCGTTCCAGATCGCGATTTCCGCCGGCACGCCATACGCCAGCGGACTGTGTGTGTCGATGCGCGCGTTCAGCAGCGAGCCGGGAACGTACAATTCCGTCGACCCGGAAGTGGGCCGCTCGATTTCCGTATCCCCTCCACCGCGGCCGCCGCGCGAAGGCGTCACCGTCTTGGCCGCCACGCCGAGCCGCGAGATCGCGTACTCGCTGGCATTATTGAGGAATACCAGCGTGCCGCCAGCATTGGCGAACTCCTTCAGCAGCGCCGCGCTCGCCGCGCCGATGCCGCCGCGGTATTCCTCCGGATAGTTGCGCTGCCCGTTTTCGATGCTCGCCGCGGGCTGGTCCGCGAACACGATCACATCGAATTTGTCCCGCAGATGGCCAGCCTGGATGTCCTTGTTGTGCACCGTCGTGTAAGCGAACCCGAAATTCTCGAGCAGCCACCGCGTCCAGCCTTCGTCCATATTGGCCGTATAGGGCTGGTAGAGCGCGATGCGCGGCCGCTGGATCTCTCGCCATCCCGGCCGTGCGGCCAGCGAAAAATCCCCCGATGCCGCGTCGCGCCACACCGGCTTTCCATTCGCCCACGCCCGGTTTACGGCCATCCAGGTATCCGTGTCCGCCGCCTTCAGCAGCGGTCCCGCAGCCGGCTCGGGCGCCTTCCACTCGCCGCTGGCTGTTACCGGCTGCTCCACTGCCTTCACGTCCACGCCCATGAGCAGAGGCAGCGTCTCCGCCGTCGTATCGTACGGCCGCTTCGGCGGGCCGCCCGGATACAACAGGTCGTTCGGATAGTTCTGCCGCTCCAGTAGCGCTTTGGCCCATCCGCTGTACGGCTGGTGCATGGAAATCACGGCGCTGCCGTCCGCCCCGCGACCGACTTCCACCTGCCCGAACCGCAGCGTCTCGATCAGCTTCCGCGTCGCCCCCGGGTCGCGCTGCTCCGCAGAAATCACGAACGCCGCCGGCTCCGTCCGCGCCACCTGCCGCTGCCCGACCCGATAAAAATTCCGCAGCAGTTCCGTCCGGTGCAGCGCGGCATTGTACAGACACGAATCCCAGGCGATCTCCTGGTAATCGATAATGTCCCGTAGCCGCCACGTCCCGCCCATCCACGGCTCCAAATAATTCCAGGATCTCTCGCGCGGGTTATACCCCAATGCCGTCTGCGCGATCTGGTCGGGAGTTAAAGTAACGGGCGAGGCGATCCGCGCGCTGGCCGATTCCGTCAGGATGCGCAGCCCCGCGTGAAACGCCTGGTAATGCCGCGAAGGCGTCCAGAAATCGTAAACCCCGTGTATCGCGATCCCCGTCTTGCCGGCCGCCGTCAGGTCCGCCGCCATGGCCGTCCCGATCATGTTCATCTCCTGCATGAGGATCGGGTCGATATTCGGCTCCGTCGGATCGAGCCACGGCGGAACGAACAGCCGCGCCGCGTTCCCGCCCATCTGGTGCACGTCATACACGATCTCCGGATGCCACACATTGTGCAGCTTGGAAATCGTCAACCGCGTTTCCGGCTGCGAAAAGATGTACCAGTCGCGGTTGTTATCGTGCCCGACGTACTTGTGATACAGCCACGGCGGGTTCGATCCCTCGTACGGCGTGCCCAGCGTCTGCCGGTACCACTTCGTCACGATATCCACGCCGTCCGGGTTGAGCGACGGCACCAGGATCAGGATCACATCCTTGAAGATCGCCCGGTTGTGCGGCGTGTCCTCGGTGAGCAGCTTATAAGCGAATTCGACCGCGGTATGCGTGGACGCGATCTCGGTCGCGTGAATCGAGCAGGTCAGCAGCACCACCGTCTTGCCCTGCGGAATCAGCCGCTCGGCCTCCGCAGGCGAAGTCTTGCGAGGATCCGCCAGTTGCTGCTGAATCTTCATGTAACGGTCGAGGTGCCGGAGCGTATCGGGATCGGCGATCGTGGCCGCGAGGAACGGCCGCCCGTCCGCCGTCTTGCCCAGTTCTTCGACCTTGATGCGGTCGCTCGATTTCGCCAGCGCATTAAAATACCCGACCACCTTCTCCCAGTCGAGAACCGTCTTATCGGCGCCGATTTCGTGGCCGAACCAGGATTTCGGATCGGGCGGCGCGGCAACCGCCGAAAGCGCCGCGAGCAGCAGGATCAGGGCACGAGTCATGGGGCACATTGTACCCCGATCCCCCATCTCCTATGGCAATGCCGCCAGGAACGTGTCAATCTCCTGCGGACTGATGTAGAAATGCGGCGATGTGCGCACCCAACCTGCCCGCGCGGCCGCAGAAATCCCGTTTTCCCGCAGCCGCCTGACGATCTCTTCCGCCGGGATGCCCGGCTTGCGGAAACTGACGATCCCCGCTCCGGTTTCCGCCGTACGGCAGCCCAGCGTTTCATACCCGCGCGCCACGACTCCGGCCGCGATCCGGTCGCCGAGATTTTGGACAACCGGAGCGATTTCTCCCGGCCCCACTTCCAGTAAAAATTCAATTGCTGCCCGTAATCCAAAGCAACCAATTGTGTTAAGGGTTCCCGGCTCATACCGGCCAGCATCCGGACGCAGCGCCATATCCCGGCTCGCGTAATCGTTGTATCCGGCCACGTTCGTCCACCCGAACTCCACCGGCTCCACGCGGTCCTGCAACTCCCGGCTGATGTAAAGGATGGCGCAGCCCTCCGGACCCAGCATCCACTTGTGGCCATCGGCCGCCAGCACGTCGATGCCGCACGCCCGCACGTCGATCGGGAAGGCTCCCATTCCCTGGATCGCATCCACCATATAAATGCATCGGTTACGCCGGCAAATCTCACCGATCGCTCGAAGCGGAGCGCGATACCCGCTGAGGAACTGCACGAAGCTGATCGAAAGCAGCCGAGCCCCGCGGCAAGCCTCGTCGATCCGCTCCAGCGAATCCTCGACCGAGAGCCACGTCACCGCGATCCCCTTGGCTTCGAGCCGTTTCCACGGGTAAAAATTGGCGGGGAACTCCTCCCGGAAGGCCACGATCCGGTCGCCCGGCTTCCAGTCGAGGCCCATCGCCACCGTGGCGATCCCCTCGGAGGTATTCTTCATCAGGGCGATCTCGGCAGCGTCCGCATGAATCAGCCGCGCGGCGGCGCGGCGCAGCCCGTCGTAGGCGTCCAGCCATTCGTCGTAATGGAGGCTGCCGAAACGCATGCAGTCCTCGGCCAGCCGCTGCATCGCTTCGGCCGCCGGACGGCATAACGGCGCCACGGCGGCGTGATTCAGGTAAATCAGGTTCCGGCGCACCGGGAATTGTTCGCGGTAGCGCTCCCAAAGCGGTTCGGCCGCGGTCGACTTAACAGAATTAACGGTGATTTCGCTGCCCATTCCTTTTACAATACGGGAAAGAAGCCAAAGGATCTATCGCCATGCGACTCCTCTCCGCGGTCATCCTGACGGGTTTCCTGGCCATCGCGCCCGGCTATGCTTCCGACCGGAAGGATGACCCCGGCCAGATCGGCAACCGCGACGTCGGCCGGTGCCTGAACTTCTACTCCATCGAGAAGGAGATCGCCCTCGGCAAGCAGTTGTCCGAGGAGGTGGCGCGCCAGGGCAAACTGCACCAGGACCCGGTCGTCGGCGAGTTCGTCAACCGCCTGGGTCAGAATCTGGTGCGCAACTCGGACGCCAGGGTGCCCTTCACCTTCCAGGTGCTGGACGACGATTCGCCCAACGCCTTCGCTCTCCCGGGCGGCTTCGTGTTCGTGAACACCGGGCTGATCAAGCTGGCCTCGGAAGAGGACGAACTGGCCGGCGCGATGTCGCATGAGATCGCCCATGTCGCCGCGCGTCACCTGACCTGCCGGGCGTCGCAGGAACAGCTCGTGCGCACCGCCGGCGGCATCGGCGCCGTGCTGCTGGGCGGCGGATGGGCCGGACTCGCGGGGCGCGAAGCGGTGGCCGCGGCCGTCCCGATGGCGTTCCTCAAGTTCAGCCGCTCCGATGAGACCGAGGCCGATTACCTCGGCACCCAGTACCTGTACGCCGCCGGCTACGATCCCACGGGCGCGGTCAGCATCTTCGAAAAACTGCTGGCCCTCCGCCGCACCCAGCCGAATCTCGCCGCGCGCGTGCTCTCGACCCATCCCATGGACGGCGACCGCATTGACCGCACAGAAAAGGAGATCCAGCGGATTCTGCCGGCGCGGGCGCAATACGTGGTGAACACCTCCGAATACATGGAAATGCGCGAGCGGGTCCTCGGTGACGGACAGAAGCCGGCGGCCACCCGCCCCACCCTGCGCAGCGCGAGACCAAACTAACCCGCCCGCACCGGACTAACCAAAGATATGATGGCGTGCCCGCCCGTTCCCTTGCGACACTGAAGCCGACGACATGTTCGCCTCGCGACTGCGAAAAGATTTTCCGGCGCCCTCTTTATCGGTCTTCGTGGCGCTCCAGGTCCTCGATATTCTCACCACCCTGATCGGCTTGCAGTTGGGCGCGCAGGAAGGCAGCTTCTTCGTGGCGCGGCTCATGCAGATCGGACCGGTGACCGCGCTGCTCCTCTCCAAGCTGTTCGCCGCATTTCTGGCGGCCACGGCGCTCAAGCTGCATCGCCCGCGCATCGTGGTGTTCCTGAATTACTGGTTCGCCGCCGTGGTCACGTGGAACCTGGGAATCATCCTCATGACCGTCATCCGGGCACGCGGATAGCGAGGCCGGTGCGATCGACAGGAGGCCATCTGCGCCGACGCCTGCGCCGCCGGCCGTCATCCCCAATCTCGCCAAGGGCTTCCACTCCGCTATCATAGAAATTGAAGACGCCCTCCATGGCTGTGAAATCCGACCCCGACATGGGAATCAATAGCTGGCTCGAAGAGGAGCTGTATCAACAATATCTGCATGACCGCTCGGCGGTCGACGAAAGCTGGAAAGACGTGTTCGAGGCCAATGGCGCCCCGAAGCCCGCGCCCAGCCCCGGCGCGGTCCCGCCCGGCCCCGTATCCCTCCGGCAGCCCGCACCCGTAACCGCGCTGTCCGGCGCTGCGGGCGAGTGGCAGCCGCTGCGCGGCGCCGCGGGAAAGATCGCGGAGAACATGGCGGCGTCGCTCGCCATTCCGCTCGCGACTTCGCAGCGGGTCATCGCGGTCAAGGTGATGGACGAGAATCGCCGCATCATCAACCAGCACCGTACGCTGCTGCACCAGAATAAGGTTTCCTACACCCACATCCTGGGATGGGCGGTGGTGAAGGCACTCGCGGAGCTCCCGGCATTGAACCACGCCTACGCCGAGCGCGACGGGCAGCCCTATCGCGTCGCGCGGCGCGAGGTCAACCTTGGCATCGCGGTCGATGTGGCCGCGAAGGATGGCGGGCGCAGCCTCGTCGTCCCCAATATCAAGGATGCCGGCGCGAAGAATTTCCACGAGTACGCGGCGGCTTTCGACGATCTGGTGGCGCGGGCGCGCACCGGCAAGCTGACCGCTGCGGATTTTCAGGGAACCACCATTTCGCTGACCAACCCCGGCACGGTCGGCACTATGTCCTCCAACCCGCGCCTCATGCCCGGCCAGGGCGCGATCATCGCCGCGGGCGCCATCGATTACCCGGCCGAATATCGCGGCGCCGCCGAAGAAACCCGCGCCGTGCTCGGCCTGAGCAAGGTGATGACCCTCACCTGCACGTACGATCACCGCATCATTCAGGGCGCGGAATCGGGCGCGTTCCTGGGCAAGGTGCAGGAGCTGCTCGATGGCGCGAACGGCTTCTACGAGGAGATCTTCCAGCACCTGCGCATGCCGCACCAGCCGGTGCATTGGGAGACCGACCGGCTGCCGGCGCTGCCCGGCATGACCGAGACGCGCCACGCCGAAATCGCCAAACAGGCGGGGATCATGCAGTTGATCAACGCCTACCGCGTGCGCGGCCATCTCATCGCAGATCTCGATCCGCTCGGCTCCGAGCCCACCCGGCACCCCGAGCTCGACCCGGAAACCTACGGCCTTTCGATCTGGGATCTCGACCGCGAATTCCTCACGGGCAGCCTCGGCGAAGGCGTCGGCGGCCGCGCGGCCAAGCCCGTCGCCACGCTGCGGGAGATCCTCGAAACCCTGCGCGACACCTACTGCGGCAAGATCGGCTGCGAGTACATGAATATTCAGGTGCCGGAGCAGAAGCGCTGGCTGCAGCACCGCATGGAGCCCGGCAAGAACCACTGGCCGCTCGATCGCGAGGTGCGCCTGCGCATCCTGCGCACGCTGATCGCGGCCGAGGAGTTCGAGCACTTCCTGCACTCCCGCTTCGTCGGCCAGAAGCGTTTCGCGCTCGAAGGCGGCGAGACCGCGGCCGTGATTCTCGAAGAGATCCTGCAGCGCGCCGCCGCGAACAACGTCGCCGAGATCGTCATCGGCATGGCGCACCGCGGGCGCCTCAACGTCCTGACCAACGTCGTCGGCAAGGACGTGAAGCAGATCTTCTCCGAGTTCGAAGGCGAGATCGATCCCGCCAGCACGCAGGGCTCGGGGGACGTGAAATACCACCTGGGCGCGCAGTCGGTGCGCAAGACCGAGAGCGGGCGCGAGATCCTGGTTTCTGTCGCGCCGAACCCGAGCCACCTGGAGGCGGTCGATCCAGTCGTCGAGGGAATCGTGCGGCCGAAGCAGGACCGCCTGGGCGACCGCGAGAGAGAACGCGTGATCCCGGTGCTGGTGCACGGCGATGCCGCTTTTGCCGGGCAGGGCGTGGTGGCGGAGACGCTGAACCTGGCGCAGCTTGACGGTTATTCCACGGGCGGAACGATTCACCTCATCATCAACAACCAGATCGGCTTCACCACGCTGCCCGAGGAATCGCGCTCCACGCCCTATTCGACCGACGTGGCGCGCGGCGTGCAGGCGCCGATCTTCCACGTCAACGGCGACAGTCCGCAGGCGGCCTACCGTGTCGTCGAGCTGGCCTTCGATTACCGCCAGAAGTTCAAGACGGATGTAGTGATCGATATGATCTGCTACCGCCGCCACGGCCACAACGAAGCCGACGATCCGAGCTACACGCAGCCGATCCTCTATCGCAAGATCAAGGAGCACCCCTCGGTGGCCGTCCAATACGGCGAGCGGCTGGTGCGCGAAGGCGTGGTCACGGCCGAAGAGGTCGCGGCCATGCGCAAGGCCGTCGCGCAGCGGCTCTCCGACGCGTACGATGCCGGCCAGAAGCGGGTGGAGCGCTTCGAAGTGCAGGAGCTGAGCGCGGTACCGAGCGAGGAGATCGGCAATTTCTGCCCGCGCACGGCCGTCAATCTGCAGGTGCTGGAGCGCGTGGTCCGCGGCATCACGCAGTTCCCGGCCGATTTCCATCTGCATCCCAAGCTGCGGCGGTTCGTCGAGAACCGGCGCGAGGCGATCGCCAAGGATGCTCCGGTCGATTGGGCGTTCGGCGAGGCGATGGCGTTCGGCACGCTGGTGCTGGAGGGCACGCCGGTGCGGCTGAGCGGCCAGGATTCCGGCCGCGGCACCTTCAGCCAGCGGCACCTCGCGTTCTACGATACCGAGACCGGCCGCCGCTATGTGCCGCTGCGGCACCTCTCGCCCGACCAGGCGCGCTTCGACGTCTTCGACAGTTCGCTCAGCGAGTACGCCGTGCTCGGCTTCGAATTCGGCTACAGCGTGGCCGACCCGCTTTCGCTGGTGATCTGGGAGGCGCAGTTCGGCGATTTCGCCAACGGCGCGCAGATCATGATCGATCAGTTCATTTCCTCGGCCGAGCAGAAATGGGGCCAGCCGAGCGGCCTCGTGATGCTGCTGCCGCACGGCTTCGAAGGCCAGGGGCCGGAGCATTCGAGCGCGCGCATCGAGCGCTTCCTGACGCTCTGCGCGGAGAACAACATGCTCGTGTGTAACGTCACCACGCCCGCGCAATACTTCCACCTCCTGAGGCGCCAGATGTACGGCGGGCACGACCGCCGCGGCACGCGCAAGCCTCTGATCGTCTTCACGCCCAAGAGCCTGCTGCGGCATCCGCGCGCCGTCTCGAAGCTCCACGATTTCACGAGCGGCGGATTCCTCGAGATCCTCGGCGACCACGTGGACGCCAAGCCCGTGACCCAGGTGATCTTCTGCACCGGCAAGGTCTACTACGATCTGCTGGCCGCGCGCGAGGAGCGCAATGCCGGCCACGTCGCGCTCATCCGCGTCGAACAGTTGTACCCGTTCGATGCCGAGCAGGCCCGCGACATGCTGGCCCGGTATTCCCCGACCGCCGAAGTCGTTTGGGCGCAGGAGGAGCCGCGGAACATGGGCGCATGGCGCTTCATGCGCGAGGCCTTCGAGCCGCTGCTCGAAGCGACCGGCCGCGAGCTGCTCTACGTCGGACGGCCGGAAAGCGCCAGCCCCGCCACCGGTTCCGGCAAGCGCCACCAGGAGGAGCAGGCTTCGATCGTCAACGACGCCCTGGCGCCCGGCGCGATCTCCGAGACCCGCCGCGTGCGGCTGGTGGCGGCGCGAAAGAAGTAACGCGATAGGGATATGGTTGACTTGTCAAGAGATTGCCCGGTAGTTCGTAGAAAGTAGCGACCCTCGCCCCCGAGGCATGGTAGCCTCGGGGAAAATTTTTCCGCCAGGAAAAAAGGAGAGTCGCTATATGCAGAAACGATATCAGATCGAGAAGGAACGCGCGGTGCAG
>DATGMB010000272.1:0-57820 GCA_035293845.1 Bryobacteraceae bacterium
CAAACGGCGCACCAGGGTGGCCACCCTGTTCCCGAATGAGGCCGCCCTGCTCCGTCTGGTCAGCGCAGTATTGATGGAAATCAGCGAGGAGTGGGAAACCGACAAAATCTACTTACGAATGGAAAACAGTGGCTCGATTACGCGGGAACAATGAATTTACAGAAAGAACTTTACTTTATCGCCGTTTTGCGGGTAGGAACTCGATGACCTCCTGCGCACTGAGGCCGGTCTTCGTGTACTCTTCGACCCAGTCTGGCTTTCCTTCCGCGAACACGCGGCGGAGTTGATCCTCACTCATCGGGACCGGTGCTTCGCCTGAACGCATCAGGTAGGCGCCGTCCAAATGATAAGCGGTGCCGCGTGGACGCGATGGAATCTCGAAAACTACAACCCTCCCATCAGGATGCGGAACTTCTTCGACATCGACTCGAAATCCAAGTGTCTCGAAAAGCTTCTGGGCCTGGCCGATTACGTCCAAGCGAGCTTTTGTCCCGACTACTTATCGGGGTGGCTGATCAGCAACACCGAGGACCAGGAATCCGCCGCCCTCATTCGCAATTGCGACGCAATACTGGCAGAGTTTTTTATAGTCATACTGCTGCTTGGCTTCCTTGAATTCAAGGCGCTGATGTTCGGACGGAGATTGTCGCCAGATATCTACTTGGTCGGGTGTGATCGGCACAGCACTCGATTCTAATCGGTAGCGCTGCTCGTCGGTCATCCCTCACCCGGCCGCCCACTCCTCGTAATCCGCGCGCACGGCTTTCTCCATCTCCCGCGCGGCTCGGTACAGCCAGTTGCGCGGCCGCCGGCGCAGGTCGGCGGCCAGCTTGCGGGCCGCGATGCTTCCCAGGTGCACATTGGCGGTTTCGAACCCCATCGCGTGCAGCAGCCGCAGCTCGTCTCTTTCTTCGGGCAAGGCGGAAAGCTCGATGCGCGAGCAATCCGGCGCGAGGCGGCGCACGATCCACCGCTTTTGCAGCCGCACGAACGGGTCGCGGCAGCGCACGGCGGAATCCACGATCTTCTGATAGAGGATCGGCGCCGTGCCACCGCCATCCATTGCCCAGATGCACGCCGAGGGCGCCAGCGCCTTTGCTTCCCGCGCCACCGATCCGCCGCGCCAGTCCGCCAGGCCGACGTACCGCTCGCGGCCCAGGCTGCCCAAGCCCGCCATGCGATGCACGGTCTTCCATTCCATGCCGCGCTCGGGCATCATGCGGCCGATCGCCTTCATGGCGCCCTTCGGCACCGCATCGCACGCATTCAGCCCGTGCAGCTTATCCCAGAACTTTTCCGGCTCGTGCAGCCGGTGGATCGCCATGCCGCGCAGCACCGGGTGGTGCTCGGCCAGCACGAAGGGCCGCCCGCCCGCCGCGAGGCTGTCCGCATAGCCTTTGAGAATCGCGGCCATCGCCTCCGCCGGCTCGCAGCTCATCTTCGCCAGCAGCGCGCTCGTCGCAAGACGGATGAGGTCGTTCGTATAGGGCAGATTCCAGGCTTCGTCGAAATCGTTGACGCCCCAGATCAGCCGGCCCTCGATATCGCGCCAGGTGCCGAAGTTTTCCACGTGCAGGTCGCCCACCGCGAGCACGCGCGGAGCGCGCGCCGCCGGGCCGCAGGTCTTCTGCCATGTCTGCGCCCAGCGGTAATACGTGGCGCGGAGAAACGGAAACGCCGCCGAACGCATGGCTTCGTGCTTGGCTTCAAGATCGCGCTCGATCAGCGTCAGATGCTTGCCGAGCCAGGCTTCGTACCGTTGGGTCGCGCGGACGATATTCATTCGCACACCGCCGGCGTGAGCAACCATTTCAGGACCCCGCCCGGCCGCGGCCCGAGCCGTTCGCAATCGATGCGCGCCAGCGCCGCTTTTTTCATATCGATCTGCAGCGCCGGGGAATCCAGCAGAAATGCCGCCAGCGAGCTCATCATCGGCTGATGGCCGGCGAGCAGCACGGATTCTTCGTCCTTGCGCTCCCGCAGGTCTTCCCAGAGATCTGCCGGCGAAGCATCGGGCGTGAGCCGCCGCGTGCGCGCCACCTTGCCCTCATAGCCCAGCACTTCCGCCGCGATCTCCGCAGTCTCCAGTGCCCGGCGGTACGGGCTGGAGAGAATCAGCGACGGCTTCGCCGGCGCCCGCTTCAGGACGCGCCGGAGCTTCTCCTTGCCCTCATCGGTCAGGGCGCGGTCCGAATCCGGCATGCCCGGCCGCCCATCCTCCGCGATGCCATGCCGCAACAGGTAGATCTGCATAGGATGCCGTGCGTTACAGCCCGTACCGCTTCATTTTATTGATCAGCCCCTGCCGGCTCAGTCCCAGCCGGCGCGCAGCCTGCTGCTGATTGCTTCCCGTGGCCGCCAGCGCTTCCGTGACCATTTCCCGCTCCAGGGCTTCGATCGCCTGCTTTAGCGACTGCGGCCGCGCCGCTTTGGGAGCGGCGGGCGCCGCCGGCGCCGGCACGCCGGGCAGTCCTTCGAGCAGGTCCTCTTCGGAAATCACGCTGCCGCGCGCGCAGGCGGCCATGCGGATCACCTCGTTGCGCAATTGCCGCACGTTGCCGGGCCACGGCGCGGCGCTCAGCCGCCGCAGCACCGCCGGGGCGAACTGAAAGGGCGGCCGTCCCGTTTCATCGCAGTACTGCTTCAGGAAGTGGCGGGCCAGCAGCGGAATGTCCTCCCGGATCTCGCGCAGCGGCGGCATGTGGATATGGATGACCTTGATCCGGTAGTAGAGGTCCTCGCGAAAGGCGCCTTTGGCGATCTCGCTCTCCAGGTCCTTGTTCGTGGCGGCCAGGAGCCGCACATCCACCGGCACGGGCGCGCGCCCGCCCACCCGCTCCACTACGCGCTCCTGCAGCACGCGCAGGATCTTGGCTTGCGCGGTCAGGCTCAGATCGCCGATCTCGTCCAGAAACAGCGTCCCGCCGTCCGCCTTCTGGAACTGCCCCGGCCGCGGGTTCACGCCCGTCGCCACACCCTTTTCGATGCCGAACAGCTCGCTTTCGGCCAGCGCCTCAGGCAGCGCCGCGCAATTGAGAGCCACGAACGGCTTGCGCGCGCGGGGGCTGGTGTAATGGATGGCCTTCGCCGCCATCTCCTTGCCGGTTCCGCTTTCGCCCGTGATCAGCACGTTGACGACGCTGTCCCGGATGCGCTCGATCAGCCGCACCACCTGCTGGATGCGCGCGCCCGTGCCCACGATGCCGTGCGTCGAATACCGGCTCTCCACCTCGCGCTGCAGGGTGGCGTTCTGTTCCGCCAGTTCGTCCTGGCTGCGCCGCAGGTCGCCGATCAGTTGCGCCGTCTCGATGGCGCTGGCCGCGTGCGCGGCCAGCGCTTCGAGCGTCTGTTCGTCGCGCTCCGTGAAGGGTCCCAGGCGCTTATTGAGGACCTCGAACGCGCCTACGGTTTCGCCCGCATGGTTGCGCATCGCGACCGCCAGCACGTTGCGCGTGCGATAGCCGGTCTGGTCGTCGATGGCCGTATAGAATCGCGGGTCGTGGTAGGCATCCTGCACGTTGACCGGCCGGCCCGTCGTCACCGCCTGCCCCACGATGCCCAGCCGGGCGTCGAAGCGGAGCCGCTCCTCGCTCCCCAGCGCCACCTTCGACCACAGCTCCTGCCGTTCCCGATCCAACAGAAAAATGCTGGCGCGGTCGCAATCGAGCAGGTGCGTGGCCTCGCGCGCGATCAGGTCCAGCAGCGGGCCCAGCTCGCGCTCCGAGTTCATCTTCCGGCAGATCGCCAGGATCGCGGCGAGGCGGTCATGCAGCTCCGTCTGGGGCAGCGAACCCATGAGGGTTTCAGTCTAACGCATCGGGCACAATGCTGTCCATGAAATTGACACCGTGCCTACGAAATAGACGCCAGGTGCGGCGGCCGGACGCGGCTCACGCCTGAATCAGCGGCAAACAAAGGGGTTGCCGTATGCCGAGTGCGACGCGATTTTGGCGGGAACCGTGCATAACCAGTGCGGGGCGGCGGCGCCCATCGGAGGCGGACCCGGCAGCGGTCTGACGCCGCGCCGGTCCGGCCGGCGCGCCGCCCTGCGGTATATTCGCAAACATGGCAACGCATCGTTTCCAGGTTTCGAACCGGTGGACCGGCAACCTGGGCGCCGGCACTTCGACCTATAACGGCTACAGCCGCAACCATGAGATCTGCGGCCCTGGCAAAAGCGCGCCCATCGCAGGCTCCTCCCATAAGGCCTTCCGGGGCGACTCCGCCCGCTACAACCCGGAGGAGCTGACCATCGCCGCGCTCTCCTCCTGCCACATGCTGTGGATGCTGCACCTGTGCGCCGATACGGGCATCGTGGTCACGGAATACTCCGACGATGCGTCCGGCGACCTCGCGCTTCACCGCGATGGCGTGGGCGAATTCACCGGCGCCACCCTGCGGCCGCGCATGAGCATCACGGACCCGGCACGAATCCCCGATGCGCTCGCGCTGCATGAGCGCGCCCACCACCTCTGCTTCATCGCCCGTTCCGTCAACTTCCCGGTTGCGGTGGAACCGCAAGTGATCGCGGCAGAACCCCGGCCGTAAGGGCGCGCCGCAGCGCGTGACTCCTGTCACATGCCTGGCGGGTGCCGTGGCGTTACCGTAAGGCCAGAGGATAAGAGCCATGGCCGCCGCCGTTGCACCGCCGAAGCCCCGCAAGAAGCTGATCCGGCACGCCGCGCGGGATCGCTCCCGGACGCTGCGCCATGCCGTTCAGCTCGCCTTCCTGGCGCTCAACATCTGGATCGGCGTCGAATTCTGGATGTTCGTCCGCTATTACGAAACCGGGGGCCGCACGGTGTTCAGCCGCCGCCCGCCCGGCGTGGAGGGCTGGCTGCCGATCGCCTCCCTGATGAATCTGAAGGTCCTGCTGCTGACCGGCCGGATGCCCCTCCTTCATCCCGCCGGCACGTTCCTGCTTCTTGCGTTCCTGGCCATTTCCTGGATGTTCCGCAAGAGCTTCTGCGGCTGGCTCTGCCCGGTGGGCACGATCTCCGAATACCTCTGGCGCCTCGGGCGCCAGACGTTCGGCCGCAACTTCCGCCTGCCCCGCTGGGCCGATCTGCCGCTGCGCAGCCTGAAATACATCCTCATGGGGCTATTTCTGTTCGCCGTGGCCGCGATGCCCGTCGCCGGCATCCGCGCCTTCCTGGAAGGCCCCTACGGCATCATCGATGACGTCAAGATGCTCAACTTCTTCCGCGATCTCGGCCTGGCCGGCGGCTCGGTGCTCGCGCTGCTGGTCCTGGCATCCGTCTTCGTGCGGAACTTCTGGTGCCGCTATCTGTGCCCCTATGGCGCGCTGATGGGACTGGCCGCGCTCGCCAGCCCGCTGCGCATCCGCCGCGATCCCAGCCTGTGCATCGACTGCGGGAAATGCGCGCGGGCGTGCCCGTCGTCGCTGCCGGTTGACCGGCTGGTCACGATCCGCTCCGCCGAATGCACCGGGTGCCTCGAATGCGTAACCGAATGCCCCGCCGCCGGCGCGCTGTTCCTCGGTGCGCCGGCCCGCCGCCGCGTTCCGGCCTGGGCCGTTGCCGTGGGCGCCGCCGCCATCTTCCTCGGCGTCTGCGGCTATGCCCGCTGGACCGGCTATTGGCACACGGACCTCCCCAGCAGCACGTATTTCCGGCTCATCCCTCATGCCAACGAGTTCGAGCATCCGTAGGATTCGGGCGGCTGCCGGGATCGCGGCCCGAAAGCCGTTACCATATCCTTGAGTGCCGCCCCGCAAGCAGAAGCGCCGCCCCTATCGCGTCTTTCGCGTGGAATCCTGGGAGGAATTCCTGGGTTACATCACGCGCACGCCCTACTCGAACTGGGCATTCCGCGGCGAGCGCGACGAGCGCTGGCCGCTCTACAGCTCGCTCTCCCGCTATCTGCAGAGCTTCGGGGTCGCGCCCCAGGTCTGGCCGGAGCAGGAGCGCCGCATCCTCCGCATCTTCAAGCGCAAAGCCCACCAGTTCCTGGAGAAGCCGCCGGAGATCGACGACGATTTCCAGTGGCTCGCGCTCATGCAGCACCACGGCGCTCCGACGCGGCTGATCGACTTCACCTGGTCACCGTACGTCGCCGCCTTTTTCGCGCTGGAGCGCACGGTCGGCGACGCCGTCGTGTGGGCGATCAACCCCGCGCGCATCAATAGCAGCCGCACGCCCGAACCGGGGCGCATGGATCCGCGCCTGCCGGGCAATTTTCAGCGCTTTTACCTGAAAGGCAACCGGCGCTTTATCTGGATGGGCGAGCCCCACACCATGAACCAGCGGCTGATCGCGCAGTCCGGGACCTTCGCCGTGCCCGGCGTGCTCGATGTCCCGGTCGAGGATATCCTCAGCGATGGCGAGAGCATTATGGCCAAGTTCGTCATGGCCCACGCCGTGCGCGAGACCGCGATGCGCGAGCTCTACCGCATGAACATCACGTTCGCCACGCTCTTCCCGGATCTCGACGGCCTGGCGCGGTCCATGGCGTACGAGCTCGAATTCCACTGGGCTTATAATCCGCGCACTCTGGAGCGATATCACACGTGACCGCGCCGACAGAGCCGCGATTACCGCGCGTCTGACGCGCCACGCGCCCCGCGATATCATGGCCTGAGGAGGCGCGCATGGACGATTCGAAAGCCACGCTGACTCACCAGGATTTGGCCGCGCTGCGCCAGGATTTGACGCACACCATCGAGTCCCTGACCGCCGGCCTCGCCGATCTCGAGCGCCGCCTGGACGCCAGCATCACCGGGGTCGCGGAAAAGGTGCTGGAAAGCGTTTTCCGTCTCGCCGAAGCCCTGCAGAGCCGCGTTTCCGATCTCGAGCGCTCGGATGCCAACCTGAAACACCGCCTGGCTATGCTCGAAGAGCGCCTCACCGTGCTCGAAAAGAAGCTTAACCTGCCGCCGGTGCGGGTGCAGTAACGCCGGCCGGTTCCGTAGCGGCGGCAGCCGGGAAGAACTCGGATTCCGGCGCGGTTTCGCCACTGCGGCGGACGGCGCGCAGCAGGTCCAGCGCCTCCGGCAGCGCGAACTGTTCACCGAGGAAGGACGCCACGAACCGGCCGCCGCGCACCTCGCCGCGCGATTCCATGCGGCGCAGCGGCTGAACCAGCTCGCGCCATGGCGGCGCCAGCGGCTCGCGCACCGCGGCATCCCGGAACACCACGCCCCATCGTGCCAGCATCTGGCGCGCGAACCGCTCGGTGGAGTCGGCCGTATTGGCCGCGCCGTGCCGCAGCAGATCCCATCGGCCCGGCGCATGCCGCGGGCGCGCCGTGCGTCCCTTGCCCTCGCCGCGCCGCCGCTTGGGATCGAGCAGCGCGCGGAGATTCTCGAAGCCATCGGCCGTAACCAGCCCGGCCGCCACCAGCTCCCACAGCCCGTCCTCGACTTCACTGGCGAGGCGCCCGGTAGCGCGCGCCAGGTCCGCGAAAAACGAGGCCCCGCGAGTTTCCAGCGCCTCCAGAATCTCGCGCGCCGGGTGCGAGAGCGATTGGCGCGGCGAAGAGGCCGGCCCGGCCAGCAGCCATCCCGCGTCCTCCCGCAGAAAGATCGCGAGCGGCGCCACGCGCGTCGGCCGCACGCGCCGGCCGCGGCCTGCATCGTCTTCCCGCTCGAAGGCCGGGTGCGGCGAAAGCCTTCCCCAGCTCACCTCGCCCGCGAGGCAAAGCTGGTCGAGATATTCCGGCTGGTAGCGCGCCACGCGCCGCGGCAGAATCGTCGTCTCCCACGCCGCCGCGGCGAATTCGCTGCCCTGCAATTGCCGGATGATCTGCAGCGTTCCATCCACGCCGTGCAGTTGCGTGCCGGGCGCGAGGTGCTGCCAGCGATTCAGGAACGCGAAATACTGGGCGGTTGTGACCGGCTCGATCTCGCGCCGCAGCCGCCCGATCGTGAGCCGGTGGATGCGCGCCAGCAGCCGCCGGTGGCACCATTCCACCTCGCCCGCTCCCGGCGTGAACCGGCCGCGCAGAATCTGGCCTTCGGCTTCGAGCTGCGCCAGCGCCGCGTCCACAAGATCGCGCGGCAGGGCAAGCTCGCGGGCGAAATCGGCCGCGCGCTTCGGCCCTGAGCATTCGAACCAACCGCGCAGGATCTCCGCCGCGCACCGCTCCTCGGATTCCGGAACCGCGCGCCCCGTATCCGGCGCCGTGATCTCCGGTTCGAATCTGGCATTCGGATATACCCGCGACGCCAACCCGACGCGCTCCGCCGCCACCCAGAAAACGTGCTGGCCGGCGCGCAGCCTGGTGGCCCTGCCAGCGCCGATCAGCTCCTCTCCATAGGGGCCGGATACATCCGGCCTGTCCACCGGAAGGACAATCAGCCCCAGCATCGCCTCATGCAGCTCGTCCGCATCCCGCATCGGCGGCCAGGCCTCCGCTGCGACCTGCGCGATGGCGTCCGCATCGAGCGCCGCCGGGCCTTCCGCGTAATCCTCGGGCAGCGTGCGCCGCATCTGCACCGCCCGCGCGCGCCGCTCTTCGAGCGGCGCATCGTCGAGATACGCGTATGGGTTGGCGTTCAGAATCTCGTGCGAAAACGGCGAGGGCTCGGGCGTATCGATCGCCACGGTCTGCACCGCGCCGTCCCGCAGTGCCTCGAGCAACCGCTCGAGTCCAGCCAGGTCCATCGCCTCGTACAGGCAGTTGTCGATGGTCTCTTTCACCAGCGGATGGTCCGGAATGCGCACATCGCCGGTGAGATTCTCCGGGCACGCAGCATGGTCCGGGAACACCGCGGCCATCAGATCGTCGGCACGCATGCGCTGGATCGGCGGCGGCACTTTGCGCCCGCCGGCGTAGCGCGGGATGGCCAGCGCGCGCGCCGCGTTCCAGCGCCACCGCGCCGTGAACATCGGCGCCGGCAGCATGGCCTGCGTCAGCACTTCCTCGACCGTTTCCGGCCGCAGGAATTCGAAGACGACCTCCAGCGGAAACGAATGCTGCTCGCCGAGCGAAATCACGATGCCGTTATCCGTCGCGGCCGCCTGCAATTCGAAATTGAACGAACGGCAGAAGCGTTTGCGCAGCGCCAAGCCCCATGCGCGGTTGAGGCGCGCGCCGAACGGCGCGTGGATGACGAGCTGCATCCCGCCGCCCTCGTCGAAAAAGCGCTCCGCCACGACGCGCGCGGACCCCGGCATCGCTCCGAGCGCAGCGCGCCCGGCCAGCACGTAGCGCACCGCCTGCTCCGCGCCCGCGCGGTCGAGACCGCAATCTTCCGGGCACGAGCCCGTACGCGCGATCTCCTCCCGCAGCGCCGCCACTTCCCGCGAGAGCTCCGCTGTTCGTCCGGGCGCCTCGCCATTCCAGAAGGGAATTGAAGGCGCGGCGCCTTTGGCATCCTCCACGCGCACGCGCCCGGCCTCGACGCGCCGGATGCGCCACGACGTGGTGCCCAGCAGGAACACGTCGCCCGCCATGCTTTCGACGGCGAAATCCTCGTCCAGCGTGCCGACCGTCACGCCTTCCGGCTCCGCCACCACCAGGTACTGCGCGGTATCGGGAATCGCGCCGCCCGACGTGATGGCCGTCAAGCGCGCGCCGCGCCGCCCGCGCACGCGCCGGTTGACAGCGTCGCGGTGCAGGTATGCGCCGGCGCGCCCGCGCGCGGTGGCGATGCCTTCGGCGAGCGTGGCGAGCACGGCGTCGAAATCGCGGCGCGGAAGCTCACGGTACGGCCAGGCGAGGCGCATCAGCTCGTACAGCTCGTCCTCGCCGAATTCCTCGCACGCGCACGCCGCCACCATCTGCTGCGCCAGGATATCGAGCGCGTTGCGGGGCACTTCCAGGCGGTCCAGCTCGCCGTGATGAATGGCCCGCACCACGGCCGCGCATTCGATCAGCTCGTCGCGCGTGGTGGCGAACAGGCGCCCTTTGGGCAGCGCGCCGACCCAGTGCCCCGCGCGGCCGATGCGCTGCAGCGCCACAGCGATCGAGCGCGGCGAGCCGATCTGGCACACCAGATCCACCGTGCCGATATCGATCCCGAGCTCGAGCGATGCGGTGGCCACAACCGCCCGCAGCTCGCCCGATTTCAGCCGCCTCTCCGCGTTGAG
The DNA here is from genome assembly GCA_035293845.1 of Bryobacteraceae bacterium. Taxonomy (GTDB): domain Bacteria; phylum Acidobacteriota; class Terriglobia; order Bryobacterales; family Bryobacteraceae; genus DATGMB01. The sequence continues at coordinate 10,053 of DATGMB010000272.1, forward strand.
CCGCAGCGTGCGCGAAAGGCTGCCATGATGCGGCAGCACGGCGTTTTCGCCCAGCCGCTCGGCGAGATGGTGCGCGACGCGCTCGGCCAGGCGCCGCGTGTTCACGAACACCAGCGTGGTGCGGTGCTCGCGGATCAGCCCGGCGATGCGGTCGTAAATCTCGCCCCACATTTCGTTCGAGGCGACCGGCCCCAGCTCATCGCGCGGCACTTCGACGGCCAGATCCATTGCGCGCTTGTGCCCGATGTGGACGATCCGCGCGCCGTCGCTGAGGAACGCCGCCACATCCTCGACCGGCTTCACCGTCGCCGAAAGCCCGATACGCTGCGGCCGCGCCAGGCCGCTCTGCCCGACGAGCCGGTCCAGCCGCGCCAGCGTGAGCGCCAGGTGCGAGCCGCGCTTATCGTCCGCGACGGCGTGGATCTCATCGACAATCAGGGTGCGCGTTTCGGCCAGCATTTCGCGCGGCCGCCGCGCCGTAAGCAGGATGAACAGCGATTCCGGAGTGGTGACGAGAATGTGCGGCCGGTGGCGCGCCATGCGTTCGCGCTCGCCTTGCGGCGTGTCGCCGGTCCGCAGGGCGGTACGGATCTCCGCCAGTGGAATGCCGCGCCGCGCCGCGAGCTCACGGATCTCCGCCAGCGGCAATTCCAGATTCTTGTGAACGTCGTTGCTGAGCGCCTTCAGCGGCGAGACGTAGACGACTTCCGTGCGATCCGGCAACGGCCCCAGCCGCGCGCGCCGCACCAGAGAATCAATGCACACGAGAAATGCCGCGAGCGTCTTGCCGGAGCCGGTAGGCGCCGAGATGAGGATATCGCGCCCCTGGCGGATGAGGGGCCAGCCCTCGATCTGCGGCTCGGTCGCGTTCCCGAAGCGCGCACGAAACCACTCCTGGACGAGGGGATCGAATCCAGACAACACTACTTCTATTTTACGCGCGCGGCCCCCCGTTTACCCCCATGTTACAATTCGGAGGAAATTCTCTCATCAGCAGGAGGAGTGCCCCGTATGCCCGAGAACCACGACCTTTCCCGCCGCGATCTTCTCAAAACCGCCGGAGCCGTCACCGCAGTCGCCGCCGCCGTCCAGGGCGCGCCCGCCATCCAGAAAGTGAGGGCGGCCAACGACCAGGTCCAGTTCGGGATGATCGGTACCGGCAGCCGCGGCACCTACCTGCTGAAGCACCTGAAGAACATCGATGCCGGCCGCTGCGTCGCTCTCTGCGACCTCGATCCCACCCACCTGCAGCACGGCGTCGATACGATCGGCACCAATCCCAAGACCTTCAAGGACTATCGCGAGCTGCTCTCGATGAAGGACATCGACGCCGTATTCGTCGTCGTGCCCCTGTTCGCGCATTTCCCGCTGACGCGCGATGCGCTGATGGCCGGCAAGCACGTCTTCTGCGAAAAGTGCCTCGTGTTCAAGCCGGAGGAAGTGCACGCGATGCGCGCCCTCGCCGCCGAGCACTCGAAGCAAATCCTCCAGACCGGACTGCAGCGCCGCTACAGCTACTTCTACCAGACCGTCAAGCAGATGGTCGATAAGGGCATCCTCGGCGATGTCCACCACATCCACGCGCAGTGGCATCGCAATCTGATCAACGAGCCGAGCTCGCTGTGGACCATGAAGCCGGGCGGCGAATCGAATATCGCGAACTGGCGCGTCTTCCGCTCGATGTCCGGCGGCTACACGGCCGAACTGATGTCGCATCAGGGCGACATCGCGGACTGGATGTTCGGCTCCACCCCCGAATTTGTCATGGGCCTCGGGACGCTCGATACCCTGAAGGACGGCCGCGACGTCTACGACAATATCCACCTGATCATGCAGTATCCCGGGGGCCGGAAATTCAGCTATTCCTCGATCTCCACCAACCAGTTCCTCCCCTACTTCAACGGCCAGCGCGCGCAGATGGGCGAGATCATCATGGGGACCGAGGGCACTGTCGAGATCACGGTCGGCTTCGACGAAGCGCCCTGCATTGCGTGGTGGTACCGCGAGCCTCCCAAGAAGACCACGGTCGCCAATGCCGCCGAAAAGAAGAACGAGAAGTTCGTCGCCGGCGCCACCATGGTCGCGGGCAGCGGTCCGAACGGCCCCATCCCGATCATGACCAGCGATCTCGAGTTCACCGGCAAGGAAGGATTTTTCGACCGCGAAGCGAAGTTCGCGCGCCGTTGGCTGATGGCCAAGGGCGTGATGCTGCAGGAGGAGCAGCACAATCCTGTCGATACGGAGCTCGAAAGCTTCTTCCGCAACTGCCGCGACGGCCAGCGCCCGCGCGCGGATGTCGAGGTCGGGCTGGCGGATTCGATCTCGGTGATTCTCTCGAACCTTGCGATGGACGAAGGCCGCAAGGTCTACTTCAACGAGATCGAAAAAATGGGGCGCGGCGAGGCGTCGGCGAAGAAGGCCTGACGGGCTGCGCAAAACGAAAAACCGCCGAGCTTCGGCGGTCACGCTTCAATGAATTCAACAACATAGCATGAAAAACCGCCGAAGCTCGGCGGTTTTTGGTTTTGCGGACGGGGCAGGCCGTGGGCCTGCCCTACCAGTCCAGGCGCACGCCGAACTGCACGATCCGCTTCTCCAGCACCGTGCTCGTCGGCAACAAACTCGGTCCCGAAGTGATGTTTCCGTTCGCGTCGACCGTTGCCGTCGTGTTCAGGGACGTGATGTTCTCCCGGTTGAAGACGTTGTTGAATTCCGCGATGAACTTGGGTTTGAAGCGCTCCCTGATCGTCAGGAACGTCCGCATGTAGCGCGCGTCCACCTGGTAAATGTTCGGTCCGCGCGCCGTATCGCGCCCGATGAAGAGCGGCCGGGTGGTCACTTTGGCGTCATTGGTGAGGTTGCGGTTGGCCGTGATGTTCTGCTCGTCGCCGGAGGAGAAGTTGCCCAGAATCGCCAGCTCGTTGTTGTTGGCGAGCCAGTTCCACGCGCGGTTCTGAAGATTGACGCGCGGCGCGATCACCGTGCTTAGCGTTAGCGCCTGCGGCCGGTTGACGAGGCTGTTGCCGCGGTCGCGCCGCCGGTTGGTATTGTCCTCGATGAACGCGCTCTGCTCGAAGCTGTTCACGTCCGGCGCATCGCTGATCGAGTGCGACCACGTGTAGGAAGCGCTCGTCGTGAGGCCGTGCGAGGTCCGGTGCGTCCAGTTGACGACCAGCGCGTTGTAATCCGTTACGGCGCCGACGTCCTGGAGGGTAATGTTGTTGAAGCGCGGATCGAGCCTTGTGGCGGCGTTCTGGGCCGTCGAGTAGATCGGCCGTCCGTCCGCGAGATACCCGACTGGATTGATCAGGTTCAGGTTGCGCTCGTACGTCAGTTCGCGCGCCCCGGTGTTCACGTAGCCCACGGTCAGCGCGTCGTTCGCCGTGATCTGCTGTGTGATCTGAAGGCTGGAATTGATGGTGTAGGCGTTGCGGAAATTCGGCGTGAGTGTGGTGATATCGGCCGACGGCGGCACCGCGCCCGGCACGAGCGAGATCACGTTCGGGAACGCGGGCGCAAGCGGACTGCCGGAGGGAATCGAGGCCGAATACGCGGTCGTGCTGCCGCTATTGATGAAGATGTTGTACCAGAGGTTCGTCGGCACCGGCTCGTAGAAGATGCCGGTGCTGGCGCGGATCACCGTCTTCGGCGCCACGGTCCACGCCAGGCCCAGCCGCGGCGCGAAGTCCTTGGCAGGAATGCGGAAGCTGCGCGAATAGGCGAAGAGAGCGTTGGGATCGGCCGGCGGCCCCTGGAAGCGGTCGTAGCGCACGCCGAAGATCAGCAGCAGATTGGGACGCAGTTGCAGGCTGTCCTGCGCGAACCAGTTCCAGAAGAACGAGTGATACCAGGCGCCCGGCAGGCCGATCACCGAAGTGTAGGTCGAATACGCGAAGGGATTCACGCCCGATTTCGCCTGCAGGTAAGCCGCGACGGAGGGGAAGTTGTACTGGCTGTACACGTCCGCCGTCTGGGTATCGAGCATTTGCTGGAACCCGAAGCCGAACTTTATCGTGCTGCGCCCGCGGATCATCGTCAGGTTATCGTTCAGGTTCGGAATCTTCTCCTGAAACCGGTCGCCGACGCCGGTGCTCCCGTTGAAAATGGCCACGCCGCTGATGTTGATCTGGGGGCCCGGACCGGTGATCGGGTCGGCGTAGTGGTGCTCGTTGCGGTACGGCCAGCCGAAGCGCAGCTCATTGAGCACCGTGGGCGAGAACGCCGAGAGCAACTGCGCGCCGATGACATGCGCGCGGTCGCGGAAGTCGCTCGCCGCATCGAGCGCGTTCTTGCCGCCCACCGCGGTATTAAAGGGGTACTCGTTGCGGAAATAGTTGTACCGCAAAAAGAACTGGTGCTTGCTGGTAATGACCCAATCCGCGCGGATGTTGAAGAATTGCGCGTGTTGCACGCTCGGGGCCACGGCCAGCAGGTTGGCCGGAATGCCGATCGCCGCCGCGTCGGAAGGGTTGATCGTGTTCGGCTGCGGCAGGCCGCGTACCAGGTGCTCGTAGGCGCCGAAGAGAAACAGCTTGTCCTTGATCGCCGCTCCGCCCGCATTGGCCGAGTAATCGCTGAGCGTCAGGTCCGGTTTGGGCGAGCTCAGCGGCAGCAGCATGGTCCGCGCCGCCAGCGCGGTCGGCCGGCCCAGGTAGTAGAATTCGCCGTGCGGCATGTTCGTGCCGGAGTTCGTGATGACGTTGTAGATGTCGCCCGCCGTCATGCCGAACTCCGGGGCGAAGCTGTTCGATACCGTCTGCACTTCCCGCACGTACACGTCGGAAATCGGGAACAGCCGCAGACCGTAGCGGTCGCTTTCCGTATCCACCATGCCGTCCATCTGGTAGTTGATGCGGTCGAGCAGGCCGTTCATGTTGAGCGTCCGGGGGATGCCCAGCTCCGGGTTCGGATGCCCGCTGACGCCCGGCTGGAAAATGATGAAGTTGTACGGATTGCGCGAGGTCAGCGGCAGGTCTTCGATCTCCGCGCTGGTGATGGTGCGGCCGGTGGCCACGCGGGAGGGCTCGATCACCGGCGCGCCGCCGGACACCTCGATCTCCATGGCCATCGCGCCGACGCTGAGCGCCGTGTCGACCACGGCTTCCGTGCCGGCGTCCAGCGTGACGCCGGGGCGCTTCTGGGTTGCGAAGCCCTCTTTCGCGACCGTCACGGTATAGGGTCCGAGCGGCAGGTTGGGAAATACGAAGTAGCCCTGGTCATCGCTCGAAAGCGTGCGGGTGTAACCGGTCGCGTCGTTTGCGGCCGTTACCTTCGCGCCCGCGACGGCGGCGCCGGCTGCGTCCATGACCCGCCCGCGGATGCTCCCGTTGATGGCCTGCGTCTGGGCCAAAGCCCAAACGCCGAAGACCGCAAATAGAACGACTCGCCAAAACCACCGGATAACTGGCATGCGAACTCCCTCAAAAAGTTGTCAACAGTATGTAGTGTTTTGAGATGCCGGTCAAGCGCAGTTCGATTCGGAAAGCCGCGCCGCCCGGCTTACTTCGCTTTCGCCGCGGCGGCGCCGCTCGGCCCGTACCGCTGCGAGAGGCTATCGAACTGCCGCTGCGGCGCGATCCCGGCGCGATGCAGCGCGAAGCGCAACAGCAGCCACAGAATCGAGCAGCCGTAGACGCAGCTCGCCCGGAAGGATGCGGAAGATGCCTGCGCGAAGTACCGCGTGGGCACCGGCACCTCGGCGATCCGCAGCCCCAGATTGACGATCTGCGCGATGATCTCCTGATCGAAGAGGAACGCGTCCGAGTTCATCTGGAAATTCACCGCCTCCAGCACTTCGCGGCGGAAGGCGCGGTAGCCGGTATGGTATTCGGAGAGGTTCAGCCCGAACGCCAGGTTCTCCAGGCGCGTCAGGAAGCGGTTGGCGTAGTACTTCCACCACGGCATCCCCTGCTTCATGGGGTTGGCGCCCATCAGCCGCGAGCCCAGCACCACGTCCGCGTTGCCTTCCACGAGCGGCTGGATGATCTGCGGCAACAGCGTGGGGTCGTACTGATAGTCGGGATGCACCATTGCGACGATATCCGCCCCCGCCCGCAGCGCCTCGCGGTAGCAGGTCTTCTGGTTGGCGCCGTAGCCGTAGTTGCGATTGTGGAGGAACAGCTCGAGACCCAGCTCGCGCGCGATCCGCGCGGTTTCGTCCGAACTGCCGTCATCCACCAGGATGACGAGGTCCACCATCTCGTGCGGCAGATCCGCGTAGGTCATGCGCAGCGTTTGGGCCGCGTTGAACGCCGGCATCACGACCACTACTTTGGGATGCTTTGCCGCCACGCGACCATCATAGCGCCGCGGAAGCCAGCGCCCGCGGCACCGGGCGTCTGGCCCGCCGGTCCGCGGCGATCCACGCGGCCAGCCCGGCCAACGCCGCCAGGCTGATCCCGGCCCCGGTCTCCACGCTCACCGGCCGGAACAGGAAGCGCACGCGGTGAGCCCCGGCGGGCAGCTCGATGGATTGAAAGGTTCCATCCCATCGGGCGATCGCTGCCGGCCGGCCGTCGACGGTGGCGCGCCATCCCGGGAAAAACTGCTCGAGCAACACGAACCGCCCCGGCCGGTCCGACTCGACCACGAAGTCCCGCCGCTCCGGTTTCCACGCAGCGACTTCCACCATCCCGGTACGGCCGTCTTCCCAACGGTACGGCGGCACCGCCCGCAGATATTCGTACACCAGGTAGAACGAATCGAGCCCGCCCACCCGGCGGAAGTTCGGGCTGGCCGCCAGAAACGGCTGGCTTCCCGCGCCCTCGTGGGTGATCACGTACCGCACGCCCAGCCCCCGCAGCATCTCTTCGTTCCTGACATCGGTGAAGAACAGCCGGTTGGTGCGGAACGGCGTCCAGCGCTCGATTCGGGCGCGGTATTCCGCGGGCAGGAACGGGTCGAACCCTTGCGGCGTCGCGAGATCGTAGAAGCGCAAATCGGTCGAGTACGGCGACGCGGCTTCATCGCACGCGACGCGCCAGCTCCGGTTCGCCACGAGAGCGGCGAAGGCTTCCGCGTTCATGCCCGGCATGCCGGGGCCAACGTGTTCGCCATCCAGATCGCCCGCAAGGGCGTTGAACCAGCGGCCGGAGCCGTACACCTTGAAGTCGATCCCCACGAAAAGCAACACCACCGCTGCGACGAGTGCCCGCAGCCGGCCGCGCGAGGCGCGGAATGCCCAGAGCCCGGCGGCAAACAGCGCGAGGCCGATCGCCATCTCCCGGACGGAGGCGAGATGCGAAGGAAACCGCCCGCCGCGCGCGAGCCACAAGTTCACGTGCCGCCCTGCCCAGATCGCCATCGCGGCGACGGCCGCCAGCGCCGCCCAGCGCGGTGTTTCCCGCCGCAGCCCCGGCCGCGCGGCGAGGAAGTACTCCAAAGCCAATGCCGCGATCAATGCCGCCATCGCGCCGGCGCCGGCGTAGAAATTATACGGTTGCATCACGTTTTCCACGGCGTCGACCCGCTCGACCAGCCGCAAAAAGAGCGCCGGGGGATTGGCCAGGAACAACGCCGCAGCGAGCGTCACGGCCGGCTGGACGTACGGCCGCCAATCCCGCCGCCACACGGATTGCCGCAGGGCCCACAGCACGCCGAACACTCCCGGCAGCCCCAGGTAAAGATAGAGGCAACCCGGCTCGTAGTTCGTCGGATGCGGCGGGTTGAAGTCGAACCAATTGGGGAGGAAGTAGCCGGCCAGCAGTGTGCGCAGACCGTAGGCTCCCGGCCCGTATTTCGGCTCCAATTGCATCAGCGAACGGGCATCGAGCGCCGGCAGCAACTGCGCCGCGGCCAGCAGCATCGACGCGCCCAGCGCCGCGCACGCGCCGATCGTGGTCCGCAGCCGCTCCCGCCCCGTGGCCGCGTAAACGACGGCAATGACGCAGTCCACGATCCAAGCCGCCGTGTATCCGGCGAGGAATGCCAGCGCCGAGGCCGCCACCAGTTTCCACAGCGGCCGCCAGTCGCGGCGTTCCGCGGCTTCGTCGATTCCCCATAGGCCGAGCGGCAGCCACGCGGCCGCCCCGAGCACACCGGGATGTAGCAACTGCCACATCACGAAACCCGAGAGCGCGAATACTCCGGCGGCGAGCAGCGCCGCCATGACGCGAACCCGCCCGCGCAGCCATAAATAGGTCGTCAAAAACGCGATCCAGACGTGCAAAAACGCGAAAATTTCGTAGATTTTGAACGGCAGCCGCGCCAATCCGCGCGCCGCCAGGTACATCAGCCACGTGGGTGGATAGAGAAACGCCGCCTGCACATTGCCGACGAAGGAGATGCCGCAGTAGATGGAGGAATCCCACAGCGGGATCCGGTGGTGCTTGAAGCTATCGAACGCGTAGGCCTGAAGCGGGTAGTGGTAGCCAGCGATATCCGACCACAAATGCACCCGCGCCCACGGCGGTAAATATTCGATAAAAAACGCTCCGGTGAATACCAGAGCCAGCAAAGCTACCACAAAGCGCTCGCGGCGCCGGTGCCCTTCGGCAGCGTTAGTCCCCATCGCCCAATTGGTCTTAGTCACCCATCCTAAGACCGTTACTGGTCCGATCCAACTACATCCACCCCCAAAACGTACGTTCGCGCGCACCGGGTCCGGTGAATTGCGAACGATCGTCCATTACCGGAGTGCCGGACGGAAGTCGACCCGGTTCTCCAACCGGCCGACGCCAGGCCGCACGGCCCCTGGGAGCATTCCTGCGGCTGGCCGGTCAATCTCTGTTCATCGTGCACCTGCGGACGCTATGCGCATTCCGGCGTTACGAAGCTTACAGCGGGAAAACACGGCGGGGACATTTCCTGCGCCCGGCCGAGTCGAAAAGCCGCCGCCCCGGTAAAATAAGTCAAAGGCTTCCCAACACGACTAACTCGAATCATTGGCCAGGCTGCGGTATGCGAACGTTATTTCTGAATCCGCCTTCCTTCGAGAACTTCGATGGCGGAGCCGGATCCCGCTGGCCGGCCGCGCGGGAGATCGAAGCCTACTGGTATCCGGTCTGGCTTTGCTATCCGGCGGGCATGATCCCCGAAAGCAAGGTGGTGGATGCGCCGCCTCACAAACTCCCGGTCGAGGAGACGGTTGCGATCGCCAGAGAGTTCGAATTTGTGGTGCTGTTCACTTCGAGTCCGGGTTTGTCCGCGGATCTCAGAATCGCCGGGATGATGAAGGACGCGAATCCAGGGGTAAAGGTGGCGTTCGTCGGTCCGCCGGTCACCATCGAGCCGGAACGGGTTCTGCAAAGCTCACGGGCGGTCGATTTCGTCGTGCGGCGCGAATTTGACTATCCGGTTGTGAGTTATGCCAATGGGACACCTCTTTCTGAGATCCCGGGCGTGAGCTACCGCAAGCACGGTGGGATCGTCCATAACTCAGAGGGCGGGGTGATCGAAGATCTCGACGCGCTGCCGTGGGTCAGCAAGGTCTACCGGCGCGATCTCGATTTCCGGAAATATAACGTTCCGTTCCTGCTCCATCCGTATATCTCGTTCTATACGAGCAGGGGGTGTCCGGCCCTGTGCACCTTCTGTCTTTGGCCGCAGACGCATTCCGGCCACCGATGGCGGCTGCGCTCGGCGCGTTCGGTTGCCGGGGAGTGCCAGTGGGCGCTGGACAATTTCCCGGGACTCCAGGAGATCTTCTTCGACGATGACACGTTCAATTTTCAGAAAGCGCGCACCCTCGAAATAGTTAAAGAACTGAAGGGATTGAAATTTACCTGGTCCTGCACCTCCCGCGTTACGACGGATTACGAAACGCTGCGGGCGATGAAGGAGGCGGGCTGCCGCCTGCTGATTGTAGGTTATGAATCGGGCGATCCGCAGATTCTGAAGAACATTAAGAAAGGCGCGACCATCGAGATGGCGGAGCGCTTCACGGCAAATTGTAAGTCCTTGGGGCTCGTGATCCACGGGGATTTCATTGTGGGTTTGCCGGGCGAGACTCGCGAGACGGTGCGACGGACGATCGATTTCGCCAAGCGACTGGACGTCGACACGATTCAGGTTTCTCTGGCGCATGCATTTCCCGGCACGGAGTTCTACGCATACGCGCAGCGCAACGCTCTGGTAACGATCGACGGCATGACCGATGGGACGGGCCATCAGTTGCCGAACGTGATCTATCCCGGCAACCTGGACAGCGCGGAACTGATGGAGTGGGTGGAGCGCTTCTATGCGGAGTACTACTTCCGGCCCCGCGTAGCCTGGCGCATTGTGCGCAAAGCGATCTTCAACGCACCGGAGCGGCGGCGGCTGTACAAGGAGTCGCGCGAATACCTGGCATTGCGCCGACGGCGGAGCCAGTTCGTCAAGGGGCAGCGTGCCGTTACGGCAAAGCCGTGAATATCGCCAGTTCCAAGCTGTTGGATACGGTGCGGCTGCTGCGCCATGGGGGACCGGGGCTCTGTAACGTCGCGGTGACCAATTCCTGCAACGCCACCTGCGATTTCTGCAATTTCGCGAGAGGCAAGGTGCCGGCATCCGATCTGCGTTGGATCGATGCCGGGAAGTTTGCGGCCGCTCTCGATATCCTTTATGCCCGCCACATTCGCTATCTCAGCTTTTTTGGCGGAGAGCCGCTGCTCCATCCACAGTTAGCGGACATGATCGCGATGGCCGCGGCCAAAAACCTGGGGACGGCGGTCATCACCAACGGCTGGCTCCTTCCGCAGCTGCTCGACAAACTGGCGGGCGCCGGACTCAAAACCGTCTACATCTCGATCGATGCCGCCACCGTCGAGGCGCATGAAGCCAACCGGGGCCTTGCGGGCGTCTGCCGGCGCATCCGGACGGCAACGTCCCGCATGCCGGAACTCGGCATGACGCCGATTGCCCAAGTCACGATGAGCAGATTGATTGACGATTACCGTGCGCTGGCTCCCCTGCTTCGTGACCTGGGCTTTGCCGCAGTGGCGTTCTCTTACCCCCAAAGCCTCCGGCTCGGATCCTCGTCGCTTGCCTGGTCGGCGGATTCCCAGCTCGTCAACTTCACAAAAGAGGAGCTCGCCAGAGCGTTCGACGGTATCGACGAACTGCGGCAATCCTTTCCCGTCAACAATCCGCGCGCGTCGATTGCGGACATGAAGCGGCACGTTTACCAAGAGCCGGAGAAATTCGTCTGCTACGGGGGTTATAAGAGCTTTTACATGGACTGGAACTACGATCTATGGCGCTGCGACGCCTGGAGCCAGCGCATGTGCCCGGTCTGGGAGTTCGCGGAAACGCCGTTGGAGCGCGATGGCTGCACGGCGTGCATCGCCGATTGCTACCGCGACTCCAGCGTGATGCTGCATTTTGCCGTATCGCTCGGCGATGCCATCGATCACCTGAAGAAGGGACACGTGCGCTCGGCGTTGCAGATATTGGCGGACGAGCGCAATCTGAGCTCTCTGGGCGCCGTGGCGGAAAACGCGCGCGGTCTCTCCAAACTTGCCCGGCGCGGCCGTTGACGAGCGGCGAATCCGGCGTCAGCTATGCCGGATGACGAGGACGTCGCCGTCCTTGACGATGTACTCCTTGCCCTCGAGCCGTAACTGGCCTTTGTCGCGCGCGCCGGCGTACCCGCCGAGATCGATCAGCGTCTTCCAGTTCACCACTTCGGCCCGGATGAACTTCTTTTCGAAGTCTGAGTGGATGGCTCCCGCCGCCTTCACCGCCGTGCTGTTCATGGGAATGGTCCAGGCGCGGCATTCGTCCTCGCCGGCCGTGAGGAAGCTCATCAGCCCCAGGAGCGCGTATGTCGCCGAAATGAGCCGCTCCAACCCGGACTCCTTCAGGCCATAGCTCGCGAGGTAATCCGCCTGATCCGCGGCCGGCAGTTCGGCCAGCTCCGCTTCGACCTTGCCGCAAACCGCGGTCACGGCCACGCGCGCCCTTCCGGTAAGCTGCTTTTCGCGGAATTCCTGCTCGCGTTCGTGCAGCTTCGCGGCTTCCTCTTCACCGAGGTTCAAGACGTAGAGCATCGGCTTCTGGGAGAGGAACTGGAAGCCGCGGATCCGCTTTTCGTCTTCCGGCTCCAGTTCCATCTGGCGCAGCGGCCGGTTCTCTTCGAGCATCGCCTTGGCCTTTTCGAGCAGCTCGAATTCGCGGTCGAGCTCCGGGTTTTTCACCTTCTTCCGGTCCTTATCCAGCCGCTCGAGCCGCTTCTCCACCACGACCAGGTCGCTGAGGATCAGCTCCGTCTCGACATCTTCCAAATCGCGGATCGGGTCGACCGAGCCCTTTTCGTGGGGAATCGTCTCATCCGCGAACAGGCGCAGCACGTGCGCGAAGGCGTCCACATTGCGCAGGCTCGCCACCGAGCCGGCATCGCGCAGGCTTTCCTTGGAAATCGAGGGCATGTCGACGTATTCGACGGTGGCGTGCGTGGTTTTCTTCGGCTCGAAAAGGCGGGCCAGCGCGTCCAGGCGCGCGTCCGGCACCTTGGCGACGCCGGTGCGCGCGGCCGTCGAGCCGATGCGCGTCTCCTGGTGGACGCCGGTCAGGATCGTGAACAGAGAGGTCTTGCCGACCATGGGCAGGCCGATAATGGCAGTCTTCATAGAGAGATTGCGTTACAGGGGAACTTCCACCTGGCTGAGAATTTCTTCGATGATGCGCTCGCCCGCTTCGGCGCGGCGCGGCACGAGCGTGGTGCGCGTATTGATCACGACGCGGTGCGCGAACACCGGCGCGGCCAGCCGCTTCACGTCGTCCGGGATGGCGTAGTCGCGGCCTTCGAGGAGCGCCAGCGCCTGCACGGCCCGGTACAGCGCCTGCGATCCGCGGGGGCTGACGCCGAGCGCCAGCGATTCGTGGCTGCGGGTGCGCTCGACAATCGCGAGCATATAATCGACGACCGAATCTTCGACGGCGACGCGCTGCGCGCACTCCTGCAACTGGAGCACGTCCTCGGCGACGAGGGCGGAAGCCGGCTCGGCGGTCCGGTGGGCCCCGTGGCGCGCGATGTCGCGGACGATCTCGCGTTCGCTCGCCGGATCCGGATAGCCGATGCGCAGCCGCAGCAGGAAGCGGTCGAGCTGCGATTCCGGGAGCGGATAGGTGCCGTGGTGTTCCACCGGATTCTGCGTGGCGATCACCATGAACGGCCGCGGCAGGGCGTGGGAGCGGCCGTCGATCGTAACCTGCGTTTCGTTCATGGCTTCGAGCAGGGCGGATTGCGTCTTGGGCGTGGTGCGGTTGATCTCGTCGGCCAGCAGGAAGTTGCTGAAGATGGGGCCGGGCTTGAACTCGAAGGTTTCCGAGCGGCCGTTGTAAATGGTAACGCCCAGCACATCGGACGGCAGCATGTCACTGGTGAACTGCAGCCGGTGGAAGCGGCAGGCCACGGAGCGCGCCAGCGCCTGGGCAAGCGTCGTCTTGCCGACGCCGGGGACATCCTCGATCAGCAGGTGGCCGCGGGCCAGCAGGCAGACCAGGGAGAGACGGACCACCTCCCGTTTGCCGCGGATTGCCGCGCCGAGAGCCGTCTCCAGGCCGGCCAGCCCTGCGAGGATTTGCGGCGAGAACCCAGCCGGCGGGACAAGCATGGATTCCCGCTGGGACATTTAAGTTCATCATACCTGAATGCACCGGGCGGGTCAGGCGGTTCCGCGGCGCCAGCAGGCGGGCTAGTTCTCCGGCACGTTGCAGCGGCCCATCCTTTGTGTTATTTATGAGGTCAAGCGAAGATAAAGCCCAACGCAAACGCCGCCCTGCTGAACCGCGACGTGCGCCCAAATCGTCTTCAAAAGGATGGCATCCCGTGGAAGCTGTCAACCGTAAATTGATTCGTCCGTCTCTCAACGAGATTAAAGAGCAGATCACGCCTCCCCGCCGCCCACCCCAGCAGCAGAAGAAGCCCGTCCCGCCGGACCAGACGAACGCCGAGAATTTCTATTACGTGAAACAGATGCAGGCGAAAACGCCCATGGTGTTCGTGCTGCGCGATGGCGAAACTCTCCACGGCGTCATCGAGTGGTACGACAAGTGCTGCCTCAAGGTGAACCGGACCGGCGAACCCAACATTCTGCTGTACAAGCCCTGTATCAAATACATGTATAAAGAGGGCTAACGCCCTCGCCCCCCCGGATGCCGGTAAGCTCAGGCGCGGGCCGTCTTGCGCACCGCCAGCCGGTACTCGCGGCGCTCGCCGGCTTCACGGTAACGGCGGTGCTCCTCCGGGGTTTCCGGGATCACGGGCGGCACCGAAATGGGGCGGCCGTTCTCATCCACCGCAACGAACGTCAGATAGGCGGAGCAGGTGTGCAGCTTGGCGCCGGTCATGAGGTTTTCCGTTTCGACGCGGACGCCGATCTCCATGGACGTGTGGAACACCCGGTTCACCGAGGAGCGCAGGACGATCAACTGTCCGATCTTCACGGGGTGAAGAAAGCGCATGCTATCGAGCGCGGCCGTAACCACCGGCCGGCGGGCGTGGCGCATGCCGGCCATCGCGGCGGCGAGGTCGACGAGGTGCATCACTTTGCCGCCGAGGACGTTTCCCAGGCCGTTGGCGTCATTGGGGAGCGCGAGCTCGGAGTACTCGGAGAGAGATTCTCGAACGGGTTTGCCTTCCATCGGTCTTGAGTGCTTCCGGTTCTAAGCGGTGATGGCTTTGCGCCGGCGGTAGCTTTCGGCGTAGGCCTGCGCCTGGCGGGCGACGATCTCACTCGGCGGAGGCGGCGCCAGGATTCCACCGGCCAGCGAACATTCCATACGGCCGTGCGCGAACGGGCGATGATCGCGCTCGACCACGTAGTAGATGCCGAGCGTCGCGCCATCGTCGCAGGAAATCGTGAAGCGGACGGCGTCCGGTCCATCGCCGGGCGGAAAACGCGGGCAGTTGCCGCGGGCATAGCCGAGATTGCACAGCGGGCGAAGGCCGGCCTGATCGGGCTCGGACGGCTGCTCGGGAATGGCGCGGCAGAGACCGGCCCAAGCATCGCCGAGCGGCAGCATGGCATCGCGGGGACCGGCTTGGGAAATCGCGCCGTGGCCGCGCGGCGCCAGAGGGTAAAAATAAGGGCAGGCCATTCCGCTGGTATAGTAGCACAAGGCATGAACGGAACCCGGTTGGACTTATTGAAGGGCTTGCTGGAGCAGAAGCCCGGCGATAGTTTTTTGCGCTACGGCCTGGCGATGGAGTATCGCAACACGGGCGATCTGGAGGCAGCGGTGCGGGAGTTCCGCGCTCTGCTGGCGGCCGACCCGGATTACCATGCTGCCTATTTCCAGGGCGGCCAGACGCTGGAACGCCTGGGGCGGCTGGATGAGGCGCGGGAGTTGTACCGCGAGGGCGTGGCGGTGACGTCGCGCAAAGGCGACCAGCACGCGCGCAGCGAGATGCAGGCCGCGCTCGACCTGCTCGGCTGACGTGGAACGTGTACAATAGAAACGTTCGGGCCGTGGCGCAGCCTGGCTAGCGCGCTTGCTTGGGGTGCAAGAGGTCCCGGGTTCAAATCCCGGCGGCCCGACCAATAACTTTAAGAGTTACAGGCCTCGATCAACCCCAACATCCCCTCTGGAGTCCGTTTGGTGGCGTTTTGGCGTCCATTTCGCCTCACCTTCTCCCGCCCTTCCACACGGTCATTGTGGTCATTCAACGCGTGATTTTCGGTTTCGCTCAGCACGAAGAAATTTTCGATTCCTATACATGAGCATCATGGTTGCAGCCGATTGATTTGGCTCGGATCACAACCTTAGCGGGGTCGTCCGGGAGTTTTCGCAGCGGGCGCCGCAAGGTGCTCGAGGCTCTCGTGCTTCTCCCGCCACATCCAGGAGTGATGGCAAGCGACGGTTTCTCCTTGAGCATTCCCGACGACTCGCGGAAGTAAGGCATTTGCGAGATCCGCTCTCGTGAGTTGGACGATCGTGCTGCGCGGAATCATAAGGCGGGGAACAACCGCGCGTGCGCGAGAGGGGGCCCGTTCCTCTGGTGGCGGGTTTGGTGGCGTTTTGGAGTCCATATCCCGCCTGGTGGCGTTTTGGCGTCCAAATTCATCGCGCCTAACTCTTGTGTTTTCCGTTCCGCGATACTCGCAAGTTATTGATAAATTTTGCTTGGGGTGCAGGTCGGCTGCGATTGACAAGCTATTGATCCCAAAAGGATTATGGTGCGACCTCTTGCTCCTTGATGTCGCCATGGACCAGGAGCAAGAGGTTTGCCGTCGAGCCCTTGCTCGTTTCGTATAACTCGTTTGTGTTGCGTTTATTTCGTATGTGCTCTATACTCGTTTTGGAGGTCAGATCCATGCTTAACGAACCAGTCACCCTACCGGAGTCCGATGAGGGCCAGATTCGAGAGCTGAATCGGATGCTGCAACTCGGTACACCGGCTTTGGTTGGAGCCGATGGTGAGCGACTGGAACTGCCTGAAGCCGTTTTCCGTTTGCTCAAGGACATCGTACGCAACATGCAATTGGGCAGGGCCATCGTACTGATTTCCGAGAATCAGCAGCTGACTACCCAACGTGCCGCGGACCTCCTGGGTGTTTCCCGGCCTCACTTGGTTAAGCTCCTGGAGACGGGAGAATTGCCGTACCACAAGGTCGGGAGCCACCGGCGCATCTACCTGAAGGACCTGCTTGCCTATCAGCGGCGACGAGATGTGGAGCGCAAAGCAGCACTCGATCGGATCGCCAGGGAGGCGTTCGAATCCGGTCTATATGATCGGACCGGGATACCCGAAGGTGGCGAAGACGAATGAGAGCTGATTACAGCGTCCTGCTGGACGCTTGTGTGCTCATCCCGATGCCGCTGGCCGATACGCTTCTGCGTATGGCCGAGGCCCCGCGCCTGTATCTGCCGAAATGGTCGGACACGATCATGCAGGAAGTGACGCGCAATCTGATCGGGAAATTCAACGCCGAGCCGGCCAAAGCGCAGCGCCGCGAAGAAGAGATCCGGCGACATTTCCCAGAAGCCTGGGTCGAAGGTTTCGAGCCGCTCATTGATGCGATGACGAACGACCCGGAGGATCGTCATGTGCTTGCAGCCGCGGTCCGCTCGCACTCGGCGCTCATCGTTACGTACAACAGACGCGACTTCCCGAAGAGCTCCGTCGAGCAGTTCGATATCGAGGTGCAAGGCCCGTCGACATTCCTGCGCGGACTCTATGACCTTGACCCCGGCCTGACCGTTCACAAGCTGCACGAACAGGCGAAGGCAATCGGAATCGCGATCGAGCGGCTGCTTCTGAGCTTATTGAAGAACGCGCCTGGCTTCGTCCAGTACTTCTGCGAAGAACAAGGCATCAGCTTGCCGACTGAGCAGGCGACCTCATCGCAGTGACGCCACAAACTGCCACATCATCATCATGTATAGGAGGGGTAATTTGTCTTCGTGCTGCACGGAATCACAAAAGGCGAAAACAACCGCGCCTGTGCGCGAGGACAGGACGATCATAGGCGACGGTTTTTGGTGGAGGTTTGGAGTCCATATCGCGTTTGGTGGCGTTTTGGCGTCCAAATTCACCGTGCGTATCTCTTCTGTTTTCAGTACACGATGCCCGTAAGTTATTGATCATTTCGCTTGGGGTGCAAGAGGTCCGGGGTTCAAATCCCGGCGGCCCGACCAGCCAAATCCTTCATCAACAGCAAATCCGCATCGGCTTTCTTCAGCGTGGCCGTCCAAGGCCTGCGCAGGTTGGTCATGTGCGGCTTCTGAGCCGCCGGGTGCCCGATAAGGTTGCCCCGCATTCCTAAAGTTGCGGTTGGGCGCGGGATTGAGGTGGACGCCATTTAACCGCCGGGCTAACCGTTAATAGTGGAGCAGCCCGCGGTGCACCTCTCGCACCGCAAGTAAAACATTCGTTTGCGGTTAATTCGGGGAAACCGTGCCGAACCTAGCTCCGGGCGGCTCGTCGTGCTAGCTTTGGTCCATCGGGCGGCAACGCGTGTTTCCAGTCTGACTGGGAGGTCTCGTTTTCCGTTGAGTTGCCGCACCCCCGACGTACTGAGTCCTATGGCGCACAAGCTGATTCTCCCGCCGCCCATCCTACTTGCGGCTCTGTTCGGCGCGAACTGCCTGGCTGCTACCTCGCCCTTTCCCGGCGCCAGCGCCTTCATTCAGAAGAACTGCGCGCCGTGCCATGGCTCCGCGGCCCCCGCCGCCCGGCTCGACCTCACCAAGCTCAGCTACGAACCCTCCAACCCGGATAACTTCGCCACTTGGGTGAAAATCCATGACCGGGTTTCCGCGGGTGAGATGCCGCCGCGTCCGATGCCACGGCCGCCCGCCGAAGCGGTCGCACAGTTTGTGAAGGCTCTGAGTGCCGCGCTCACCGCATATGAACAGAGCGTTAACGCCGAACGGGGCCGCGCTGGACTCCGCCGTCTCAACGCTTACGAATATGAAAATGCCGTGCGCGATCTCCTCGACGTGCCGTGGGTCCAGATCAAATCCAAACTGCCGCAGGACGGCGAGGCCTGGCGCTTCAACAAGGCCGGGACGGCGCTCGATGTGTCTCACGTTCAGCTCGCCCGTTATATGAGTTCCGTAGATTACGCTCTGCGCGAAGCCATGGCCGCCAAGCTCGTCCAGCAGCCTTCGGCCACGACGCGCATCTACGCACGGCAGGAGCCGACGCTCCGCAATTTCCGGCCGCGCGAGGGCAATACACGCACGGACCGGCTGAACTTCCCGGTCCTCGATTCGCACGCGCAGCCGGATGTCCGGGCCGGCCGCAGCCCCATTTCTAGCCCTGAAACCAAGGAGCGCGAGGCTATTGGCCGCGTTTCGAGCATTTTTTCGGATGCCGGCGGGTTTAGCTGGAGCAGTTACCGGATCCCCGCCGCGGGCCGTTACCGGATCCGGGTCAAAGGCTACACGATTTGGGTGAGCGGCGGCGGCGTGGATCACTGGAATTTCGTTGGGTTCGGCCCTGAAAAAGTGGCGTACTTGTACCAGCCCACCTACCACCGGCCCAATCCCGACGAAGTCTGGCCGGGCCGCCGCAACGAGCCGATCGGCGTCTATGCGCAAAGTTCAGGCCAATCCCGACCGCTGGCCGCCTTCGATTTCACGCCTGAACCCTCCGTCCACGAAGTGGAAGTCCTCCTGAGCCCGAACGAGGTAATTCAGACGGACGCCATGCGCCTCTTCCGAACCCGCGTGAACGGCAGCGAGGAAGAGTATGTCAACCCGCTCGCTCAGCCGGACGGTATGCCGGGCGTCGCCTTCCAGTGGCTGGAAGTGGAGGGCCCGCTGGACGGCCAGAACGCCGCGGGCGGTTACCACCTGATGTTCGGCGGCCTGCCGCTGCGCCGTCTCGAGAAGGGCGAAACGGGCGGCGTGACTGTCCAGATCGTGGCGCCGCCGCCGGCGCCTTCCCAGGGCGGCGGCGGCCGCGGCCGTTTTGGGCCGCGGACACAGGGCGTCGATGTCGAAGTCGTCAGCGATCATCCGCTGGAGGATGCGGAGCGCCTGATTCGCGGCTTTCTCGCGCAAGCCTACCGCCGGCCGGTCGAAGAAGCGCACGCCAAACGGTTCATCGAGCTGTTTAACCAACAATTCGCACTCGGCCACGGGTTCACGAAATCGCTGCTTTCGACGTACACCGCGATTCTCTGCTCGCCGGGGTTCCTGTATCTCCAGGAAGCGCCCGGAAGGCTCGACGATTACGCCCTCGCGACTCGCCTCTCGCTGTTCCTGTGGAACTCCCCGCCGGACGCCGAACTCCGCGCGCTCGCCGGGCAAGGCCGGCTGGGCAGGCCGGATGTCCTCCGGGCGCAAGCTGACCGGCTGCTCGATGACCCCAGGTCCCGCCGGTTCATCGACGCGTTCACCGACTACTGGCTCGACCTGCGTAAGATCGACGATAGTTCCCCATCCACGACGCTTTACAACGATTACGAACTGGACGATCCGCTGAAGCTCGCGGCGGTCGAAGAAACCCGGCTGTTCGTCCAGGAGTTGTTCCAGCGGAATCTTCCGGCGCGCACCGTCGTCGATTCCGATTTCACCTTCTTGAATGAGCGGCTGGCGAGACACTACGGCATCCCCGGCGTCAGCGGGGTCGCGATGCGCAAGGTCACGCTCCCGAAGGATTCGGTCCGCGGCGGAATCCTGACGCAAGCGAGTGTCCTGAAGGTGACTGCCAACGGCACGACGACATCGCCGGTCCTGCGCGGCGTGTGGATCATGGAGCGGATCCTCGGCTTTCACATCACACAGCCGGCCGGCATTCCCGCGATCGAGCCGGATATCCGGGGCGCCGTCACGATCCGCCAGCAGCTCGACCGGCATCGCGCCGACCCAACCTGCGCATCCTGCCATCGAAAGATCGATCCTCCAGGCTTTGCGCTCGAAAGCTTCGACGTGATGGGCGGCTGGCGGGACCGGTATCGCGCGTTCGCCGAGAACGTGAAGCCCGAACCCGGTATCGGTTTTTCGGGTCAGCCGTTCGCCTTCCATTACGGTCTGCCGGTGGATTCTGCCGGCTCGCTGGCGGATGGCGAGACTTTCACCGGCATTCGAGAATTCAAGCAGCTCCTGCTCGCACACGAAGAACGGACGGTGGCCCGGAATCTCGTGAGCCAGCTCATTACCTATGGCACGGGAGCGCCGGTAGGTTTTTCGGATCGCAAACAGGTCGAGGAAATCCTGGATAAGACTCGCGGTTCAGGATATGGAGTCCGCGACATCGTGCACGGGATCGTGGAGAGCGATCTTTTCCGCAACAAGTGAGAGGGAGAATCACCATGTCGAGTCGCACCATTTCCCGCCGCACGATGCTGCGCGGCGTTGGAGTCAGCCTGGGGCTGCCGCTGCTGAACGCGATGGTGCCGGCGAGCGCGCGCGCGCATTCCGCCGCCGCGCCCCGGCGCATGTTCGCCATCTGCAACAACCTGGGCCTCCTGCCGGGTGAGTTTTTCCCCGCCGATGCCGGCGCCGGCTATACGCCCTCGAACTACCTCAAGATCCTGCAGGACTTCCGCAAGGATTTCACGGTCTTCTCCGGCGTCTCGCACCCCAATGTGGATGGGGGGCACCCCTCCGACATCAGTTTCCTGACCGCAGCTCCGCATCCGGCCAGCAGTTCGTTCCGCAATACCATCTCGCTTGACCAATACATCGCCGAACGCATTGGCAATCGAACACGCTTTCCTTCGCTGACCCTGGCCGTCAACACAGCGGCGCGGTCGCTCTCCTGGACCGGTAACGGCGTCGCCATTCCGCCGGAACAGAGCGCGGCGGGCGTATTCCGGCAGATGTTCATTCAGGGCAGCCCCCAAGAGGTCGAAGCAAAGATCGCGGAGCTCGATACCGGCCGGTCCATCCTGGATGCGGTAGCGGACCAGGTCCGTGACCTCGAACGGAATGTGGGCGCCGCGGACCGGGCGCGTCTCGACCAATACTTCACCAGCGTCCGCGAACTGGAAAGCCGCTTACAGGAATCGAAAGGCTGGGAGCGAAAACCCAAACCGGTGGTGAAGGAGCCGGAGCCTCAGGATCCAGCCAGCCCCGCACAGTACATGGCCAAAGTTGCCAACATGTACCGCCTGGTGCGCCTGGCGTTCGAAACCGATTCCACGCGGGCGGTGACCCTGATGCTCGACAGCGTGAGCACGCCGGTCGTGGAGATCAGAGGGGCGACGATCAGCGACGGCTACCACAACCTCTCGCACCACGGCAAATCGGAGGCGAAGCTCGCGCAACTCCGGATCATCGATTCCTGGCACATGCGCCTGCTGGCCGATCTCTTCAAGGGGCTGAAGGGCGTTGAGGAAAACGGGGAAACCCTTTTGGACCGCTCTATGGTCCTATACGGCTCGAATCTGGGCGACGCCAATGCCCATTCCACGACGAACATGCCGGTGCTGCTGGCGGGCGGCGGCTTCCGGCACGCCGGACATCTCGCGTTCGACCGCAACCAGAACTATCCGCTTCCCAACCTGTTCGTGTCGATGCTCCAGCGCATGGGGATCGAAACCGGCAAGTTCGCCTCTTCGACGGGGACGATGACCGGTCTCGATGAGAAGAAAGTATGACCCGCGCAGCAGCCAGACGATTGCTACTCTTGTTGGGCGCAGCCGCTTCTACCTGGGCCGCCGAGGTGGTGGTGGACTTCGAAAGCGCTGTCCCTCTGCTGGCCGATCAGAAGGCCAATCGCGTCCCGCAATGGGAAGAGAAGGGCGTTGTATTCACGCTCGCCCACGAACCGCAGCACACGAAGGGCAAGGGGATGCTCATGTTCTTCACGCACCTCTCGACCGGCCATAAGGGGATCGTCTGCGCCATGGCTACGGAGCCGATTCCGGTCCGCGCGACCTTTCCGAAGCCGGTCTCTTCCGTGACCGTTTCGTTTTGGGGATCGACCGGCACTCCGGCTCTCCTCGAAGCCTTCGATGGGGACGGTAAGGTGGTCGATCGCGCCAGCCTCGATTCGGTTCCGGGCCGCAAAGCGCCGGGCGATCCGGTCCCCATATTCACCATGACGGTGAGAGCGGCCCATATCGCGTACGTCCAGTTCTCGGGCCCGAGGGAAGGCGAATATCTGGCCGCGGACGAGGTGCGGTTCACTCCGGTCGAGAGCGATCGCTGATCAGTATCCGAGCTGCCGCAACAGTTCCCCTGCCAGGCGCTTCACGTCAGGATCTCCAGCCTCCGCCGCCTTTTCGAGGTGCATCTTTGCGGCGGCGCGATCGCCCTGTGCCACCAGGATCCTGCCGGCGGTGAGCTGAGCGAATGCCGACCGCGGATCGGCCTGAAGAGCGGCGTCGATCTGCTGCCGCGCCTCCGCCAGCCGTCCCAGTCCCGCCAGGACGACGGCATAATTCGTAAGCACCGCGGCATTGCGCGGCCTCAGCCGCACGGCGCGCGCCAGGTAGTACACCGCGTGAAGGTTGTCGCGCTTCATGGCGAGCAGATGGCCATAATTCGCCAGCGCTTCGGCGAAATCGGGTTCGATTCGCAATGCTGCGAGCATCTCCCTCTCCGCGCCTTCCAGGTTGCCCGCGGATGCAAGTCTCTCCGCGAGGGCATTGTGGGCTTCCGCAAGACCCGGATCGAGATCCAGACATTTTTGGAGATCCCGGAGCGCTTCGGAATCGTTGCCCGCCTCTGCCTGCGCTATGCCCAACTGATGCCATAGCAAAGGGTCGGCCGGAGAGGTTTGGAGCGCCTGCGTCAGTATCACAACGGCGCGGGCCGGCTCGCCGGATGCCGTCAATGCATCAGCGAGATTCGACGCAGCCGAACGAGACTCCGGCTTGATGTTTGCCGCCTGTTCAAACTGCTGTACGGCGGCCGCGGGATCGCCCGCGCCCAGCAGCGCCTGTCCGAGTTCAATATAGAATTGCGCTTCCGCCGGTTTCTGCCGTGCGAGCTCGCTCGCCAGCCGCGCGATTCCCGCTGGATTGCTCCTTTGCGTGACCTGCGCGACGGCCTCATACAAAGGGCCGTCTCCGGCCTCGAGCGCGGGCGGGTAATAAGGGACGACTTCGCCGCGATAGGGATTCGCGAAGAACTCCTGGCTTTCCGGCATGGGCGCAAGCGGATCGCCCGCGGGCGGACGGCGGCCGATGAAATGGTCGGTCATCACCGCATGGACCACATCCTGCGTGCGGCGTTTGGGCATGTGGCAGCCGATGCAGTTCGCCTCGGCTGTGTGTTTGCCGCCGGCGATGGCGGCCCGCACGCCCGCGCCATGGCATTGGCTGCAAACGCCGTTATAATGCGCGCGAGCGGCCGCTCCGCGAGGAATGTCGTGCGGGTTGTGGCACGTCGTGCAGGTAAGGCGTCCGCCGCTCTTGAGGAAGCATTGCGATTTGCGGAAGCGGTAGGCCGAGTGCGCGATTTCGAAGTCGTCATCGTGGCCGCTGCCGGGGGCACGGTCGAAGAAGAGCTCGAAATCGGCGAGCGGCTCGCCCGGCCGGTAGGAGAACGGGCCGCGGCCGTAGCGCACGATGGAATGCGGAAGCGGCTGGCTGGTGGTTTCCAGATGGCATTGCAGACACACCTCCATTTGGCGTTCGGGGCTCAATCGCGCGGGATTGACGATGGCGCGGCGCACCGCATCGAAGCTCATACCTTGTTGCGCGGCGCGCACATGGCCGCCGCCGGGGCCGTGGCAGCGCTGGCAATCGATCCCTTGGGGCAGTTCACCGCTGTAGAGCGGCTCTGCTCCCGGTTCGTCGTGGCCGGGCGGAATTTGCGGGTACGCGTTGTGGCAGAACATGCACTCGTAGGCAATCTGACGGGGCGGCGGCAGAGAACCGCCATCGTAACCGGGCTCCATCGCCCAGGTTCCGCCGTGTTCTGCATACCAGGCTAACGGCAGCTCGGTCAGGGCGCCCCGCTGGTTGCGGTGCAAAAAGGTTTTGACATGGTTGCCTGAGCCCATGAGGTAATCGATGCTCGACTCATCCGCGAGCACCTCGGCTCCGCCGGGACCGACGCGCCAGCGGCGCTGGACGAGCTTGCCCTGCTTCCGCTCGATGGCGTACCAGGTATCCGACGGCGAATGGTAGAAGCGAACCTCCGGTGCTTCCGGAGAGCGGCGGAATGACCGAGCCATTCCGGTCAAGGCGTACGTCTGCGCGATCCGGGGATGGCAATTCGCGCAAATCCTGGCGTCTACGTACGGCGCCTCCGCGTGAGCGACGCATGTCGCGAGAGGGGCCCAAAAGAAAAGGAGCAGGCAGCCGCGCTGCCTGCTCTTCGAAGCCACGCCAATCCGCACGCGGCCATTCTACTAGAACATCACGCGCACCAGAAGTTGCACGATGCGGGAATACCCGAAGGCGCCGGGGCCCGACTGCGTCAAGCTGCCGAACCCGCTGATCTGATTACAGGCCACTCCGCTGCACCCGTTGGCGGGGTTGTTGACGGAAAGGGCCGTCGAGGTCAGATTCGGGAAGCCTGTGATGACGCCGTTCGAGTTTGCCGGATACGGCAGGAACGAAAGCGTGCTGTTGACGCCGGTGAAGATGGTGTGGTTGAAAACGTTGAAGGCGTCGGCCCGGAACTGGAAGCGAAGCCGGCCGTCGTGAAGCGTCGCGAACTCTTTCTGTAACGCCATGTCGAAGTTGAGTCCGCCCGGTGCGTTCAGATAGTTGATGCCCGATTCCAGTCCAAGGCTGCCCGGCAAGGCAGGCAGGAAGCAGTTGGGGTTGAGGTAGCTGGTCCAGGTTCCGGAGTGCGTGTACGGATTGCAGCCCGGAACGATAATCGGCCGCGATCCCTCGGTCAGGGACCCGGTGATGATCTGGTTCGACGAGTTCTGAACGCTGACGCCGGGAGTGAAGGGCGCGCCGGTCTGCGCCAGGGTGACCCCGGAAATTTGCCACCCGTTGGTCAGCATGTGTGTGAACGCGTTGCCCCACGTGAACTTGGGCGTCGTATAGACGTAGTTGACGGCGAGTACCTGGTGGCGGTCGAAGCTCGCCGGGGCGTAATTGGCGAGCCGGTTGTATTGATCGGGGCGCACGAACGAATTGTCGTTGGTGCCGCCGCTCAACGAGGTCGCCATCACCCGGCTCAGGGTATAGGAAACGCCGATGAACAGCCCGTGGGATGCCGGGCGCTGCAACTGAATCTGCAGCGCGTTGTAGTTGGCCGTCGCGGCGCTCTCATAGACGTTGACGTTGCCGTAGCCTTGCAGCCGGGCCAGGAAATTCGCGGGCAGTGTATTGCTGCCGATGGGACGCGACGGGCCGATCGCAGGCGAGCATCCGATGCATCCGGTGCCCGCGGTCGGATCGACCGAGGCGGCAGTGAATGTCGTTCCGAAGGGACTCCAATTCAGGTTGCGGTTGTCCTGCTGGTGGCGCGAGGCCGAACCGACGTAAGCGGTATCCAGCATCAGGCGCCACGGCAGCCGATTCTGTACGCTGAACTGGTAGGAGTAAGTGGTCGGCACCTTGCCGGTGGGATCGACCTCCACTGCGCTGGGCGGCGTAATCAGGGCCGAGCTGGGATTGAGCTGCTGGGCAAAACCATACTGCTCGGTCACGCTGAAGGCCTCGGGAGGGTTCGTGACCGTGTCAAACGTGCGGTTGCCCTGAATACGGTCGTAGTAAATGCCCACTCCGGTGCGGACCACGATCTTCTGCTCGCCGGTCACATCCCAAGCCACGCCGAGACGGGGGCCCCACTGCTCGCCGCGGTCTTTCGTCAGATACTTGTTCACGCAGGTGCTGGCCTGGCAGATGCCGTTAGTGAAATTGCCGCTTCCCGGAATCAGGGCGCCAATGTAATTCACCGGGTAGAAGGTGTTGTTCAGCGGGTTGAAGGCCATGCGCGTGTTGTTGGCGGGGTTTACGGCCGGCAAGTACAGCTTGGGCGCCTGGGTCGGATCCCAGTCGGATAGTTCGAACGTGGAAGCCTGGCCGGACGCATCATACTGCGGCTGGTACCAGCTCCCACGGAGGCCGTAATCGAGCGTTACGCGGGGAGAGACCTTCCAAGTGTCCTGTACGTACTCTTCGATATTCCAGTATCGGTACAAGCCGTTGATGTGATGCTGCGCCTGGTTGAAGGACTGGTACACGCCAAGGAGAGCGTTGGCAAAGCCGTAACCGGAATCCAGCGGATTGGCGCCAGTCGGTCCGCCGGTGTCGCCGAAGTTATACGAGCCGTTGAAGCTGGCGAACGAGGTCTGATTCTTCCGGCTGCGCTGCATGTACAGCCCGACCTTGATGGTGTGGGTACCCGAAACTTTGGTCAGACCGTCGGTGAAATCGATGGTCGTGTTGTAGTTGATGAAAGGCGCATCGGCGCTACCGAACGTGGTCGAATTCGCCAGGTTGGTGCCGCCGAAGGTGACGTTCGGCAGGTAATTATCCTGCACGGCGCCCGGATACAGAACCGGCAGCGGGTTCGAGCCCAGGGCACTCTGGCTGAGGTTGCTGTTCGTGGCGAAGATGTTGATGCTGTTATGCGTGTAGCCCCAGTTCACTTCGTTCGTCATCGTCGGGCTGATGATGTACGTCGCGCCGGTTGCCAGACTGCGGCCAGGAATTGGGTCGCCGATGGGGGCGAAGGGCTGCACGTTGATGCCCAGCACGAACGAGCCATAGGGCACGACCGTGTTCTGCACGTCGTTGATGTAATGCCCATACAGGTGTAGCTTGCTGGTCAGGTTATAGTCGAGGCGGAGCAGATCCTCGCGTCGCGGCATCTGGCCGGGCAACTGGGTCTGGTAATTGTAATTGGCGCCTCCCGGCAGGTTGGCGCTCGCAGCCAACGGCTGATTCGGCTGTGGGAACAGGTTGAGCAGCGCCTGTCCGGGCGCCCAGATCCGGCTTGCCGGAATGATGTTTCCCGGGAACGGGGCGCCGGTGCTGGGATCGTAAATCGTAATCACTCTGTGGGTGTTCGGATTGACGCTCTGAGTAAAGTTTCCGGACCGTTCCAGCGTGGTCGGGACCGTGACGTTGCGCGGGGTGTTCGGACTGAGCTGCTCCTGCCATTCCTGGCTCCAGAAGAAGAACGCCTTATGTCTCTCCCTCTCAAAGAGCTTCGGAATGCGGATCGGACCGCCGATGGTGTATCCGGGATCGTTGTAGCGGAACAGGGGCTTGGGAGTGGCCGTCAATCCGAAGGCCGGCCGGATGTTATTGAGGAACGTGTTGGCGTTGAGACCTTCGTTGCGGTGGTAGAGATATCCGCTGCCGTGATAGCTCTCGGATCCCGATTTGGTCACCAATTGCACCTGCGCACCCGCGCTGCGTCCGTATTCGGCCTGGTAGGTCCCGGTCAGAACCTTGAATTCCTGGATCGAATCGTTGCTGACGCTGACGTTCATGCCGCCGTTATTGCCGGTATCCACGTCGCCGATGCCGTTGATCGTCACCTGATTTTGCGAGGGCCGGGCGCCGTTGGCAGTGAAGTCGTTGGCGCCGTTTGCAGCGTTGCCCACAGCGTACGAGACGCCAGTGGTGAACTGAATGCCCGGAATCAGTTTGGCGAAATCCAGAGGGCTCCGGCCATCGACTTCGATGTTGGTCAACTGAGTGCCAATGACGGCCGAGCCGCGTTCCACGCTCTCCGTTTGCAGCACCACGGCGTTGGCGCTGACCTCAATCGACTCGGTAACCGCTCCCACCTCCAGCGTCAGATCGCCGAGCGCCAATTTATCGCTTGCGTGCAACTCGATATTGGCGCGTTCGAGCTTCTTGAAACCGGGAGCCTCTACGGTGACGGTGTAGGTGCCGGGAAGGAGGCCGGGGATCGAGAAATCGCCGGTGGCCGTGGTTACGGTGGGAAAGGAGGCCTCGCGAGTCGGCTCCGTAGCCGTTACTTTCGCATTTGGAACGGCTGCGCCGGCGGAATCGACTACGCGTCCGTTCACCGTGCCCGTAATGCTCTGGGCCCGCACCTGAGCGCCCAAGACCAGCAGAAATAGTATCGTCGCGGATAGCTTATTCATCATAGCGGCTCCCTTTTGAGTCCCGTCGAATGTCACCAGTGAAAATACGATCCCATCGGAAATGCAGCAAATCAAAATTCACGAACCGAACAGTCGTCTCTTTCCGACGGCTCCAAAACCCCGTTTTAGAGAGAGCTTAGTGCAAGTCGGATAAAGTTTCAACCTCAAATTAAAGATTTCACCAAAAACTTTACGCAGCCGGCGGTCCCCGGAAGGCTGCGGGCCCAGTCGCGAGTGGGTCAGTGTGGCTTGGGCGCCGCGCAAGACCTCGAGTGCAAACATTTCGAGTCGGAGATTTCGCGCACCTGAGTAATCCACTCAATACCCCCGGTAGATTTGCGTATCGTCACACGGCAGGAATCACTGAGGTAGGTTCGATACGGTATGGCGGATCGAAGTCGAGCAGGCCCAGAGGCTTGCCCCGGGGTTGAATCTTCGCTCGAACCGGGGCGACTAACGGTTAGAACGGCCGTTAGGCAAGGAGATCCGGCACCACTACAACGGCTTGCAAATTCAAGTTACAGATGGAATTGGGGCCGCAGGTCAGTCCGGTCTCGGGCGCTATCTGGTGTCTTCCGTGACTTCAATACCGTTGACACACGCCATCCCAACGACCGGCACGAACGAGAGGAGAATCTTGCCCTGGGCGTTGGGGCGGATGCCGGAGAAGGACCGGTCGATGGGGCGGCCTTCGCCGCCGGCCTCCTTGAAGATGTCGAAGTTGCGCATCAAGGCGACGCCGTTGCAGTATACGTCGAACAGGCGGCTGCCAGCTCCTCCTCCGCCGCTGTTCCGTTTGCCGTAGTGGCCCTCGCAGAATTTCAGTGTGACGCGATATTTGCCGTCAGCTACCGGCAGGGCGTAAGAGAAATGGCCCCATCGTTCGCTGGCGTAAAGCGCGACATCCGGCGCGCTCGAATTGCTATCCTGTGCCGGATTCGTGCGGCGGACCAGCGCATTGCCTCCGAGGAAATACGAATCGGCCTGCCATTCCTGGCCTGCGGAGTTTTTCCAGGAAGCCGTCCAACCGGCGCGAATTCGGATGGGCCTGACCTTGCCGGCATTTACGGGCAGCACCTCGATGCCGCTGACGATCGCGGTGCCTCTGACAGGGGAGAACGTCAAATGCAGGAAGCCGTCGGGGGCGGGTGAGATGTCGCGGAACACCCTCTCGTCCGAAGTGTTGGCGCCATTCGCGTCGGCGACCACGTCGAAGAACTCCAGGAGGCGTTTCCCATTGGCGGCGACGTGAAACACACGCTGCCCCTCGCCGCTCGATTCCGCGCTGATGAAATCGGCGAGGCCCGTCTCCGCGAAGTGCAGGTGCAGTTCATAGGATCCCGGCTTCAAGGGGATGGCATACCGGAAATCGCCCTGTCGCATGCGGCGATAAATATCGGGGTCCAGGGTGCGAAGAATCTTCTCGGAGGGCCGAACGAGGCTCGATCCTCCGGAAAAGAAGCGGTCCGGGCCCCAGGTTCGTCCGCTGCGGTCCATGTAGGAATTCACGCCGCCGACGCTGATCCGGAGATCCTCACCTCCGGCCGGCGCAACCGCGGCGAGGCGCGAGGCGGCCTCGGCCCCGGAATCGGCGGAAATGGGCTTTACGCCTCCCCACTTCCACCAGGAGAGGCCCCCGGCAACCGCCACCAGAGCCGCTACCCAGAGCATCGCGGCTCGCGGGAGGCGACTTTGCGGCGGAGGCAATGCCGGAGTATCGGCTACGGGCTCCGCAACCGGCGGCGGAACGGCGTTATCGGGCGGCGCCGTCTCGGCGGCCGTTTCCCATCGAAAGCCGGCTCTATAAGAGCCGGGGAGCAACTCGATCCTGACGGTGTGGGGATTGCCATTTTCGGCGAGGTAATGCTGCGCCAGCCGCTTTCGCACTTCGTTCGCCGTAACGCGGACGACCGTGTGTTGTCCCGGGTCGAAGTCCTCGGGAAGCTGGAAGAGTTCCACCCCGATGGACCGCTCCTTCAGAGCGCCGCTGGGACCGTTAATGGTGTGCTCGATGATGTATTGAAGGAATTCGCGACTTCGTTTGCTCGTGCGAAAGGAAGCGCTTTCGAGCAGCCGGTTGAGTTCCGCCCGCACGGCCTGCTCACGCACTTCGTCGAGTTCTTTCCCTTGCTCCCCACACATCATGCTTGCGGCAAATCATATCACACCGCGTCGGGTGCTCGGAGGGGCGGGGGCTAACCGTTAAACCGCAGCACTCCCCGATCCCTTCCTTCGCCCGTAACCCATAGGATTCACTTGTAGTTCGGGCCGTAACCGTACGATACCTTGCTGCGGGGGCCGCTGCACGATAGGATACCGCCGATCAGAGGGAAGTCTGCGTCTCAGAGCCTTTCCGCTGCGTGCACCGCCAGCGTAACCGTGAACCTGTTGATGGAGATGAGAGCGCTTACCATTCCGGGAGTTCCGGTTGCATTCAGGAGGAGGAAACTCAATGCGTCGCCGCCATGTCCGAGGCTTCGCCTCTCGCTTACTCTGGAGCTGCGCGGCTCTAGTGATTACCGCGCTGCCCGGCGCCTGCCAAACGCTGGGTGAGATCACCGGACGGATCACCGATGCTTCGGGGGCCGCTGTCGCCGCCGCCACGGTCACCCTTACCAATACGGCGACCAATGCCGTCCGTAATACCCTTTCGACGGAAGATGGCGATTACGCTTTCCCCTCTTTGCCACCGGGGATTTACAACATCAAGGCGGAGCACCCCGGATTTCGCGCGGCTGCCGCCAACCACCTCGAGGTACAGGTGCAGCAGACGCTTCGGCAGGACCTTACGCTGGAAGTCGGCCAGGTAACAGAGTCCGTGCAGGTCTCGGCCTCTGCGGATCTTCTGCAGACCGAAAATCTCGCAATCGGTACGGTCATCGAGAACAAAATGGTTAGCGAGCTTCCGCTGAACGGGCGGAACTACCTGAGCCTGGTGGCTTTGTCGTCAAACGTGGACACGCTTTCCCCTTCTGCCGGACAGGCGGGCTCCCGCCAGGGTGGCGACCGCGCCGCGCAGTCCATCTCGGCGGCCGGCCAGAGAATCATGTTCGACTACTATACCCTCGACGGCGTGAACAATACCGACCCCGACTTCAATACCTACGTCACGCTGCCTTCGATCGATGCGATTCAGGAATTCAAGGTCCAGACCGGCATCTATCCCGCCGAGTTTGGCCATCAGGCCACGCAGATCAACGTGGTGACGAAGTCCGGCGGCAATAGCTATCACGGGGCGTTGTTCGAGTTCATCCGCAACGACAAGTTCGACGCTGTGCCCTACCAGTTCGGGCTGGTGCACCCCGTAAAGTCGCCCTTTAAATGGAACGATTACGGTTTCGAGCTGGACGGCCCCGTGCGCATCCCGAAAATCGTCAATGGCCGCAATCGCCTGTTCTTCATGGCTAACGACGAATGGAAAACGCAGCGTTCACACAGCCAGACCAACTACACCCTGCCTACCTCCGCCGAGGAGAGCGGAAACTTCAGCGCGCTTTCCGCCACGATCTACGATCCTGCCACCGGCGGCCCCACCGGTGCCACCAAAACGCCGTTTCCCGGCAACATCATCCCCACGAGCCGCCTCGACCCGATCTCGCAGAAGTTCCTCAACTACTACGCCGCGGCGGTGCTGCCGGTACCGACCAACAACTATCCGTTCACCGTGAGCGCGCCCAACAACCGCGACGGTTTCACCCTGCGGATGGATTTTGTGGAATCCGCGAAATCGCAGTGGACCGGCCGTTATAGCTGGGGCGATGAGAATCAATCGTCGAACGGCCTCGGAGGCGTGGGCAGCAAAATCCTGACCAATTACGAGCAATACCTGGGCACCAACACACGCACCCTCTCGCCGCGGGTCGTCAACGAGGCGCGTTTCGGCTATACCCGCATCTACAATTCCACGGGAACGCTCTCGGCCGGCGTCAACAACGTGGTGGGAGCGCTCGGCATTCCGGGGCTGAACCCCGGCGATCCTTCGACCTGGGGCATTCCGGCGATTTCGTTGAACGGCGATGGCTTCAGCGGGATCGGCGACAATACCGACGGGCCATACGTGATCCAGGACAACTCGTTGCAGTTTGTGGACAACATCTCCTGGACACGCGGCAAGCACACGTTCCGCGCGGGTTTCGAGTTCAACCGCCAGAACTTCAACCAGGTGGGCAACCAGTTCTCGCGGGGTAATTTCGTGTTCCAGCCGAATGCCACTCAGAGCCCCACTCACACCGGCGGCGACGCGTTCGCGGAGTTCCTGCTGGGCGACCTTTATCAATCGACTGTCGCCGTAGCCATCGCCAACGCGCAGTACCGGCGCAACACGATGGGCGCTTTTGTAGACGACACCTGGCGTATTACACCGAAAATTACGCTTTCTCTCGGGCTGCGTTACGAGCTCACTCCGCCGTGGGTGGATCAACTCGGCAACGATTTCACGGTGGCGCTGCCGAAGCTCTACTTCGCTCCGCAGGCGCCGCGCTCCGAGTGGCCGTACTTCGTGCGCCAGGGCCATTGCACAAATCCCTATCAGGGCCTCTCGATCAACTGGACGGATACGACCGGCGCGCCGGGCACGCAGGCCAATCCGGCGCCCGTCTGCAGCAACGGCGCGTACCCCGATGCCCTGATGCAAACGGATTACCGCAACTGGGCGCCGCGCGTAGGCGTCTCCTGGTCCCCGGATTCCCGCCTGATCGTGCGCGCCGGCCTGGGCATCTTCTACAACCAGGACATCGGTAACGCATATTTCGATATGGCGCGCAATATTGCCGGCCGCGTGACGCAGACTTCGGGACAGAACGGCGGCACGGTCGGCGTTCCGAATCTGTTCTATAGCAACGCGGTTCCGGGCGGCAGCGGCGCAGTGGCGCAGATCCCGCCCCCCTACGCCTACGTGGATGCATACGATCACCGGACTTCGTACACCATGCAGTACCTGTTGAACGTGCAACGGCAGTTTGGGAGCAATACGGTCGTCGAGGCCGGGTACCTGGGCAACGAAAGCCACCACCTGTACGGCTTCCAGGACGCCAACCAGGCGATACCGTTCGGGTATATCGGGACTGGTGCCGCCACGCCGGTGTCCACGCGCCTACCCTACCTGAACTACGGCGTCATTCAGCTCGTGCACGATGGCGGCAATGGCATCTACGGCGCGCTGAGCGCGAAGGTCACCCACCGCTTCGGCAACGGCGTCAGCCTGATCGGCAATTACACATGGGCAAAGGCTATTGACGACACGAGCGGCATTCGCACCCAGGGCTTCGACACGCTCTTCCCCCAGAACAGCGACTGTATCCGGTGCGAGCGTGGACTTTCTTCCTTCGACGTGCGGCATCGGCTGGTGACCTCGGTCTTATATGAGCTGCCCTTCGGGCGCGGGAAGGCGATGAACATCCAGAACCCGGTCCTGAACGCGGTGGCAGGCGGCTGGCAGACCGGCGGAATCATCACGATGCAAACGGGCGTGCCCGGCACGCTCAGCATCGGCGGCGTCGATAATGCCGCCACTTCGGACGGCGGCTACGACCGGCCGAACTCAACCGGCGCGCCGGTTTTCGCGGCCGATCGCACTCCATCGCGGTGGCTGAATCCGGCCGCCTTCACCGAAGCTCCGCCGGGATATTTCGGCAGCGTGGGACGGAATACCATCGAAGGGCCCGGAATCTTCAACGTCGACATGGAAGTACACAAAGTGTTCCACATGCCCTATCGCGAGAGCCACCAGATCCAGTTCCGCATCGAGGCATTCAACGTTCTGAACCACCCGAACTGGGGCATGCCGAACCTGAACATTCTGTCTGGCGCGGCGTTTCCTGGCCAGCCCGGAACCAACGCGCACCAGAACTTCGGGGTAATCAACGGGACGCAAACGTCCATGCGGCAAGTGCAGATCGGCTTGAAGTATAGCTTCTAACAAGAGCATGCTGTGCATATGACCAGTCGCAGAACCCTGCTTCGAGGCGGCCTGCTAACAGTGGCCGGCGGCGCCGGCCTGCCGTCTCTGCGGGCGGCGGTGGAGGCTGCCAGCACTCCCTACAACCGCCCCAAACTGAAAATCACGGAAATCCGCACCGCCGAGGTGCGCGTGCACGGCTACCAGGTGCACGTGCGCGTGTACACGGACCAGGGCATTATCGGCCAGGGCGAATCGACCGACGCCGCGCAAGGCAGCGTGCCTTTGATCCAATCCTTTGCCCGCCTGTTGATCGGCCAGGACCCGCTGAACATCGAGGCCGCCTTCGAGCGCATCCGCACCTCCGGAGTTTTTGCCGGCGCGCAGGCCGGCCAGTACGTCACCGCGCTCACCGGGGTCGAAATCGCGCTGTGGGATATCGCCGGCAAGGCGTTGGGAGTTCCCGTCTACCAGTTGCTCGGCGGCAAGGTGCGGGACCGCGTCCGCATCTACTGCGATTCCGGCGCGCGCGAGATGATCCCGGGCGACGAGCAGTCGAAAGCGCGCATCCACCAGATCCAGCAGATGGGCTTCACCGCGGCCAAGATCGATATCGACGACGCGCGCGACCCGGACCGCCAGGACCGCGTCAACTGGACCGCGTCCAACGGCGAGATCGAGCATATGGTCGCCAAGGTCGCCTTCACGCGTGAGCTGTATGGCAAGAACTTCGACCTGGCCGTCGATATGCACGCCCGCTACGATGCCGGAACCGGGAAGCGCGTGGCCAAAGAGCTGGAACCGTTCAAGCTGATGTGGCTCGAAGAACCGGTCCCCGCCGAAAACATCGATGCGATGCGGGAGATCCGGGCATCCACCAGCACGCCCATCTGCTGCGGCGAGAACCTTTATATGCGCTGGGGTTTCCGGGAGCTGCTGGAGAAGCGCGCCGCCGACATCATCATGCCGGACTTTCAGAAATGCGGCGGGCTGCTCGAAGCCCGTAAAATCGCCGATCTGGCCCACACGTATTACGTGCCCGTGGCGCCGCATGGCGTCACTTCACCGATTGGCATGATGGCGACGGCGCACGTCTGCGCGGCGATTCCGAATTTCCTGGTGCAGGAATGGCACTGGATCGATTCCCTCGACCTCTGGCGCAATTGGGTGAAAGAGGGCGAAATCATTCAGAAGGGGTTCATCGCCATGCCGGAGCGCGCCGGCATCGGCGTGGAGATGAACGACGACGCGGCTCGCAAAGCACAGATCCCCGGCACACCGTGGTTCGAGCCGGCGAGGAGAGCATAATCCATGCGTATCTGTCTCTGTTTGGCGGCCCTCTGCGCCGCTTCCGCCTTTGCGCAGCCGGGCATTCTCACGCGGGAGATGCTCATCAAGTACACGCCCGATTGGAAAGGGGAGCGGTTCGAAGATGGCCGGCCCAAGGTCCCGGACGGCATCCTGCAGCGAATGAAATCGGTGACGCTGGAGGAGGCTTGGGCGCAGCTCCGCTCCGGCGGCTTCAATCACGAGTACGCCGACGGCTGGCTCGTGATCCATCCGGATAAAGTGCTGGTGGGCCGTGCGCTCACGGCGCAATGGCTCCCCGGCCGGCCCGACATCGAGCGCGTCATCGAGGAGCAAGGAAAGAAGGACGGCCGCATCGGCGGAACCAACGCCTGGCCCGTCGACATGCTACAGCCGGGCGACGTTTACGTTTGCGACCACTTCGGCCTCAAGCAGGACGGCCCATCCATCGGCGACAACGTCGGCAACGCGATTTACGCCAAAAGCCACAACGGCATTGTGTATGAGGGCGCGGTGCGCGACATCAACGGCCTCAAGGAACTCGACGACTTCGTCGCCTTCGTGCGCTTCTACGATCCCTCGCACCACTTCGGGATGCTCGCGACCGGCGCGCGCCTGAACTCCACGATGATCGGCATTAACATTCCGATCCGCATCGGCCAGGCCACCGTAATGCCGGGCGATGTCGTCCTCGGCCGCGATGGTGGAGTGCTGTTCATCCCTCCGCAGCTTGCCGAGCAGGTGGTGCAGTATTCGGAGATCACCCACCTGCGGGACATGTTCGGCCATCAGCGGCTGCGCGAAGGCAAATATACCGCCGGCCAGATTGATGCGGCCTGGTCGCAGCCCATCGAAGCGGACTTCACCGGCTGGCTCCGCGAGAACATCGACAAGCTGCCCGTCGCCCGTCCGCAGGTCGAGGAGATTCTGCGGCGCCGGCAGAAATAAGGAAATCCGCTCTGCATTGATCCCAAGGAGAAATCATGAAAGCCATACTGGTATTGATCAGCCTGAGCGCCGCGCTCTGCTGGGCGCAGGACGATTGCAAGCCTTCGGCGCTGAATGTGCCGGAAGCCAAGTACCCATGCGTGTATCCAGACGGCCGGGCCACGTTCCGCGTCAACGCCCCGAACGCGCAAAAGGTCACGGTGCGGATCGGCAAGGGCTTCGATATGGAGAAGGGTGCGGATGGCATCTGGTCCGTAACGACCACGCCGCTGGTGGTCGGCTTCCACTACTACAGCCTCAACGTCGACGGCGCCACGGTGGCCGACCCCTCGACCATGACGTTCTTCGGCTCCGGCTGGCCGAACAGCGGCATCGAGATCCCCGCTCCGGACGCCGAATTCTATCAGGCCAAGGACGTCCCCCACGGGCACGTCGCCGAGCAGTGGTATTACTCGACCGTGACCGGCAAGTGGCGCCGCTGTTTCGTGTACACTCCGCCGGATTACGGCGCCAACGTCAAGGCGCGCTTTCCCGTTCTGTATCTGCTGCACGGCTGGGGTGAGG
Organism: Bryobacteraceae bacterium; assembly: GCA_035293845.1. Taxonomy (GTDB): domain Bacteria; phylum Acidobacteriota; class Terriglobia; order Bryobacterales; family Bryobacteraceae; genus DATGMB01. Next base: position 47,126 of record DATGMB010000272.1, read on the forward strand.
ACGAGACCGGCTGGTACACCCAGGGCCACGTCGATTTCATCATGGACAACCTGATCGCGGCAGGGAAAGCCAAGCCGATGATCATCGTGATGGATAACCTGAACGCCGTCCGGCCCGGCGAGAGCGCGGCGATCTACGGCGCACGCGGCCTCGTGCAGATCAATGGCGGCGCGCCTGCGGGCGGCGGCCGCGGCGCGGCGCCCGGTGGACGCGGCGGCTTCCCGGCGAACTACGGGGCGGCGTTTACCGACATGATGTTCGCGGATCTCATGCCGATGATCGAACGCACCTATCGCGTCCAGCCAGGCCGCGAGAATCGCGCTATGGCCGGGCTCTCCATGGGAGGCGGCCAGACGTTCAACACCGGCCTCAATCACCTCGACAAGTTCGCCTACCTCGGCGGATTTAGCGGAAGCTGCGGCGGCCGTGGTGCGGCATTCGATCCCAAAACCACATGCAATGGCGCCTTCGCCGATCCTGCTTCGTTCAACAAGAAGGTCAAGGTGCTGTTTCTCGGCATCGGCTCCGCGGAGGGCCCGAATACCAAGGCGTTCAGCGACGCCCTGACCCAGGCGGGAATTCACAATGTGTATTTCGAATCTCCCGGCACGGCCCACGAATGGCTGACATGGCGCCGCTGCCTCTACAACTTCGCCCCGCGGCTTTTCAAGTGACGGTATGAAATACGCTCTCGCGGCGACACTGTTGGCCCTGGCATCGATCGCGCTCGCGCTCGATGGCCAGATCGGGATCCACGACCCGTCGACGATCGTCCTGTGCAACGGCAAGTACTACACCTACGGCACGGGCGGTTCGTCGCTCGTTTCCGACGACGGTTGGACGTGGCGCCGCGGCACGCCGCTCCCCAGGCGCGGGTTGGCGCCCGACGTCATTCACATCGGCGACCGCTACTACGTCTATGTCGCGGCCAACATCGAGGCGCAGCCCAAGGCCGCCATCAATATGATCTGGAGCAAGACCCTCGAACCCGACTCGCCGGACTACAAGTGGGAAGAGGGCGGCGTGGTTGCCTCGTCCGACGGCGTCGAGGACTCGAATGCCATCGATCCCGGAGTCTTCCTAGATCCGAATGACGGCAGGCTCTGGCTGGTCTACGGTTCCTATTTCGGCTACATCCGGTTGGTCGAGCTCGATCCCAAGACGGGTAAGCGCCTCAACCCCAACGACAAGCCCCGCAACCTCGCCATCAATTGCGAGGCCTCGGACATGATCTATCACGACGGCTGGTATTACCTGCTGGCGACGCACGGCAGTTGCTGCCGCGGCGCCGACTCCGGGTACAACATCCGCGTCGGCCGCTCCCGGAAAGTAACCGGGCCCTTCCTCGACCACGAAGGCATCGATATGATCCAGGGCGGCGGCAAGTTATTCGCCGGTTCCGGCGGCCGTATGATCGGGCCCGGACACTTCGGATTGCTCGATCTCGGCGATGGCGTGCAGAGGGTCTCCATGCACTTTGAGGCCGACCTCGATCGGGGCGGCGCCAGCGTCCTCGATATCCGGCCGCTGCTATGGAAGGACGGCTGGCCGCTTGCCGGTGAGAACTTTAAAGACGGCACCTACCGGATCGAATCCGAGCGGACGGGCACCGTGCTCGAACTTGCCGTCGAGGGGATTCCCGTCGGCGGTCGAATCGCGCGCGGCGGTGGCCGCGGTGGTCGCGGCGGCGCAGCCGGGCCAGGCGGGGCCGGAGCGGGACGCGGAATGTTCGCCGGCACGGGCTCCCCTATCCCGCCGCAGGACGTTGCCGAAGTCTCGGCGCACTGGCCGGCAGGCAATGTGGATGTTCGGATGGCCAACTATCTGTGCCAGGCGCAGCAGAAATGGACGATTGCGGCGGTTCCGGATGCCGGCGGCTACCCCGGTTCGCCGTACTTCAAGATTACGGTGGCGGGCACGGGACGTACTCTGGCCGCCACTGCTGATGAGGAATTGGTGGTGCTGCCGGCGTTTACGGGAGCGCCCGAGCAGCTCTGGCGGATCGAACAGTTTCCGGACGGAACCTGGCGCATCCGGCCGAAATGGGCGCCAGACTCCAAGGAGGCCCTGGCTCTCTCGGCAGTCGGCAGCAGCTTCGCTACGCTGGCCAGGTTGGATGCCGGCAGCCAGAAACAGCGCTGGGTGATCAAAGCGCCATGAGAATCTATAGAACGGCAATTGCCGCAGCTTGGATCGCCGCCACGGTTGCGGCGGCTCAGGTCGCGCCGGTCACGCTCACGCCTCCGGCTTCACGCGTAAAGCCGCCAAGTGCCGATGGCTTCATCCAGCGCTGGCTGCTGCTGGAGCCGATCGAAACCAGCGGCCTCACGGAGAGCGCGGTTCAGGCAGCCGTCAAGAAGGAGTATTTCCCCGGCCAGTTCACCGTCGTTCCGCGCGATGGCGACAAGGTCACCGTAGGCGCTTCGCAACTCGCCTGGCACGCGGTCGACACGATCAATTACAACGTCAATCTTTACCATTTCGCCCACGCTTTGGGTAAGCCGACATCGAACGTCCTGTTTTGGGCGGTTACCGTGGTGAACGTACCGCGCGAGATCCCCGGCGTGCGCCTGGCAATTGGCTCGAACTCCGCGTCCGTCTGGTGGGTGAACGGGCAGGAGGTCATCGGGATTTACGGCGATCGCCAGACGGTGATCGATGACGGAGTTTCGAAGCGGCTGACACTTAAGGCGGGTACCAACATCGTCCGCGCCGCCATCGTGAACGGCGGTGGGGCGACCGATTTCTGCGCCCGCTTTCTCGATGCGAATGACAAGCCGTTCAAGGCCTTCACCGTCGACCTGAACGGCGTCAGGAAGCAATGATCGAAGGAGAGGCTATATGAGATTGCTCTTCGCCCCCGTGCTGGCCGCCGGAATGCTTTACGCTCAGCGAGGCCCCGCGCCGTACTACGAAGATACGAACAACATCCCGGTTTCGCCGGAGGTGCATGCCGATCGCACCGTCACCTTCCGCCTGTTCGCTCCCAAAGCGAACGACGTGATGCTGATGGGATCTCCCGGAATCCTGGAGGTGATCAAGAAACCCATGCCGCTGGTGCGGGACGACAAGGGCGTGTGGAGCCTGACGGTGGGTCCCCTGCCCCCTGGCTTCTACACCTACGGGTACGCGATCGATGGCGGACTGCGGATGCCTGATCCTTCGAATCCGAACCTGGAGCTGCGCCGATGGGGGCCGACCAGCCTTTTCATCGTGCCGGGCGCGGAGAAAGCCGTTTTCGAAGAACGCCACGTGCCGCATGGGACGGTGCACGTGAACTTCTACGACTCCGAAAACCTGAGATCGGAGCGGATGGTCTACGTCTACACGCCGCCGGGTTACGAGTCCGGCAAGGCGAAGTACCCCGTGCTGTACCTGTTGCACGGCAATGGACAGATCGAGGCATCGTGGACTTGGACCGGCCGCGCCAACGTGATCATGGACAATCTCCTCGCCGACGGAAAGATCAAGCCCATGATTGTCGTGATGCCCTATGGCCACGTGCCACGCGAGACCAAGACGGCTTCGGCCGCGACGCCGCCGGCAAACGACCCGGCAGCAATCGAAAGGGAACTGCTTACAGCCGTGAAGCCGATGGTGGAAAGCAAATACCGTGTGCTGGCCGATCGGAATCACCGCGCGATCGGCGGCCTGTCGATGGGCGCCGGGCAATCGATGTCGATCGGCTTGCACAACCTGGATCAGTTTGCTTATATCGCCGCGTTTAGCGGCGGCGGCAACCGAACGGAGTGGGAGAAGGCCGATCCGGCGACGCTGAATCAGAAGCTCAAAGTTCTTTGGATTGGCTGCGGCACCGAAGACCCCGGATACAATGGCGTAAAAGCGATGGACGACCTGCTCACGAAGAAGGACGTGAAACATATCTGGAACCAGTCGGGCGGCGGACACAGTTGGCCGAACTGGCAGGTTTATCTCTCGAAATACGCTACGCTACTATTTCGCGATTGAACCCGGATGCGGCATTCGCACAGCCAATCCGCCGCATCGAACAAGGACATCATGCACTATCGTTCCGCTATCGTCTTCTCATTCTCAGCCCTGCTCCTCATTTCCCCGGGCACGCTGGTCCTGCACGCCCAAACGCCGGCCGCGCTTACCGTCGAGGTGAACCAGGCGAAGGCTCCCGTCAGTCCCACTCTCTACGGGCTCATGACCGAGGAGATCAACTACTCCTATGACGGTGGATTGTATGCCGAACTGGTCCGGAACCGCACGTTCCGCTCCGACTGGAGCGGCGTCCTGAACTGGTACCTCATCGAGAAGGGCGCGGCTGCAGCGAAGCTCTCGGTGGACAACACCACCGGTCCCTCTTCAGCTCTCCGCACGAGCGCGAAACTCGAAGTCACCCGCGCAGACGGCAACAGCCGTGCCGGTCTCCTCAACGAAGGCTATTGGGGAATGGCGGTGCGTCCCAACACGCACTACACCGGGTCGTTCTATGCGAAAACGGATTCGGCAAACCCGTTGCCCGTGCGAATCGCTCTCGTAGCGGACCAAACCGGGCAGGTGCTGGCCAGCGCCAGTACTTCGATCGGTAGCGCCGACTGGCGGCAATACAAGTTCGAGATGCAGTCCGGAAACACCGCGCCCGGCTCCGAGAATCACCTGGAGATCACCGTGGACCGCGCCGCAACCTTGTGGCTGCAGCTCGTCTCGCTCTTCCCGCCCACTTACCGCGGGCGCGCCAATGGCAATCGCATCGACATCATGGAAAAGCTGGCCGCCATGCATCCTTCCTTTTTGCGATTCCCGGGCGGCAATTATCTCGAAGGCAATCGCATCGAGACACGGTTCGACTGGAAGAAGATGATCGGTCCGCTGGTCGACCGCCCGACGCATCCCAGCACCTGGAGCTACCATTCGAGCGACGGCATGGGGCTGCTGGAGTTTCTGGAATGGTGCGAGGATTTGCATATGGAGCCGGTCCTCGCAATCTACGCGGGCTACTCGCTGGGTGGACAGGTCGTCAAACCGGGGCCCGACCTGGAGCCCTACATACAGGACGGTCTGGAGGAGATCGAATACGTAACCGGCGGAGCAGACACGAAGTGGGGCGCCATCCGCGCCCGGGATGGCCATCCGGCGCCGTTCCCGCTTCGTTATGTTGAAATCGGCAACGAAGACAACTTCGACCGCGCCAAGACCTACGACGGCCGCTACGCCCAGTTCTACAAGGCAATCAAGGCGAAGTACCCCAAGCTGCAGGTGATCGCCACGATGCCGGTGAACGGAATGACACCCGACGTTGTGGATGACCACTACTACAAGCGCGAGCAGGGCATGTTTGAGGAGGCGCGTCATTATGACCATGCGGACCGCAGCGGCCCGAAGATCTTCGTTGGCGAATGGGCCACTCGCGAGGGCGCGCCGACACCGAATTTCGGAGCCGCCCTCGGCGACGCCGCCTTCATGACGGGACTTGAGCGCAACAGCGACGTCGTCATCATGGCATCCTACGCGCCGCTGTTCGTCAATGTGAATCCCGGCGGGATGCAGTGGACGTCCGACCTGATCGGCTACGATGCGCTCAGCAGCTACGGTTCGCCCAGTTACTACGCCCAGGTGATGTTCTCCTCATGCCTCGGCGGCCACACCGTGAATTCTTCCCTCTCGGGAGCCGGTGAGCGGTTCTTCTATTCCGTCACCGCTTCTCAGAACAAGGTCTGCATGAAGTTCGTCAACGCGAACTCCACGGAGCAGACGCTCAGCCTCACACTCAACGGACTGGGAGCTGCCAACCGTACGGCACGTATCCAGACGCTGAAGGCGAATACGACCTGGGCGACGAATACCATCACACACCCCGAGCGTATCGTGCCGGTGAGGTCCACCGCGCCGGTTCACGGCGAGCGCCTCCAACACGTGATGCCGGGGTATTCGATCCAGGTAGTCGAGCTGGATCTCAGATAGGAGCAATCGATGAGGATGCACATTACGCTCGGCACGATGTTGACGGCGCTGGCGCTGACCGCGGCTGCGCAGGTGAAGACCGAAGTGCCTGCCGTCGTACCGGGCGCCAAGCCAGTCGCGGTGGAGCACATCAAAATCCACGGCGCAGCGCTCGAAGGCAACCTGGAGGGAAATGACGTCGATCGCGAGGTCCTCGTGTTCCTGCCGCCCGGCTACGCGACCGATCGATCGCGGCGCTACCCCGTGCTCTACGCTCTCCACGGGTATTCGATCGGCGCGGCCCAGTGGTCGCAGGAGATCCACGTTCCTCAGACCATTGAGGGAGCTTTCGCACAGGGAGCGCAGGACATGATCGTCGTGCTGCCGGACTCGAAGACCGTGCACAACGGCTCCATGTATTCGAGTTCGGTCACCACAGGCGACTTCGAGCGCTTCATCGCCCATGACGTTGTCGCTTACATCGATGCTCACTACCGCACGATTTCGAAGCGGTCGAGCCGTGGGCTGGTCGGCCATTCCATGGGGGGTTACGGCGCCAGCCGGATTGGCATGAAGCACTCCGACGTGTTCGGCAGCCTCTACATCATGAGCCCGTGCTGCATGTCGGCGCGCGGCGCCGGTCCGTCCAACCCGGAGAGTGAGAAGGCCCTGGCGGCCGTAAAGACGGCCGCCGATTCCGCCAAGCTGCCGTTCGGGCTTCGAGCACAGCTCGCCTCGGCCGCGGCCTGGTCGCCGAATCCCAAGAATCCGCCGCTCTATCTCGATCTACCGGTCAAGGATGGAACGGTCCAGCAGGATGTGCTGGCGAAGTGGGCGGCCAACGCGCCTCTGGCCTTCGTGGACCAGTACATCGGGAACCTGCGCCAGTACAATGCCATCGCAATCGACGTAGGCGACCAGCACGGCTTACGCGCGGGGGCTGCCAAGCTGCACGAGATTCTGGACAGCTATGGGATTGCCAATACGTTTGAGGTCTACCCGGGCACACATACCAGCGCGGTCGCTGTCCGCTTTCAGAATTTCGTGATGCCGTTCTTCAGCAGGCACCTCTGCGCCGGCAAGAACTGCATGTGAGCGCGATGCCGTCGGGCATCATCGCCTGGAGGCGCACCATTCAGGTTGCTACCGGTTCAGCACAAACGCGTATAACTGGTCCCCGCCAGTCGCCAGCACGTACTGCTTGCCATCGAGCAAGTAAGTCTCGGGCGCGTTGCCAGTCGCCCCGATTCGCGAATGCCACAGCGGCTTGCCGGTCTTCGCCTCGTACGCGACCAGGTTCTGGCCGTCACCGCTGAACAGCAGTCCGCTCGCTGTCGAGAGCAGCCCGGCGCTGCCCTGCACTTCATGCCGCCAGATGACCTCGCCCGTGCGGTAGTCGATGGCGTCGATATACGACCCGTAATTCACGCCTCCGCCGCTCATCGTGCCCCCCAATCCCATCGAGCCGCGCGGGTCGGGATCGATCAGGTACGTCAAACGCAGCGAGTTGTTCTCCGGCACGTAGAACAGTCCGGTATCCGGCGAAAACGAAGGCGGCGGATAGTTCGTCACGTCGCCGTTCACCAGCGAGCCGGCAATGGTGGCGTCCTTCGCCGGATTGCGCTTCGGCCGCCCCTGTTCATCGAGCCCGAGCGCCCAGTTATTGTAGAGGCCGAATTTGCCGGTCACCAGATGCTCGCCGGTCACCCGGTCCAGCACGAAGAAGTAGCCGTTGCGCTCGGCCGTCATCACGATCTTGCGAATCTTGCCGTTGAACGGCATGTCCGCCAGGACCGGCGTCTGCGTGGAGTCCCAGTCGTGCGTGTCGTGCGGAGAGGTCTGGTAATACCACGCCATCTTGCCGGTATCCACGTTGACGGCCACCAGCGAGCACGTATACAGGTTGTCTCCGTCGCCCCGCCCCGTCGTGTACGCCGGCGTCGGATTGCCGGTGCCGAACATATACAGGTGCGTCTCCGGATCGTACGCGCCGGGAATCCACACCTGCGCGCCGCCGTGGCGCGCGGCATCCAGGCTGGCCCACGTCTTCACCGCGGGATCGTCCTTCGTCATCGGCACGGTATAGAGGATCCATTGCCGCTCGCCGGTTTCCGGATCGAGCGATTGCAGAAAGCCGGGCGCATCCATGTCATTGCCCGTGCCCACCAGCACATGGTTGCCGATCACAATCGGCGACATGGAAGAGAAGTATTGCTCGTCGAAGCTCGAAATTTCTTTCTTCCACTTTTCCTTGCCTGTCCGCGCGTCCAGGCAGATGACGTAATCGTCGTGGACCTCCAGGTACAGGTTGTTGCGCCACATCCCCATCCCGCGGTTGCCGGTGTGCGTGCCCCCGCGCGTTTTCCAGTAGTAGTGCCACAGAATCGTGCCGTCGCGCGCGTCGACCGCCCAGGCGTTGTCAGGCGCCGACATGTAGATCACGCCATCGACCATCAGGATGCCGCCGCCGAGCCTCGCCGGTCCGCAGCTATTCAGGCCGCCATCGCCCAGGCCACCCACGATGATCGGCGCTGCCTCGCCGCCCCCGAAGCGCCCGCCGCCTCCGCCGCCGCCCGGGCCGCCCGAACCACCCACGCCCGCGGGGCCGCAGCCGGTGGTGAAGCGCGTCACCCACGCAAGGCTCAGATTCTTCACCGTCGCAGGATTTACCGCCTTTAAAGAGCTGAAGCGCTTGCCCGAGTAATCGCCGGAGTAAGTGGTCCATTGGTCGGCCAGCGGCTTCAGAATTACCGCCGGATCGAGGCCGCTCTGTGCGAATGCCGATGGTGTGGACAGGGTAAGTCCCGTGAAAAGAGAAAGTACGATGACCAGCCGTTTCATGAGTTCCCCCTGAGTTATTTCACGGTCGCCAGATAAGCCGTGACGTCGTGCATATCGTTATCATCCAGCGTCGGCAGCAGTTTCTTGTGCGCCTCGTTGGGATCGTGCACTTCGACTTTCGGCTCGTCCCCATTGCGCTCGATCGAGCGGCGCGTGCCGTCTGCGAGTACCAGGGTCACGATAAAGTCATCCTTGTGGACAAGGCGCCCCTCGATCTTCTCGCCGCTCGCCAGTGTCACCGTGACGGTGCTCGGCTTGCCACCTTCCCTGCCCCGGCCGCCGCGTCCGCCGCCTCCGCCAGATACCCAGGTATTCTGTAGCGTGCGCGGCTCCGGATACTTGGATGCGATGCCTTTGAGGTCGCCAGTCACCGAATGGCAGCTCGCGCATCGGGCCTGGAAATACTTCTCACCCGCAGCCGCGTTCCCTACCAGCACATTCAGAGTCTCGGGATCGACCGCACCCGGAGGCCGCGCCTGCACCCCGACCTTCGCCAGCACGCTGTGGATGTATTCTGCGACGGCCGTAATATCCGTATCGTTCAGGTTGAAGGCCGGCATCCCCTGGGCCTGACGCGCGCCGCGCACGATCGGCGCAATCGTTTCGCCGTGCCCGTCGCTCAGCGCCACCAGCGACCGCAGCAGGCTCGGACCGCCCTGGTCGCCTCCGCGCAGGTCCGCTCCGTGGCAAGCGGTACAGTTCACGCTGTATACCGCCTTGCCCCGCGCGATTACCTCCGGCGACGCCAACTGCCGCGTCTGCTGCGGGAAATTCGGCCCGCGCCGCCCGCCCCCGCGCCCGCCCGTCGCCGGAGCCCCCGGCTGTTCCGGCGGCTGCGCCCACATCCCGCACGCCGCCACAGTCCATACCACCGCAACGCCCAGAAGCTTCCTCATCCAGTCCTCTCTTCCCTTCAACGCCCCCGCCACGACGTCGCGATTCGGCCCTTCGGCGTATTGTACTCAAATCGTGCGCCGGGTTGCCAACCCATTACCCACCTCGCGCGCCCCACTGGTTGGGGTGACCGGGAAAACGCAAGCAGCTAGACTGAGAATTCATGCCAGCGATTTACCGGTCTGGGATATGCGAGTTTCTCGGCCAGAATGAGGATGCGATCATCGGCCGCCTATCTGCTGTCGCCAGCGGGGCCTTCACAGAACTGACTTCCGAGCAGCTGGAGGCCTGGCGTCAGCAGATCAGGTTACTTCGATCAGCGCTCTCCCCACTTTCCGATAAGAACTTACACCTCCTTCTGGAATACCCGATACCCCGGCGCGGAAAGAGAATTGATGCGGTCATTATCGGCGGAGGTCCAATCCTGGTCATTGAGTTCAAGTGCGGCGCTCAATTTTATGACCAGCAGGCACGCATTCAAGTCGAGGACTACTGTTTGGACCTCCGGGATTTTCACAGAGCCAGCCGCGACAGAATCCTGGTACCGATCCTGGTAGCAACACGCGCCGTCGGTCGCGATGCACCCACGAACGATGTCGCCGATTCTATAGCTCCAATCTGGTGTGCCAACTCGGACTCCCTCGGCCGTGTCCTCACTGAAGCTTTTGAACGATACTCTCACCAAGCTCGGGATCTGATTGATCCCGAGCTTTGGGACAACGCGGATTACGCACCGACGCCAACCATTATTGAGGCGGCGCGAACGCTATATGAGGGACAGAACGTTCGAGAAATCTCCCGCTGCCATGCTGGCGCCGCAAATTTGACCAAAACGAGTGCTGCGGTAATTTCGGCGATTCAGGATGCGCGCCGAGACGAGTGCAAACTGATTTGCTTTGTAACAGGCGTGAGATTGCCCGGTAGTTCGTAGAAAGTAGCGACCCTCGCCCCCGAGGCATGGTAGCCTCGGGGAAAATTTTTCCGCCAGGAAAAAAGGAGAGTCGCTATATGCAGAAACGATATCAGATCGAGAAGGAACGCGCGGTGCAG
>DATGMB010000273.1:0-6523 GCA_035293845.1 Bryobacteraceae bacterium
TCGGCGCGGAACCAGCGGCTGCCGCGGTACTCGGCCCAGCGGCGGCGGGCAATGGCGGTGAGCCGCGGAACGTCCTCGTGGGCGATGTCCTGCGCCAGAGTGATATGAGGGTGGTATTCGTAGGGCTCGTCGAATTCCAGCGCGCCGGCGTTCATCGCGGCGTGCAGCGCGCGGAGCTCCGCGGCGCCGGCCCCTACCTCGATGTAGATCACATCCGTGGCGGGGAACACCTCCACCGTAGCCAGCTCCAGATCGAAGGGCGACCATCCTTCGGTAAGGGCGCGCGCCCGCTGCGATGCCGCGGACCAATGCACCGCGAGAGGACGCGGCGGCAGCACGCTCACGTGCGCATGCGGATTGCAATGCGGCACCAGCTCCAGCCGCAGATCGTCGAGGAACCGGCCGAGCGGCCCCGGGATGTACATCACCAGGGCAAACATATTGCGCCGCTCCTCCCCCTCGCGGGCGGCGTTCCCATTGCCTTGAAAAGCCATTCCCTTCTATGTTACTCGTTTTGTCGTTTTTTGCACGGGGTGCCCCCGTGGCGGATGCGGTTACTGGTACGCTGGAGAAAATGCCCCAGTCCAGCGCTGACAACCCGCTTCTTTCGTTAGGTTTCCAGATCCCGTTCGACCGCATCCGGGCGGAGCACGTGGAGCCCGCCATCGCCACCTTGCTGGCCGGCGCGCGGGAGCGCCTGGAAGCTCTGGCCGCGCAGCCCGGCCCCCGCACGTTCGCCAATACGATGGACGCGCTCGACAGCCTCACCGAGCCGCTCGACCGGGCCATGGGCGTGGTGCGGCATCTCGAATCCGTCGCCACCTACCCCGAGCTGCGCGCCGCCTTCAATGCGGTGCAGCCGGATGTCAGTGCGTTCTATACCGGGATTCCCCTGCATCAGGGGCTGTGGCAGGCGATCAAGGCTTATGCCGCGGCCGGCGAAGCACAGGCGCTCGAAGGGGCGCGGCGGCGCTTTCTGCGCAAGACCATGGACACCTTCCGCCGCCACGGCGCGGAGCTCGATGCGACGGGCAAAAAGCGCCTGGAAGAGATCGACGTCGAGCTCACGCAGCTTACGACCAAATTCTCCGAAAACGTTCTCGATTCCACCAACGCCTTCGAGCTGCTGATCGAGGACCCGGCGCAACTGGCCGGCCTGCCGCCGTCCGCGGTCGAATCCGCGCGGCATAGCGCCGAACGCAAGGGCAAGCCGGGATGGCGCTTCACTCTGCAGGCGCCCGACTACTTCGCCGTGATGACGTACCTGGCGGATGCCGGCATCCGCCGCCACCTCTACGAAGCCTACTCGGTGCGCGCCACGGAGGCGGACCACGATAACCGGCCGCTGACCGCGCGCATCCTGCAACTGCGGCGGGCCAAAGCCGAGCTGCTCGGCTTCCGCGATTTCGCCGACCTGGTGCTCGAAGACCGCATGGCGCACACCGGCGCGCACGCCCTCGAATTCCTGGAGGATCTGAAAGCGAAGACCGAGCGCCGCTTCCGCGAAGAGAATCAGGAGCTGCTCGAGTTCCGCCGCTCGATCGAAGGCGCCGCCGCCCCGCCGCTCGATCCCTGGGACGTGGCCTACTACGCCGAAAAGCAGCGCGCCGCGCTCTACGATTTCGATGAAGAATCGCTGCGGCCCTATTTTTCGCTGGAATGCGTCACGGCCGGACTGTTCAGCCTGGTGGAGCGGCTCTACGGCGTGAAGGTCACGGAAGCGCAGGCCCCGGTGTGGGACCCGCAGGTGCGCTGCTACCACATGCACGACGAAGACGGCGTCTTCCTGGGCGGCTTCTACGCCGACTGGTATCCGCGCGAAAACAAGCGCGGCGGCGCCTGGATGGACGCCTTGATCACCGGGCGGCCGGTAGACCACGGCTTCGAACCGCATCTGGGGCTCATCTGCGGCAACCTGACGCCTCCGGTGGGCGGCAAGCCGGCGCTGCTGACGCACCGGGAAGTCGAGACCATCTTCCACGAATTCGGCCACCTGCTGCACCACATGCTGAGCCGGGTCGAGATCCGGTCGATGGCGGGCACCAGCGTGGCCTGGGACTTCGTGGAGTTGCCGAGCCAGATCATGGAGAACTGGTGCTGGGAGCGGCCGGCGCTGGACCTGTTCGCGCGCCACTGGCAGACGGGCGAGCCGATCCCGGAAGATCTCTTTCAAAAGATGAAGCGGGCGCGCACCTTCCGCGCCGCCAACGCGCAGATGCGCCAACTCGGCTTCGGCTTCGTGGACCTGCTGCTGCACATGCGGTACGATCCCATGCGGGATGGCGAGCCGATCGCTTACACGCGGGCCATTCTGCAGGAATTCACGCCGGCGCCGCTGCCGCCGCAGCACGCCATGATCGCGGGTTTCACGCACCTGTTCGGTAGCCCGGTCGGCTACGGCGCGGGATATTACTCGTACAAGTGGGCCGAGGTGCTGGACGCCGACGCCTTCACTCGCTTCCACAACGAGGGCATCTTCAGCCGCGAGGTAGGCCGCGCGTTCCAGGAGTGCATCCTCTCGAAAGGCGATAGCGAAGACCCGGCGGAGCTGTACCGGCGCTTCATGGGGCGGGAGCCGGATCCGCGCGCGCTGCTGGTGCGGTCGGGCCTGGCGTAGCGATGGATCATGAACCGCCGAGACGCGGGGAGGTTACCGCGCTTTCAACTGCTCCGGCAACACCGCATACCCCTCCGGCGGCGGATAGAGCGAAATCAGCAGTTCCAGGCGGCGGCGCAGGTAACGGCTGGGCATCTGGCGCGGACCGGTCTCGACATCGATATCGCAGCAGGTGCCGTGCAGGTACAGCGTCAGCGTGTCTTCGAATGCCTGACGCGCATATTCGCGGAAGAGCTTGGTTTCTTTGCGCACGTTGGTCTGGCGCCGCACCAGCGCCTGCTTGAGGTGCCAGCTTTTTTCGTCGACTTCGCCGTGCACTTCCGCGCTGAGTTCCTCGCGGATGGTGCGATAGAAGCGCTCCTGCACGTCCGAAGGCCAGTGCGCGGCCACCACGCCGGCGAGCGCGTTGTAAAACTGGTAGTGGTAGTCGGCGATTTCGATATCCCGCACCGCCAGCGCCAGCACGGTGAAGTCGTCGAAGTCGCGGGCGGAAGCGGCGATCTGGCGCGCCTCGGCGGGGCGCTCGAAGCTGACCGTGTCGCCTTCCTTGCCGTTGCCTTTTTCAAGATAAGGTACCAGCAGAACGCCGATGGGCGGCACCGCGGCGGCGATCGCCGGGGAGATGGCGGCGACCGGCTCGTTGACGTACTGGCGCAGGTCCTCTTCGGCGATCGGCAGCGTGGAGAAGTACGAGAATTTGCTGGTCACTGGAATCATCTCGCCGCGGAAGCGGGAGGCCAGCTCTTCCACGCTCATTCGGGTGCGGTTGGGTTCAGTGGACATGCCCGCAACGATTGTAACTTGGATTGGAAACACGGGTGAGAAGCTGGAAACGCCGAGACGCTAAAATTAAAGAACATGCAGCCGAATATTCTGATCTCGGCCGGCGAGGCCTCGGGCGATCTGTACGCCTCGCTGCTGGCCGGGGAGTTGCGCCGGCTCTGGCCGGATGCGCGGTTTTTCGGCTGCACTGGCCCGCGAATGAGGGCGGCGGGCGTCGAGACGGTGGTGGATTCGGCCAGCCTGGCGGTGGTCGGCCTTTTGGAAGTCGTGCGGCACATTCCGCGCATCCGGGGGGAATTTCGCAAACTGGTGGCGGCGGCGCGCGAGCGGCGGCCGGATGTGGCCATTCTGACGGATTCGCCAGATTTCCATCTGCGCGTGGCGCGCCAGCTCCACAAGGCGGGCGTTCCCGTGATCTACCTGGTGGCGCCGCAGGCCTGGGCATGGCGGAAAGGCCGCGTCAAGGCGATGCGGCGCACGCTGCGGCGGCTGTTGTGCATCTTTCCGTTCGAGGAGGAATTCTTTCGCCGGGAAGGGGTTCCGGCGGACTATATCGGCCATCCCCTGGCCGGGCTGGTGCGGCCGGCGCTTTCGCGGGGCGAGTTTTTTCGGAAACACAGGCTGGCGGAAGGCCGTCCATTAATAGCAGTGCTTCCAGGAAGCCGCCGCGGCGAAGCAGCGCGCCATCTGCCCGCGTTGAGCGACGCGATCGAAAGGCTGTACAGGGAGCAGGCGTTGCATGTTGTGCTGCCGGCCTCGGCTCACACCGGGGCCGACTTTTTCCGCGAACGTATGCCAGGCTCGCCGGTCCGGATCATCGAAGGGGAGAACTGGGATGCTCTCGCGCACGCGGACCTGGCGCTGGTGGCAAGCGGCACGGTGACGGTCGAGGCGGCGCTGCTGGGAACGCCGATGGTCGCGTTTTACAAGGTCAGCGCCGCGAGCTGGGCAGCGGGGCGGCTGCTGGTGCGGGTGCCGTTCTATACGATGGTGAATCTGATTGCCGGGCGCCCGGTGGTGCCGGAGCTGATGCAGTCGCAGATGAGCGGCGAGGCGATCGCCCGCGAGGCGCGGCGGTTGCTGGCGGATGAAAACGCCCGGACGGAGATGCAGCAGGGACTGGCGGAAGTACGGGAGAAGTTGAGCGGCGCCGGCCACGAGGGCCGCGGCCGCCAGGGAACAGTGCGGCCCCCCATGGAGTACGCCGCTTCAATCGTGCAGGAAATTCTGGAAGGACAAGTTGCACATGTTTCGTGATTGCATTCGCGCGGCCGCGCCCGTAGTGGCCGGCCTGCTCTGGTTTGCCGGGATGCATCCGGCCTCCGCGCAGGAGCGGCGGCCCGCGCCTCGCATCGACGTGCAGGATTATGCGATCGATGCCGAAATCTCCCCGGCCACGTCGTCGCTCGCGGCCAGGACTACGGTGCGGTTCGTCCCGCAGGACGACGGGGTAAGCTCGGCGGCCTTCGAGCTGAACAATGCCCTGAACGTCTCGCGCGTGGTGGATGCGAGCGGCAAGCAGATCCCGGCTTCGCGCACCCAGCAGGATTTCAGCATCCGGTTGACGTTCGAGCCGCCGCTGCCGAAGGGCCAGCCCTACAGCGTCACGTTTTACTATGACGGCAAGCTGAGCGGGCAGGAGGACTCGCCCGTGTACGGCGTGAAATTCGCGGCCATCCACCCCGATTTCGCCTTCCTGCTCTATCCCTCGCGCTGGTTCCCCGTGAGCGGCTACTCGACCGATCGTTTCGGCGCCGATATCAAGGTAACGGTGCCCAACGGCTACACCGCGCTCGGCAGCGGCTTCGACACGCACCAGGCGGCGGGCGATAAGACGCAGTTCGAGTTCCGCATGGACAAGCACTCCTTCCCCGGCAGCATCGCGCTCGTGAAGGACCAGCCGGTGAAGGTGCAGCAGGAGGGCGTCACGACGTCGCTCTATTTTCGCGGCACGGAAGCCGCCATGGCGCAGCCGTACGGCGAGGAGACCGGCCGGCAGATGTCCTACTTCACCAGCCTGTACGGCCTGCCGCCCTACGCCAATCTGACGGTGGTGGAAACCGAGGAGGGAGCGCCGGGCGGCTACGCGGCGCCGGGCCTGATCTTCCTCGCGCCGCGCTCGATCGGCAACAAGCCGAACTCGCGCCTGCTGGCCAACGAGATCTCACGGCAGTGGTGGGAGGAACTGGTTTCGCCCGCCACGCGCAACCACCTGTGGCTTGAAAACGGCCCGGCGACCTACTCGGAGCTGCTGTGGATGGAGCACACGGCCGGCAATGGCGCTTTCGAAAGCGCGCTGCAAACCGAGATGGTGGCCGCGCTGACCGTCGACAATCTGCCCATCATGCAGTCCTCGCGCCTCGACGACTATTCGCCGGAATTGTGGGCGCTGACCGGCAGCAAGGGCGCGGCCGTGCTGAGCATGCTGCGCAATACCATAGGGGACCAGAAGTTCTTCCAGTTGATGAAGGAATTCCCGCAGCAGAACCTCTGGAAGGCGGTCAATACCGACGATTTCAAGGCCGCGGTGGAGAAGGTCTCCGGCCAGGATCTGGCCTATTTCTTCATCCAGTGGATCGAATCGAGCGGCGCGCCCGAATTCAAGCTGGACTACACCGTCTACCGGACGCAGAAGGGCTTCCGCGTGATGGGCAAGATCTCGCAGGATCTCGACACGTTCCGCATGCCGGTGGACCTGCACATCGAAACCGAAGGCAATCCCGAGGATAAGCGCGTGGAAGTGGTGGGGACGGCCTCGGAGTTCTCCGTCGATACCTTCGGCAAACCGAAGAAGGTCACGATCGACGCCAATAATCGCGTGCTGCGCTACAGCCCGCAGATCCGCGTGGCGGTCGCGATCCGGCGCGGCGAGCAGTTCGCAGAGCTGAGTGAATTCGGCGACGCCATGAAGGAATATCGCAAGGCGCTCGAAACGCAGCGCAACAGCTCGCTGGCCTATTACCGCATCGCCGAGGTCGAGTTCCTGCAGAACATGTGGCAGCAGGCCGCCAACGATTTCCGCGAAGCCCTGAACGGCGACCAGGTGCCGCAGTGGACGGTGGTGTGGTCGCACATCAACCTGGGCAAAATCTTCGACGTAACCGGCCAGCGGGACCGCGCCGT